>CALFLO010000105.1 GCA_937880175.1 uncultured Gluconobacter sp.
CCGGCCCCCGCGCCGCAGCAAACCCCGCCGCCATGCCCAGACGGCCCGGCCGAGCCGGCGGCCCCCCCCGCCGCCCCCGTCCCAGCCCACCACCCGCCACCAGCGCATCCATGGGTTCGTCTTCCGCCATCAGGAGCGCACCGGCCCCTTTCGGACCGCCCATCTTGTGCCCCGACACCGCAACACTGCATCCGCCCAGCGCGAACGGCACCCGCCCCGCGCTCTGCACGGCATCGACATGCAGATGCGCCCCCGAGTCGCGGCAGACCGCCAGCACGTCCTCCAGCGGCGAATGCACTCCCGTCTCGTTATTCGCGGACATCACACAAACCCGCGCCGGCCCACCTTCCCGCCGCCTCGCGCGCAGATGCTCCACCTCCCCAATCCCGTCCCTGTTCACCGGCAGGATTTCAGCGTCCGGCGCGGCCTTGAGAATGGCATCATGTTCCGTAGACCCAACGAAAATCCGGCGTCCCTGCCCAAAGGCGTGAACAGCCATCGCATCGGCTTCCGTTGCCCCGGACGTAAACACGCAGGCGCCGGAAATCCGCCCGAAACCCGCTGCCACCCGGCTGCGCGCCTCTTCAAGAAACCGCCGCGCCTCACGTCCCTGCGCATGCACCGAAGACGGATTGCCGGACAGCATCATCCCCTCCAGCGCCGCCTCCTTCGCACAGGGGCGCAGCGGCTCGGTGGCATTGGCATCCAGATAGGTCGTCCCGGAGTGGGTCAGAGGCGCGGTCATCATGTTTTCCAGATTGGGCAAACGGGCGGAAATCGCAATGCCGTGTCGATTTTGGTGGAAATCGGCTTTTGCGAATCGATATACACAGCATCACCGGACGGCAGAGTTCCAATCCTGCCTGACACAGCGCGAGAGTATTATGCCTGAAGTGATGTTCGCCGGCCCAGACGGCCGGCTTGAGGGTCGTTACCACCACTCCAGCGAACCCAACGCTCCGCTTGCCCTGGTGCTGCATCCCCATCCGCTCCACGGCGGCACCATGAACAACCGCATCACCTACACGATGTATCGCAGCTTCGAGAAGATGGGCTTCTCGGTCATGCGCTACAATTCGCGTGGCGTGGGCCGCTCCCAGGGCCGTTATGACGGCGGTATCGGCGAGATTTCCGATGCAGCAGCAGCCCTCGACTGGATGCAGATGGTCAATCCGAATTCCACCGAACTGTGGATCTCGGGCTATTCCTTCGGCGCCTTCGTGGGCATGCAGCTCCTGATGCGTCGCCCCGAAATCAGCGGCTGGATCAGTGTGGCCCCTCCGGCCAACGACTATGATTTCGGCTTTCTGGCCCCCTGTCCGTGCAGCGGCCTGATGATTGCCGGCGGCAAGGATGAAATGGCTCCCGAGCCGGGCATCCGCAAGCTGGTGGACAAGCTGAACACCCAGAAGAACGTGACCGTCGACTATCGTATTTTCGAAGACGCCGACCACATCTTCGCCAAACAGGCCGACCGGGTTGCCGAAGCCCTCGAAGACCACGTGAACACGATGCGTGGCCGCAAGGCGCTGGCCCTGGCCGCAGACTGATCCGGGACCTTCGCCCCGTCAGAGACTTCAAAAATGGCTCTCCCTTCCGGAGAGCCTTTTTTGTTTCCGGCGCTACAATTCCTTGCTCCGTTCCGACAAATATGTAACCGGATATTTCATGCAAGACCGAAACATTCTGCACCCCGCCGCCCCTGCGTCCCTCCCCGTCGAGGTCTCGCACCTCACCAAGAGCTTTGGCAGCTTCCGGGCGCTGGACGACGTATCCTTCTCCATCGCACAGGGCGAGACCGTGGCCCTTCTGGGACGCAACGGCGCGGGCAAATCCACACTGATCGGATGCCTCATGGGCTTCCTGCTCGCGGATGGCGGCAGCATCGACATTTTCGGTCACGACATCTCGGCCCTGCCCCGCGAAATCCGCGCGCGGACGGGCTTCGTCCCCCAGACCATGACCGGCTTCGGCAGTTTCCGCGTTGCCCAGCTCATGGACTACATCGCCGCATTCTATGGTGAACTGCCCCCCATCGATCCCGCCCTGATCGCCTGGGCCGACCTCGACCCGAAAAAGCAGGTGCGCTCCCTGTCCGGCGGTCAGAAGCAGCGTCTGGCCATCGTGCTCGCCATGCGTCACAGCCCCGAATTCCTGGTTCTGGACGAACCTGTCGCCAGTCTGGACCCCCATGCCCGGCGCGACTTCATGAACCTGCTCGACACCTATACGCAGCGGACGGGTGCGAGCATCCTGATCTCGTCGCATATCCTGTCCGATCTCGAACGCCTGTGCTCGCGCCTGCTGTTCGTCCGACAGGGCCATGTCGTGCTCGACGTTCCGACTGAGACCTTCCGCGCCACCACCCGCTGGCTCGAACATCCCACGCCCGATCAGGTCCTCGCGGCCCTTCCGGCCGATATCCAGATCCTTGGCCAGCGCCCCGACGCGCTGCTGGTCCATGGCTGGACCGGAGATCTCACCCTCCCCGGGGGCACCCTGACGGTCATCCCGGATTTCGAAGACGCCTTCCTGGAAATCACGGCCCCACGCACGACACCGGCGGACACCACAACCCCGGATGCCGCGGCATGAGGAGTTTCCTGCCCTCAGGTGCCATGGAACGCAGCGACATGATCCGCGCGCTACGGCTCTACGGGACGCGCATTTTCCTTGTCGGCAATCCGATGATCTACACGGCTGCGATCTTCGGCCTGCTGGCCGGTCTGACGGCGCATCAACTGCACACCGCACTTCTGACCCAGAGTCTGGAAAAAGCACTCAAACACGCGAATGTCTTTAACGCGGCCATCGCAGCAACCTTCGTGCAGAACTGCCTGCAAACCCATGCCGGCAACCAGATCGGCGCGTCTCAGGCTCCGGCCATTCCCGGCCTGCTGCACGCCGAGGCGCGCGCTGCGGCCATGATGTCCATGGTAGCCCTCCTCGCCCTCTCCAGCCTGCTCGCCTGGAGCGGCCTGCCCCTGCATGACACGCTGTTCTACACGCTTCTCAATACGGTGCCGTCCGTCGTCCAGTGGTACGCCCCGCCGCAGCAGGCGTCACGTCGCCTCAAGGGCATCACGACCATTCTTGGCGTCGGACTGCTGCTCGGCCTGATGCTCCTGACCTTCACAACCGATTTTCCGCTCTGGGCTCTCACACGTCCGGCCATGCTGACCATCCCGGCCGATATCGCCATGATGGGAGTGCTGACAGCCGCCATCATGACGCTGCCGAACCGGCTGCATTCCCCGGCGATGGTGGCCCCCACGGACGGGATCACCGCTTCTGCCCCTGATTTTGCGGCTCCCGAAACGGCGCGCCGTACCGCACCGCAGGATCTCAGCTTCTATCAGCTGCGGCAGATGCTTCTCGCTCCCGCATCCCCGACCAATCTGCGCAACGACCTTCTGATCAGCCTGTTTATGCCCGCCTGCGCGGTCCTGATCATGGCCAGCCTGCCGCTCGGGCATGGCAGTTTCGGCACCCGCATCGCGCATATGACCCCCAGCATGACCATCCTGATTTCCCTTCAGGATTCCTGGATCACCAACCGCAAACACTGGCCGCTGCTCCTGACGACGGGACGTTTTGGCAGCCGGCTGGGCTTCGTACGCGCGGTTTTCGCCGCCAAGGCCAACAGGGTGTGCAGGACGGCCCCGCTCCGCACGCGGAGCCTCATGCTCCCCATCACGCGTTTCAAGCCACTCGCCCCCTCCCATGCCCTGCTGGACGCTGCGGAACTTCTGATCGCCACACTTGGCGTGACATTCTGCTGCCCCATCCCCTTCCTCGTGATGAAGCAGCCGCCGCAGGGTGTCCTGATTGCCGCAACCGTCGCTCCCGCGTTCGTGCTGCAGTTCTGCAATCCGTTCATCCTCGGCATACGCCCCTTTGGACCGGTCGCACTGGCTTTCGCGGCCCTCGGCGCGCTCTGCTTCTTCGTTGTCCCATCCCGCATGGCCCGCTCCGACTGGCCTTACGAGACCGAATAAATGCCCGGTCTGATGATCCGGCCGGCCCCGGAGTTTCCGCTCCGGCGCCGGTCATGCTAGGGTCCGCGTCCCCTTTTCCCTGTAGCAGCGTAGCAAGACCGACCCATGCCAAAGAGTCCGTTCCTCCTCGAAGCCCAGGCCCGCGGCCTGATCTTCCAGTGCACCGACCTCGACGCCCTCGACGAGGCCATGCTGGCCGGACCGATCACCGCCTATGTGGGTTTCGACCCGACAGCGGACTCCCTGCATGTCGGCAATGCGCTCTCCATCATGGCGCTCCGCCTGCTCCAGAAGCACGGCCACCGCCCGATCGCCCTGATGGGCGGCGGCACGGCCAAGATCGGCGATCCATCCTTCCGCGATGAAGCCCGCTCCCTCATCACGAACGAGACGATCGCGCACAACATCGCCGGGATCGAAAAATCCCTGCGCCAGTTCATCACCTTCAGCGATGAAGACGCAGCGAGCGGCGCCATCCTCGCCAACAATGCCGACTGGCTGGACAAGCTCTCCTACATCAACCTGCTCCAGGATGTGGGCGCCCATTTCTCCATCAGCCGCATGCTCTCTTTCGACAGCGTAAAGCAGCGTCTGGACCGCGAGCAGGGCCTGACCTTTCTGGAGTTCAACTACTCCATCCTCCAGTCCTACGATTTCCGCGAACTGAACCGCCGCCATGGTGCCGTCCTGCAGATGGGCGGCTCGGACCAGTGGGGCAACATCGTCTCGGGCATCGATCTGGCCCGCCGCACCGATGGCAAGCAGATCTTCGGCCTGACCACCCCGCTCGTCACCACGGCGTCCGGCGCGAAAATGGGCAAGTCCGCCAACGGAGCCACCTGGGTCCGGGCAGAACGCCTCCCTGCCTTCGAATACTGGCAGTTCTGGCGCAACACCGAAGACGCCGATGTCGGCCGCTTCCTCAAGTTCTTCACGGACCTGCCCGTCGAGGAATGCGAGCGTCTGGGCGCGCTCGAAGGCGCGGAGATCAACGAGGCCAAAAAGATCCTCGCCACCGAAGCCACCGCTATCTGCCACGGCCGCGCTGCGGCCGAAGAGGCCGCCGAGACGGCACGCCGCGTCTTCGAGCAGGGCTCCGCACAGGCCGCCCTGCCGGAAATCGACCTGCCCGCCACTCTGATCGCCGAAGGCCTGCCCGCTTTCCGCGTCTTTCAGGAAGCCGGTCTGGCCGCCAGTGGAGGTGAAGCACGGCGCCTGATCCGTGGCGGCGGCGGTCGCGTCAATGACGTGGTCGTTTCGGACGAAAACCAGACCTTCACGCTCGACGATCTGCGCGAAGGCGTCCTGAAGGTTTCGTCCGGCAAGAAGAAGCACATCCTGCTACGTCCGGTCTGAACCCCGTCCTGACCCCAGCCATGACCGATGTCATCCGCGACATCTGACACTGCACCCTGTTTTTCCGTACGGGAACGGGCATCCTCATCATAGGCTGCCCCAGCGGAAACGGAGCGCGGATGATGACGGAACAGAAAAACTGGCGTGGTCTGCTGACCGACTGCGCAGGACTGATCTTCGCGGCCGTCTGGGCCACACGCGGCGCTCAGGCAGGTCAGTTGTCCATTCCACTGACCGTCGCCCTCATCGCCGTCCCGACAGCCCTGCTCGCCCGCGGCTTCATCCGGCGCGACCTCATTCTGCGGCGCCCTGAAACCACCCTTGATCCAAAACTGGCGCGTCGCATCAAAATCCTGCGCTTCATCGGGATTTTCGCCGCCGCCTCATGGACCCATGCCCATCACCGGGTGGACCTGTTCTATCCGCTGCTCGGCGCCATCATCGGCCTGTCCTACATCCCGCTGGGCCATGCCCTGAAAGAGCCGGTCCATCTCTTCATGGGTGGGGCCATCGTTCTGATTTCCGGCATCTCCCTGCTCCTGCCCGAACCGCAGCATCTTGAAGTCGCGGGCTTCGGCACGGCCGCCGCCATCTGGGCCGGCAGCGCGGTCCGTCTGTGGCGCGCGGGAACGTTCTTGACCCCGGACACGTCCTCAACCACCCTCGCCTGATGGCCGCAGATTCCCTCTCCCGTCATCTGGCGGACCGCAAAACGCCGTGGCCCCATTTCAACCAGTATCTGGTGGCTTATCTCAGCTACCTGCTGTTCTATCCCGTCCCCTGGCTGCTGGGCTATCACCGCCCCACACTGGCTGGCGTCCTGTTCTCCACAGCCGCCATGCTGGTCTTCCTGCTGGTCTATTTCACGCCCTATAGGAAGGACAGGTATTACGGATACGGCGAGATCATCCTGACCGACCTGATCGGCTATGCCTGCGCCTGGACGCATGGGGACTGGGAAGTCTACTGCATTTTCGCCGCCGGAATGTGCGCCCGCCTGCCCGGAAAGCGGCAATCCATCACGATGGTCATCCTGCTTCAGGTCATCCTGATCATTTCGGGGCATTTCCGCCATAAGACCACGCTGGAAGTCATTCCCGGCGCCTTTTTCAGCATCATCACTTATATGGGCACGCTGGTGCAGTGGCAGCTTGGCATCCGCAATTTCGAACTGCGCGAAGCCCAGAACGAAATCCGCACCCTCGCCACGACCGCCGAGCGCGAGCGCATCGCGCGTGACCTGCACGACCTTCTCGGTCATTCCCTGACGGTCATTTCCGTGAAAGCCGAACTGGCCGACCGCCTCTTCACGTCCGACACATCCCGCGCGCGGCAGGAAGTCACCGAGATCAGCCAGATCGCCCGCACCTCCCTGCGCGAAGTCCGCGACGCCGTCTCCGGCATGAACGGCGCCTCGCTCCAGCGCGAACTGGACCGCGCCCGCAAAGCCCTGAACACGGCGGGGATCGCGCTGGCCCTGAACGGTCCCGGCCCCTCCGCCGATCAGCCACAGAACAGCGTCCTCGCTCTGGCCCTGCGCGAAGCCGTCACGAATGTTATCCGCCACTCCGAGGCCCGAACCTGCACCCTGACCTTCCAGCACAACGCGGATGGCCATATCCATACCTTCACCCTCGAAGACGATGGCCCCCTTCAGGCCACGCAATCCGCCCCCAGCCTCATCGAAGGCAACGGCCTGCGCGGCATGCGGGCACGGCTTGCCGCTTCGGGCGGCACGCTCACCGTCTCCCCCCACCCCCAGGGCTTCAAGCTGACTGCAACGATACTCCCATGATCCGCCTCATCCTCGCCGAAGACCAGACCATGCTCCTCGATGCCTTCGAGGCCCTGCTGCAGCTCGAAGACGACATCAAAATCGTCGGCCGGGCCACTGACGGACGCGAGGCTCTCGACCTGATCCGCGAACACCGCCCCGATGTCGTCCTGACCGACATCGAAATGCCGCATGTCACAGGCATCGAGCTTGCGGAAAAGATCCTTCAGGAAGGCCTGCCCAGCCGCGTGATGATCGTGACGACCTTCGGCCGCTCCGGCTATCTGCGCCGCGCGCTTCAGGCCGGCGTACGCGGCTACATGCTCAAGGACGCCCCCATCACACAGCTCGCCGCCGCCATCCGCAAGGTCGCGGCAGGAGGGCGGGCCATTGCCCCCGATCTGGCCGAAGCCGTGTGGGACGCCCTGCCCGACCCGCTCTCCGAACGCGAACGCGCCATGCTCCGCCTCGCAGAAGCCGGACGCACCAACCGCGAAATCGCCGAGGAACTCTCCCTCTCCTCCGGCACAGTCCGCAACTATTTCTCGGAAATCGTACAGAAACTCGATGCTCGCAACCGGATCGAAGCCGGACGCATCGCGCGCGCCAACGGCTGGCTGTAACGCCAGACAACGGGTTGGTTTGTGTACTCTGATGTCTGGCGGGTCTACACTCCTGCCGCCATCATCAGGAGTGCCCCATGTCCCAGACGCCCTCGCCCCATGAGATGATCCGCGTCAGAGGGGCGCGGGAACACAATCTGGAAAACGTGGACGTGGACCTGCCGCGTGACCGCCTCGTCGTCGTCACGGGCGTGTCCGGGTCCGGCAAGTCCTCGCTGGCCTTCGGGACAATCTATGCCGAGGCGCAGCGGCGCTATCTGGACTCCGTCTCCCCCTACGCCAGACGCCTGTTCGACCAGATGCCGGTCCCGGTCGTGGCGTCCATAGACGGACTGCCACCAGCAGTCGCCCTTCAGCAGCAGCGCGGCGGAAGCAGCAGCCGCTCCAGCGTCGGCAGTCTGACGACACTCTCAAACCTGCTGCGGATGCTCTATTCCCGCGCAGGCACCTATCCCCCCGGCCTGTCACGACTGGAGGCAGAGTCCTTTTCGCCCAACACCCCCATGGGCGCCTGCCCGAAATGTCACGGACTGGGCCGCATCTATGACGTGACGGAACAGACGCTTGTTCCCGACGACAGCCTGAGCATCCGTGACCGCGCGGTCGCCGCCTGGCCCACAGCATGGCAGGGACAGAACTTCCGGGACATTCTCATCACCCGTGGCGTGGATGTGGACTGCCCCTGGCGTGACCTGCCGAAAAAGACCCGCGACTGGATCCTCTACACGGAAGAAACACCGACCGAACCCGTCTATCCCGGCCGCACCCACGCGCAGGTCATGGAAGCCATCAAGCGCGGCATTCCGTCTGATTACAACGGCACCTTCAGCGGCGCCCGGCGCTATGTCCTGCACACCTTCACGCAGTCGCAGAGCGAGAAAATGCGCAAGCGGGCAGCGTCCTTCATGGTCTCCGCCCCCTGCCCGGTCTGCCACGGACAGCGCCTGAACCCCGATGCCCTGCGCGTGACATTCGACGGCCTGAACATCGCCGACTTCGCGAACCGCACCCTCGAAGACATCGCCGCTTCGCTCCGCGCATCCGCCAAAACCCTTGCGAACGGAAAAGATGCCACGGCAGTAGCGGCGCGCGGCATGGTAGACGCCATGATCGAACGGATCGACGTGCTGCTGGATCTGGGGCTGGGCTATCTCCAGCTTGACCGAAGCGTCCAGACCCTTTCGTCCGGCGAATACCAGCGCCTGCGTCTCGGCACACAGATCCGCTCGAACCTGTTCGGCGTGGTCTATGTGCTGGACGAACCCAGTTCCGGCCTGCACCCCGCCGACACGCAGGCCCTTCTGCGGGCGCTGGACGGTCTACGCGACGGGGGCAACTCGCTCATCGTCGTCGAGCATAATCCGGACGTGATCCGCCGTGCGGAGTGGCTGGTAGATGTCGGCCCGGATGCCGGCGAACGAGGGGGCCGCATTCTCTACAGCGGCCTGCCTGACGGACTGCGGGACGTAAAGGAGTCCCGTACGCGCCCCTATCTGTTCGGCACGGTCCAGCCCCGCACGACACCGGTTCGCGCCCCAACTGGCACACTGGAACTGACCGATATCTGTTGGAACAATCTGGACCATCTGGCCCTGACGCTCCCGCTCGGAGTGCTGGTTTCAGTGACAGGCGTGTCAGGCTCCGGAAAATCCAGCCTCGTCGGGCAGGCCCTCGTCTCCATCATGGCCCGCGCCCTGGGCCAGAAAGTGGACATCGACCCCGACGACGACAGCACGGACGAGGCCCCGCCTCCCGAACATCGCGAGCCCAAGGGAAACGTCTCAGGCGGAACCGGCCCGATCAAACGCATGGTCATGATCGACCAGAAGCCGATCGGACGCACCCCGCGCTCCAACCCCGCCACCTATACCGGCCTGTTCGACACGATCCGCCGCCTGTTCGCCGAAACGCCGGACGCGAAGAAGCGCCGTTTCGATGCGGGCTGGTTCTCCTTCAATGTCGCCAAAGGCCGGTGTCCGCGCTGCGAAGGCGTGGGGACAGTCGATGTGGAGCTTCTGTTCCTGCCAACCGTACAGACGCCCTGCCCCGTCTGCCACGGCAGCCGCTACAAACCCGAAGTGCTGGAAGTCCTGTGGAACGGGCACAGCATCGCGGATGTGCTGGGCCTGAGCATTGACGATGCCTGTGACGTCTTCGCGGAGGTGCCCGTTCTGGCGCGCGGCTTCGACACCCTGCGTCGGGGGGGCTTGGGCTATCTCCGCCTCGGCCAGCCCGCCACCGAACTCTCAGGCGGCGAAGCACAGCGCATCAAGCTTGCAACCGAACTTCAGAAACAGCGCAGCGGGCATGTGCTCTATGTTCTGGATGAACCCACAACCGGCCTGCACCCGGCCGATGTAGACCGGCTGATGCTCCAGCTTCAGGCTCTGGTCGATCAAGGCAACACCGTCGTACTGGCCGAGCATGACATGCGCGTAGCGGCCGCGAGCGACTGGATCATCGATCTCGGCCCCGGTGCAGGGCGCAAGGGCGGCCAGATCGTGGCAGCAGGAACACCGGAGACCGTCGCGGCTTCGGAACACAGCGTCACCGCTCCATTCCTCCGCCGCTACGTTCACCCCGGATTTCAGGAGGCGGGGTGAAACAATACGCTCAGAGAGCGCACACCCTGCGCACCATGCACGAGAACGCCCTCGATATCCGCCGTCGCTGACGGACCGCTCTGGAACACGGCATAATGCGCCTGCGTCCATTCCGGGCGCTGATAGGCATTGTGCAGGTTGTAGACGATCTGCGCCGGGTCCAGCAGGATCACCAGATGCTGCGGCAGAAAACCTGTCGTGTTCACATGCAACTGCTTTTCCGTGAAGCAGAGCGACCCCGTCTCCGCCACACCGAACGCCGCGCGCAGGACAGCATATTCAACCGGCGCAATATCCGTCGGCTTCGTCTGGGGCGTAATTTTCATATCCCCCTCGAACTCCGGCACGCAGGACAGAACAGGACCCGGCTTGACGATGGCCTGACGGACAGGAGCCATCGGATCAGTCGCATCGGGCGTCAACATCCTGCCGCCCATACGCTCCAGAGACCTCTGAAACAGCGCCTTCAGATCAAAGGGCGCGGCCTGATCGAACAGCGGCACAGCCGGTCGGGCCCGCTCGCCCTGAACATGGTTTTTCCGGATCGCCCCCAGAATGGCTTCGCGTGAACCACTCATGACTTTTCCCCTTCGCCAGGCTGCTTCCGGTTCTTGCGATACCATTCATTGAATGTCTGTTTGGGCGTCTCGGGAATATCGCGCTTGCGGCCCCAGGTGTTGAGCTTGTTGTAGAGCATGAAATGCGGAAGATGCCGCAGCGCGCTGCGGCCCAGAGGCAGGCTTGCCCGATAGACCACGGGAGAGGCCAGAACCTCGCCAGCCGCTTTCATCATGACTTTCTTGACCGGGGAGATTTCCCCATCGCCCGCCAGTGTCCTACGCCAGTCGGCAATCTGTTCGTGAATATTGATCTTCACCGGACAGACATTGGTGCAACTGCCGTTCATCGTCGAGGAATATGGCAGGTTGCGATATTTATGGACATTGAAGGTCGGATCGATGATCAGCCCGATCGGCCCGGCATAGGTCGCCCCATAACTCAGCCCGCCGCTGCGTCGGAAAACCGGGCAGGTATTCATGCACGCCCCACAGCGGATGCATTTCAGCCCCGGCCAGAATTTTTCCATCCCGAGCCGCTCGGAGCGTCCGTTATCCACGAGCACCACATGCATCTCGCTTCCCTCACGCGGGCCACGGAAATGGGACGTATACTGCGTGATCGGGGACCCCAGCGCACTGCGTGACAGCAGGCGGATAAAGACCGCCAGATCATCCAGCCCGGGGATCAGCTTCTCGATCCCGATGGACGCGATATGCAGAGGCGGCGTGTTGGCGGAAAGATCAGCATTGCCCTCATTGGTGCAGACAACAAACGTCCCCGTCTCCGCAACCACGAAGTTCCCCCCCGTCATACCCGCCTGCGCCGACAGGATCAGCGGGCGCGTAGCCTCCCGCTGACATTCCGTGAGGTAATGGGCATCCGCATTATCAGGATCAGAGCCGATCGTTTTCGCAAAAACACTGGCCACATCGGTCCGCAACTTGTGCACGGCTGGCACAACAACATGACTGGGCGCTTCGTCGTCGAGTTGCTGGATACGCTCGCCAAGATCCGTTTCGATGACCTCGACGTTATTTTTAGCCATGAACTCCCGGAAGCCACATTCCTCCGTGAGCATGGACTTGCTCTTGATCAGCAGTTCGACGCCCCTGCTCCGCAGGATGTCCAGAACGATGGCGTTATGCTCGGCCCCGTCCTTCGCCCAGTGGACCTTGATCCCGTTGGCCGTGGCGTTTTTCTCAAACAGTTCGAGATAGTAATCGAGCTTTGAAAGCGTGTGCTCCTTGATGCCCGAGGCGAGATCCCTCAGCTCTTCCCATTCCTCAATGCCATGCATTTCCTTGTCGCGCTTCTGGCGCAGATCCCACAGACGCGCGTCATGCATGGCCTCATGCTCGGTGGCCGCCATGAAACGGTTTGCCGCCTCGGACTGATCGACCGGCCGGTTCCCGCGGATCTTCGCGCCACGGGGCTGGGGCTCTGAAATGCGGGATTTCAGCGGCCGGGAGGACGCAGCCCCATGATCCAGCTGATCGGCATGCGGATCGGTCAGTTCTTCATGCAGTTCGGCAGTCATGCGCGTGCTCCATTCAGGATCTGGGCGATATGGATGTATTTGAGATTGGCGCCCATTCGCCGGGCACAGCCTTCCTGATGCATCATGCAGGAACTGTCGGAGGACGTGACATATTCCGCCCCGGATTTCAGCTGGTCCGTAACCTTGTCCTGCCCCATCTTGGCCGAGACACCTTCCTCGAACACCGAAAACGTCCCGCCAAACCCGCAACATTCATCAGGGCGTGTCAGATCGGCGAATTCGATGCCCCTGACCATTTTCAGCAACGCTTTCGGCTTGGAAAACGGCTCTTCCCGGCGCTCGCTCATGCTCGCGATCCGCAGGTTCCGCAGCGTGTTGCAGTTGTTGTGAAGCGCAACACGATGCGGAAACTCGGCCCAGGGAAACGCATCGACCTTCAGGACATCATGCAGGAACTCAACCAGTTCATATGTTCGGCTGCGAACATGTTTGACCGCATCGCTCTGTTCAATGGCCGTCATGTTATTGCGGACCTGATTGGTGCAACTGCCAGACGGCGTAACGACATAATCATATTTTTCAAAATTACGGACGAACAGTTCTTCCGTCTTGGCCGCTTCACGCTCGCAGCCCGTATTGGTCATGGGCTGGCCACAGCATGTCTGGTCAACGGGATATTCAACGGAAAGCCCGAAACGCTCCAGCAGTTCCAAAGTCGCAATTCCTGTCTCGGGGTGAAACATGTCCACATAACAGGGAACAAACAGACCGACCTTCATGGGGGATACCTTATGTCTTCAATCGTCTCGCACGACGACAGTGTCATGAAAATAGCACAGAAACAAAAGACAAGTTTGCGGGAGAATTGAAGTCAATATAATAAGAGTATTCCAGTCCTGATAATAACACCGGATTATAATAGTGAATTATGCAACCTCAATAAAGTATATATTTTAATTTTACTCACAGTCATTTAAAATTTATTCCCAAGATGCAAATTTAAAATTCCCGCTGCAATACTTTCTCCGTCCCGGGCATCATCGCTGGAAGAAATATTCCCGATCAGGAAAACAGGCTCTTCTGTCATTAACGAAAAATTATATAGCGGGTGACATTCTGACAGCGTCTTACGCTTTCTGAAAAGTGCCGGCCTGTGTTGAGTGTGAACAATTCTTCCGTTTTATCTGGTCTTCAAGTGCTCTCCCAGGCCACCACGGCACTGAACAAGGCGGAAACGGCCGTCTCAACAGGGAAAACTGTTTCCACCGCCTCAGATAATCCCGCGATTTATTCCATCACCAACTCAATGCAGGCCCAGTCCGCGGCCCTGAGCGGTATCTCGCAGGGCCTGAATATTCTTGGGCAGGTCGTTCAGACTGCCAGCAGTCAGAGTACGCTCATCAACAACACCCTGACGTCCCTCGCCGCAAACATTAGCGAAGGACAAAACAACGGCATCGACAGCAGCACCATCAATACCCAGATCTCCAAGACATTGAGCCAGATCGATTCCATGGCGTCGTCTGCCACGTTTAACGGCGTCAATCTTCTGGCTGGTGCGCTCGTCAGCGGCGTCAACTACAATACCGCATCCACGGCTCTGGACACTTATGGCGGCACCATCAAGATTGCGGGAAGCAACGCCACGTCCGCAGGGCTCGGACTATCGGGCCTCACCGTCGATCAGGCCGGCGTCACAATTCCACTCGACCCGGAAAACCTGGTCGTTGCAGGCCCCCAAACCACCGTCCTGACCCTGCACAATATCGCGCAGGCTACAGGCGCCGGTACAGCCCAGAATCCGGCCGTCCAGTACCAGTTTGTCGCCGAAGAAGCCAACACCGGGACCAACAATCCGGGTTCGTCCACCCTGTCCACAATCAATGCTGCCGTGGGAACAGAATCGGATCTTCAATGGGATCCGAGCACCGGCGATCTGACATCCGGTACTAATACCGTCATTACATCCCAGTACACAGATCCAAACGGTGTGAAATTCTATACCCTGAATTCCGGCGAAGCCATTCAGGTATCTCAGGGGGACAACGGCAGCCCTGTCTATACGGTGAGTTCAGCATTCGATGCTCTGGGAAACCCTACCGCACAAAGCGTGATTACGCCTGTGATGATCAATGCTGCCGGCTCCAGGAAAATGGACGACAAGGGCGTTTCCGATACATTCATGGCGGCCATCTCCGGTCAGGGCTTTCATGTCGATCGCAGCAGTACTGACGGCGCACTGACCATCAGCGGCGGAAACATCTATGCGCCGCCCTCGTCTTCCAGCCCGAATGTTTCCGCTCTTACGAACGTCATCGAGACCGCCCCGCTTTCCGGCTCCTTTGTCGCCGTGTCGAGTGCCACCAAAGCGGTTCCCGTCGCCAAAAGCAATAACGACGGAACCCTGGCATATGACGATGATGGAAACATCGAAACCATCCCCACTCCGGAAAGCTTCGTCTCCTCATACGGCCAGAAAATCAGCCTGACGACTGCCAATGCGAGCCTCTCTGATCCCATTGCAACCCGCATGGATTTCAATACTAATGGCGCTGCAGCCGGAAAGGATGGCTACCAGCTCATCCTGAACCAGACGACCAGCGACGGAACGCTCTCCAGTTCGAAAACAATCGCCAGCAGCATCCAGACGCTGGTCGACAGCACACCAGAAATCAGCATTGATTCCAGTACGGGAAACCCTGCGCCATCACAGGTCATTTCGCAGGGCAATGGCACAACGGTCTTTAAAATCTCCACGACCGCATCGGGTACCCCCATGTATGTCAGTCTTGAAAAAGACACCGACACTGGAAATCTGACCTATGCCGTCTCGGCCTCTTCCGACTTCCCGCAGGGAGAGACACAGAATATCGTGGCCGTGAACGTCACAGCAGACATGGCGTCGCAGAGCACCTATCAGAACAGCCTTTATACCCCGATCATCGCCACGCTGAACTCTCTGGGCATCAATACGGCGACCAGCAGCATCAGCGCCACGACGCTCTCGATCGTTGCAAGTGGTGCAGAGATCGCGGGGTCCATTCCTCCCGGCACTGTCACAGCCGATGATGGAACGCCTGTATGGGCAACACCGGCAACACCGTCTGTCTTCAAGAATATCCAGCACCCCTCAGACAGCACGATGTATACCCGTCTCCCGGTCTATCAATCCGTTCCGCCCAACAGCTTTCTGCTTGTTGCAAACAGCAGAAATTTTTCCGGGAATACGGTCTCCGGCCAACAGGTCAGCGGCTATCAGGTCGCGATCGGCGCCGTCACCGGTGCCATTTCAAAAATATCATCCATTAACGCCTCCCTCGGAACCAGCACCGACCTCGTTTCGCAGATTACGAAGACCACCGCTGCGCAGCAGGATGCCATCATAACTGGCATCTCCGCCCTGACCGATGCCGATCTGGCGCAGCAGAGCGTTCTGCTTCTGTCAGCTCAGACCAAACAGCAACTTGCCGTACAGTCCCTCTCGATCATGAATGGCCAGTCTTCAATGATCCTCAAGCTTTTCCAGGGCTGACAGGGTTTCGGGAGCAGGCTTTCTCCATAAGCGCCACGACATGCTTCAGGATATGCCGCTCGTCGTAGTCCTCACGCGCAATCTGCCTTCCGGCCGCGCCCATCTCCCGTGTCAGCACCGCATCCTGCGTCAAAGCGCGCAAGGCCCAGGCCAGAGGTGAGGAAAAACCCGGCGGAACCAGAAACCCCGTTTTCCCGTCCAGTACCTGCTCTCTCGGTCCGCGAACATCTGTTGCCACAACCGGCAGGCCCGTTAGCATCGCTTCGATGACGGACATCGGCAGCCCCTCGAAATGACTCGGCAGCGCAAACACATCCGCCGCTTTCAGAAGTTCAGCCACGTCGTCCCGATACCCCAGCATCCGCAGACGCGGGCCAAGACGCTCACGGGCACGCTCAAACGCCTCCGTCAGGTCGGCGCCATGATCTGAAGGCAGACGCTCTCCGACAACCCAGAGTTCCGCGTCCGGCACATCCTCCATCGCACGCAGAAGCTCGGGATGCCCCTTATGTCGCACCAGACGCGACACCACGATGACCACCGGCCGCTCTTCCGGCACCCCCAGATCCTTTCGCACCCGCGCACGCATTGCGGGGTCCGGATGATAACGGTCCGGATCACGCCCGTTACCGATGGCAATGGGATGACGGTTCAGATGCAGCCGACGTGCATCCCTCGCCTCTTCGCGCGAGACCGTCATATACAGATCCGTGAGACGCCCTGCCGCCCATTCCAAAATCAGGGACAGCATTCGACGACGCCACGATCCCGGCTGATTGAACAGGAAGCCGTGGCAGGTATAGGCCACAATCCGCACCCCGCAGAGCCGGGCGGCAAATCGCGCCAGAAGACCGCTGATGGGCATGTGACCATGGACCAGATCCGGCTTTTCCTGCCGGATCAGGCGGATCAGGGCCATAAAAGCCCGGAACTGGGCGAGTGGCGAAAAAGACCGCGCCATCGGAACGCCATGCACCGTAAAGCCCTCAGCCCGGACAGGCTCCAGATGGGCGCCTTCTGCACACGCCCCCTGAACGTCATGCCCGGCATCCCGCAGTTCCCGCATCAGCGGCAGCAGGAACTGCCGGAGCGCAAAATCCACATTGGTGATTTCGAGTATCTTCACGGTCGCATCCCAGACACGAAACAGACTATTCCGGGATGCGTTCGAGCAGCCAGGTCACGCTCTGATGGATGCGTTTGACAGGCGTCTCAGCCGCAGGTTTTCCGTCCCCGGCAGGACTTTCTCCGCCCGGCGCAACCATCTCCGGAAGCGCCAGAGGTGTAATGATGATCTGCGTGCAGACTTCGCGCTTCCCACGCCCCAGATAAACATCGTTTTCCAGACGCACGACACCATCGCGCTGCCTGAATCGCCAGATCGCCCCGCCCACCTGTAGAATGATATCCTCGTCATCCTGCGTCACCTTCACATCCGGATGAATATGAAAGCGGATGGCGAAGTCGATATTGCGTTCACCATCAATGATTTCCTGCCCTCGCAGGTCCTCACCATCGGAACCGAAATACAGACGCCGCGTCCATTTCGCCCCCAGCGGCGCATGGTAGCCGTCATGCGCAAGCTCCAGCCAGTGCGCGGAACCATCCGTCTGGTGATCGCAGGACACGGTCACAGGGCGGCGCGTCATGCCACCATCGGGCCCGAAATCCGCGGAAGACAGACCATCCGCCACCAGAACCGTATGCGCGGCACTGCTGCGCATGGCATCCCGCCACGCTCCCACCACGGCACTTCCACAATTGACGAACAGGCGGTGCCGCTGGTGCGAGAACTCAAAGGACAGGGTCCCGGCATGGGCCATGCTGTCAAAACCAGCTGGCGCGGGGGGACCACTGTCCACGAGCAGCAGCGATTTCCCAAGCGTCAAGCGGGTGAACCGACCCTGCGGCATGGCCGGGGCGATCAGTTTCTGCCGCGAGCCCTGCGCCAGAACGTCTTCCACAGCCGCACTATGCCGCTCATTTGCCCCATTGAAGACCGCAAGACCACCATCTCCATGACGCATCGCCCGCAGAACGGGACAGACTTTATCCAGAGCCCGATCGATGAAGGGTGGGACGCTGGCATGGGCCGTGCGGAACATGACGGACATTTCAGCGAGTTCCCGCGCCACCAGAAACTGCGCCTCCGGGCTGCGTTCTGCCACGGTGCCGTCCGCCAGAACCAGCCGGTCCAGTTCGCCGGGCAGATAGCGCAGGAAACGCGACATGAACCCCGTATGCTCCGGCATCGCCATCGCCGCGGCCAGCAGCCCACGAAATGCCATCAGAACACGCGCGCCCTGCGGCGGCAGGGGCAGCAGCGCCGCAATGGTCCGCCCTTCCACCAGCATCCGTTCCATCAGGCGCTGCTGAAGGCGTGGATCGGCAGAGGCCAGACAGAACTCATGATTCGACAGCCATGACGCCAGACGCGAGCCCGTGACGCAGGCATCCCGCACCAGCGGATCCGTTGGCGGATGGGCCAGCCAGTCACTGACAAGTCCCCGCGCGGTCAGGCGCGCCCTGTCGCTTCCGAGCGTCCGCAGATCCCGCAGCCAGCTGAACCCGTGGAGCCATTCCCGCACCGGCTCCGGCCAGGGGCCACGCTCCCAGTTTCCGTTCGGCAACGGGTAGTCCTGCCGGTCAAAACGGAAATACCCGCCAATCAGGCGCGCCCCCTGATCCGGATCACCCTTCCAGGGATCACGGAACGCATGCACAGGTCCTTCGGAGGCAGGGCCCCCGAATGGCAGGCGGGCAAGGGAAAGACGGAGACCACGAAGCCAGCGACTGCCTGTCATCAGGTGATCTGTTCCACGAACGGACCTTCAAGCGCCCGGATCGCAGCGTCCCGGTCTTCTTTGCCGAAGACTGCCGAGCCCGCAACGAGCATGGTCGCGCCCGCTTCCACAACACGTGGCGCCGTCCGGGGATCAATCCCGCCATCCACGGCGAGGACGATCTCCCGTGCGCTCTCGCGGATCATTTCCGCCAGTGTCCTGATCTTGGCAAGCTGACTGTCGAGGAAGCTCTGACCGCCAAACCCCGGATTGACGGTCATGACAAGGATGATGTCCACCAGATCCATGACTTCCGACAGCGCCACGGCAGGCGTCGCGGGACAGATTGCAACACCCGGACGGCAGCCCAGAGCGCGGATCGTCTGAAGCGAGCGGTGCAGATGTGGCGCGTTTTCGACATGCACCGTGATGTGATCGGCGCCTGCCTTCGCCGTCGCTTCCAGATACGGATCCACCGGATCGATCATCAGATGAACATCGAACTTCGCATCCGTATGCTTGCGAAGAGCCGCAATCACCGGAGGGCCGAAGGAGATGTTCGGCACAAAATGCCCGTCCATCACATCCAGGTGAAGCCAGGGCGCGCGCGCAATGGAGGCGATCTCTTCCCCAAGGCAGGAAAAGTCAGCAGCCAGAAGGCTGGGAGCGACGATGATCGAAGGCCGGTCAGTCATACTGTCCTGTATCGGCAAACCCATCGCGCGACGCAAGCCACATCCGCATCCGTGCGCATCTTCGTGAGGTTCGTGTCTGGGGGCACTCTCCTCCGGAACCCCGGCGTCCCTGAAGCGTCCTGATAGCCACATCTGTCGACCTGCCCGGAGTGCCCCATGACCGACCGCCTTTCACCCACCCTCCTCAGCCGCGACAGCTGGATCCGCCGCCCCTCCCACCGGGCCTGGCTGGAAATGCAGGGTCGCCGCCTTCTGGATTTCAGCAAGGGCGGGTGCGTTGACGGTGGTTTTACCGGGCTGGATCTGGAAGGTACGCTCCCCGAAAACGCAAAACCCGAAGCTACTCTGACGGCGCGCTGCGTGCATGCCTATGCCGTGGCCGAACTTCAGGGACTGCCCGGAAGCGCGCCGCTCGTCGCCCACGGAATCCACAGCCTGCACACCAATTTCCGCGACGAGGCCCATGGCGGCTGGCAACACTTTGCGGACAAGGACAATGACCGCAAACAGGCCTACCTGCACGCCTTCGTGGCTCTCGCGGCCTCCTCGGCCGTGCTGATTGGCGCAGAGGGCGCGGGCGATCTGCTCAAGGACGCCATCCATCAGATCGAAACCCATTTCTGGAGCGAAGACGAAGGCGTCATGCGTGAGAGCTTCGCCCCGGACTGGTCAGACGAAGAAGACTATCGCGGTGCCAACAGCAACATGCACTCCACCGAGGCCTTCATGGCACTGGCGGACGTCACCGGAGATGTGAAATGGCTGCATCGCGCCCGCCGCATCGTCACGCGCTTCGTGCATGAACTGGCGGCGGCGGAAGGATTCGCGATGCCAGAGCATTTCAACCGTAACTGGACCCTTCTGCGCGACTATCACAGCGACAAACCCAATGATGACCTGCGCCCCTACGGCATGACGCCCGGCCATTTCGTGGAATGGGCCCATCTGACCGTGAAGCTGGAAGCCGCTCTGCTCCGTCACGGCCTTGCAACGCCGGAATGGATGCTGCACGACGCACAGGCCCTGTTCGAAACCGGCATGAACACCGGCTGGAACGCTGATGGTCGGCCCGGCATGCTCTACACCATCAACTGGGAGCACGGCCCCCACAACCGCAGCCGCATCCACTGGGCGCAGGCCGAGGCCCTGACGGCCGCCATCAATCTCTACAAGCGGACCGGCAACCCCCATTACGAGCACTGGTACCGCACGATCTGGGACTATATCGACACGACCCTGATCGACCGCGATTTCGGAAGCTGGTTCAACGAAGTCAGCCCCGAAGGCGACCCCACCGAGACGATCTACAAGGGGAAGGGCGACCTGTATCACGCCTATCAGTCCACGCTCGCCCCGATGATGCCACTCGCGCCGTCCCTTGCCACGGCCATCGAGCAGATCGGCGTCCCGTACTGATCCGCGGCCCCTACGGCGCTTTCGTCAGAACATAGACCGGAAGCGCCACACAATCGCGGAACAGGTACCACAGTTCCGCCACCCGGAACTGCGAGGGCGCAGCACCGGAGACCAGCTTCACGCCGACGCGGCGCAGGGCCCATTCCGATCGCAGGACGTGAAACCACTGGGTCACGACAACTGCACCTTCAGGATGGAGCCGTGCCACATGCAGGGCCGTCAGCCAGGTATTGTTGCCGTGTGAATCCACGACAATTGCAGAGGCCGGAACGCCCCGCGCCATCAGCCAGTCCGCCATGATCCGCGCCTCGTCCTGATGGTTGCCGCTCTCGATCGCCCCGCTCACCATGACCGTTCGGACAAGCCCGGCGCGCCACAGCCGCAGCCCCTCTTCAAGCCGTTCCCTCAATGCAGGGCGCGGCTCGCCCTTCGGCGTCACCGCTGTCCCGAAAATCACCGCCATTTCCGAACGAACCGGCACAGCCGAAACGCCCCTGAACGCCACAAAACCCATCCAGAGCAATAACACCGCACTCAGGACGGCCCCTGCGCCCAGCACTTTGACGACTCCGTACCGCCAGAATCCGCGCGACATCAGGAGCAGCTTTCTTTTCCTGCCCGCTGCCGCTGCAGATAAAGCAGCGCCACCCCTGCCGCCAGAATGCCGGACACGGACCCCACCCCCAGCGCCCAACGCGGGCCGAGGGAATTGGCCACCATCCCCACCAGCGGCGCGCCCAGCGGTGACGATCCGGCAAAGACCGCAAAGCGGATCGACACCACGCGCCCCCGCATGCCCGGATCCGTCGACAGCTGCATATAGCTGTTGCTCACCGCCGTGAAAGTCAGCGACGCCATGCCCGCCATGACCAGCGTGAGCGCAAACGCCCAGTATCCCGGCGAAAGCGCACCCAGCAGACAGGCCAGACTGAACACCACAGCCCCCTGCGGCAGGGCAGAGAACTTCATGGTCCTGCGGCTGGCGGCAAAAAGCGCTCCCGCGATCGTCCCCACCGCCATGGCTGAGTTCAGCACCCCATAGCCATGCGCCCCGACGTGAAAAACGCTCACGGCCATGGTGGAGATATAGATCGGGAAATTGAGCCCGAAGGCCCCGAGCAGAAACAGCATGAACAGGATGGTTCGCAGATCATCGCGCTTCCAGACATAGCGCACGCCCGTCAGCAGATCCTGCTTCTCCTGATGCGCGTTGTCCGGTTTTGCCGGGGCAAGCCGGTGCAGATCCTGCGTCCGCAGGGACAGAAGCGACATCAGGACACCGTAGAACGACAGGCCGTTCAGAATGAATGACCACCCCGAACCAAGCTCCGCAATACAGAACCCCGCCACGGCCGGCCCGATCATGCGACCGGCATTATAGGACACGGAATTGAGCGCCACGGCATTGGCGAGATCATCCTCGCCCACCAGTTCACCCGCAAAGATCTGCCGCACCGGACTGTCGAAGGCCGCCACGCATCCGCTCAGAAATGCAAAGAGGTCCACTTCCCACAACCGGATCAGGCCCGTCACCACCAGAACCCCGAGCACAATGGCCAAAGTTCCGAGTGCTGCCTGCGTCAGCAGCAGAAAACGATGTTTCTCCACCCGGTCGGCAATTTTCCCGGTCCAGAAAATCAGCAGAAGCGGGGGCGCAAGCTGAAGCGCCGTGACAATGCCAACGGCTGCGGCATCATGCCGGGTCAGTTCTGTCAGGACCAGCCAGTCCTGCGTCGTCATCTGCATCCAGGTCCCGATATTCGAGACCAGAGCCCCCATGGCCCAGACACGGTAATTGCGCTGCCCCAGAGACCGGAAAGCATGCCCCATCATGGGCAAGACCCGTCATTCAGGGCAGGGAAACGGCATGGACCACACGGCATGCCGCCAGTGTCGGGAATATCAGGCCCGATGTCGAGGCATGTCGCGAGAATGTTTCACCTGACGTGCCCGGGCAGAAATGTCGCCGTCAGGCTCCTGCCGAGGCCAGGCTCCGGCTTGCGAGACCTTTCCAGCCGCCCGAGGACGATACGGAACCAAACCGGAATCTGGACAGCTCACCAAAAAGATCCTTCGCCTCGTTGCTCAGGTTCCGGCACGCGACATTGACCTCTTCCACCATCGCGGCATTGCGCTGGGTCATCTGGTCCATTTCGTTGATGGCCTTGTTGATCGTCTCAAGACTTTCAGCCTCACCCGTCGTGGAGTGGGAAATGTCTTCAAGAAGTGATGTGATCCCATCGACATGCTCGCTGATGACCTTCATCGACCGGTCAGCCTCGCCAACAAGCTGAACGCCCTCTTCCACCTGCCGCCCGGAGGCCGTGATGATGTTGCGGATATCCTGTGCCGATTTGGCAGAACGCTGGGCAAGCGCACGGATTTCCTTTGCAACCACGTCAAATCCCTGCCCGGCCTCTCCGGCCCGCGCGGCCTCGATCCCCGCATTCAGCGACAGAAGATTGGTCTGGAACGCAATCTCCTCGATCAGGCCCAGAATACTCTCCACCTGCCGTGAGGAGGCCCGGATCTCACCCATGGCCTTGTTGGCCGAATGCATGATCTCCGAGATCACGACCGTCTGCCCCCGGGTCTCCAGAACAGTCTCGCGCGCCTGAACCGCCGAGCGGGCCGTTTTGCCGACCGCCTGCGTAATGCTGTTGATGGACGCAGCGGACTGGGCAAGGTTGAAGGCCTGCCGCTCCGTGCGCTCGCTCAGTTCAGCCGAAGCCGAGGCAATTTCAGACGTCCCGTTGGCAATCACGGATGTTGCGTCGGAAATCTTGGCGATCGCCGTCCGGTAAATGTGGATGAGGGTGTTGAAGTCCTTGCGGAACTCTTCAAACCTGTCCTGAAAATGCTCCTGGAACGTAAAGGTCAGATCACCTTTTTTCACGATCTCCATTCCGGCGCAGATCGTCCCGATCGTTTCGCTTTGCAGGTGACGGATGCTTTCGCTCTTTCCGGAAAGCTCTTGCTGGATCCGTGCAGCCTCGCGGGCCTCGGTGGCCAGAATTTCCTGAAGCTTGAGCTGGTTCTGGCTGTTTTCCCGAAAGGACTGAAGCGATCGGGCCAGACGCCCGGCGCAGTCCTGATGATGCAAGCACGGAATGGTGATGTTAAGCGCGCCACCGGCTACTTTTTCTGTCGCAGCAGTGATCTGCTCAAATGGAACGGCAATAACACGGATGGCAAACCGCCCGATCAGCAGCGTCAGGACAACCTGAAACAGCAGGCCGGTGAACTGAGACAGCATCTGCTCATGCCGGTAGTGAACAAACAGATACTCGCAAAGCTGTTCGACCACGAACTGAACAACGGCAATCATGACCAGAACAGCAAAAAGTGCCTTGATCTTCTGGCGGACGTAGGCGGTTTTTTCGATCCAGTTCAGCATGAGCGCCTTTTTTGACCTCTGGTCCCACAGGGTGTTCGGGAAGTGGCGTGAGAGTTTGTGAAACTATACATGTCGTTATTAATAAAGAATGAATAATTCTCACGAAATTGTTTGCAACATACCTGACGCCTGCACCCGACAGCTTCGTTCATATTGACAATTTTTCGTCCACGGAGGATTTGTGGCGCTTCACCGTGGGGGGCCCTGGCATCGGGCTGAGATTCTGCTGGTGTGACCCTTGAAAGTCATACGGCGCAGTGACCCATTGAACCTGATCCAGTTCATACTGGCGGAGGGATGGTGGTCGCTGTCTGCCAGACTTGTTTCTCACACACGAAGCAGCCAGCAGCTTGAACCTTTCCTGTCAGAGCTGAGATCTCATTGCTTGCAGGCGAGGAGTCTCTCATCATGGCACACAGACACCCCCCGGCCACTCCGGCCCCAGCGTCTGTCAGACCATACTGCCCCAACACCCGGGAAACACCCGCGTCTGCCGTCTGCCGCTCGCGGTATCGCAGTGTCCTGCCTGTCCTGATCGGCACAACGGTCTGTTTTTCGGCTGCGCGTGCCGCCGAGACACCGGCCACGAACAGGCCCGCGGTCCAGCAGACCGCACCTCAGCCACAGGCTCCACAGCCCTCCAAAACCGAACACATCATCGTGCACCGGATTGCGGACAGCGCGCCGGGAAACCAGCCCGGTGGCGGACTGATCCACCTGCAGGACGGGGTGAAATCCGTCAGTACGGTCAGTCAGGATTTCATTTCCAAACAGGCCCCGATGGCGACGGCCTTCCAGCTGGCCTCCATGCTGCCCGGCGCCAATGTCGCCTCGTCCGATCCGATGGGATTTTCCCCCAATACGAACATTACCGTCCGGGGCCTCGATAACAGTGCCATCGGCTATGTCCTCGAAGGTATGCCACTGAATGACGTTGCCTATTATTCAGGCACGCCCAGCCAGTTCGCGGATAGCGAGAACTATCAGGAAATCGCTCTGGCACAGGGATCAGCCGATCTCGACAGCCCGGTCCTGAACGCTGCGGGCGGGCTGATGAACCTGACATTCCGCGACCCGGCCAAAAAGGCCGGTGGGGATGCCAGCGTGTCTTACGGCTCCTACAACACCAACCGCGAATTCATCCGCCTCGATACCGGCGACATCGCCCATACCGGCATTCGCGGCTTCATTTCCTATTCCCATGGCGCTACCGACAACTGGCGTGGCCCCGGGCGGGACAAGAAGCAGCACGTCGATTTCAAGTTCCTCAAAGAATGGGGACAGGGCAACCGCGCCAGCCTCGTCGGCTCCTTCAACACGACTGTCACGAGCTGGTATCCCGAGCCCACCATGGACACATGGAAGTCGGACGGGATCAAAGGCCAGAACAACCTTCTCGCCCGCTATGACAGCACCAATCCCGATAACGGCGCCAATTACTGGCGGCTGTGGCGGGACGCCGAACGCACGCTGTATGGCGGCGCACCCGTCCATCTAAGCCTGACGGACCGCCTCAGTCTGGACGTCACGCCCTATGCGCAGTTCGCTTACGGCAACTGGCCCGGCGGCAGCCCCATGTCCACAAGCGGGCTCTTTCAGGGCACGCAGGCGCTACCCGACACGCTGAACCTGCCCGGCGCGCAGGATGGCGTGGGCGTGGTCCGCGCGGATTACACGCAGCGCAGCTATCGGTCCGGCTTTACGAGCGCCCTGCATTACAAGACAAACTGGAACGATTTCGTCTTCGGCTACTGGTACGATTACGGTGACGACAACGAGCAGCAGCCCTTCACGGCCGTCCAGACCAACGGGTCTGCCGCGGATATCTGGGCCGAGAACGGCAAGGACCTGATCCGCCTGTCGAACGGGCAGAAACTGCTGGGCGGCAGCTTCCATACGATTTCGCAGACCAACGCATTGTTCGTCGGCGATCACATGTCCCTGCTGCATGACCATCTGGCAATTGATCTCGGCTTCAAGGCCGTCATGATGAGCCGCAATGGCACGAACAACCTGCCCGGCCCGCAATATCGTGTGACGTCCAACAGCATGGAGCCCCTGCCCCGCCTGGGCGTGCGCTGGCGAATTGATGGGGAGAACCAGCTCTTCTTCAACGCCACGACCAATTTCCGCGCACCCGATCAGACCGCGCTTTACAACAGCTATGATCCCTCTTCGGGCGAGATGTATGGCACGGGTGCTACAGATGTCCGCAACGAATATTCCATCTCCGAAGAGCTGGGATATCGCCGGACGGGACGCTGGATCATCGGCAGCCTGACGCTGTTCAACTACAACTTCACCAACCGTCAGATCTCCACGCAGGCCGTGCAGAACGGCTCCATCGTCAGCACGACCATGAATGCCGGTGGCCAGACATCACGGGGTGTGGACGTGGAAATCGGCCTGCGTCCCTGGCATCATTTCAGTCCCTACGTCTCGGGCGAGTACCTGCACGCCACCATCGACAACGATCTGATGTCCGGCGGGGACCTTCTGCGCACCCGTGGAAAGATTGCCGTCCGCAGCCCGACCCTTCAGGCCGCGGCCGGGCTGAGCTATGATGACGGGCATATCTTCGGCGTCGCCACCGTGCATTACACCGGCCACCAGTACGCCACCTTCATGAATGACGAGCGCGTTTCGGACCACACGACGGGCGATCTCGCCATCGGCTACCGCTTTTCGGATCACATCCACCTGCATCAGCCGACCCTGCGGATGAACTTCATCAACATCACGAACGAGCACTATCTTTCCGGCGTGGCGAGCCCCACCCTGAATGCGAAGGATACGACCGGCGTGTATGGCACCACGATCGCCGGCAGTGCCCCGAGCTACTTCATCGGCGGCGGCTTTGCGGCCCTATTCACTGCCTCGACGGGATTCTGAGCATGGCAGAGGCCTCCGGACAGTTCGGCGTCAACGGTCCCGAAAACAAACGGGACTGGCCGGCACTGTCGGATGCCGAAGCCTGCGAGGTCCTGTCCCATTTTCCGCTCCCGGCCCCAGCCCAAAAGGTCATCTGGCATGGACGACGGCCGTTTTCCTCAACGGGCGTCGTTTCGCTGGGGGATGGGAGTCAGGTTTTCGTCAAACGTCACGATCACTGCCTGCGCGATGCTACGGCCCTTGCAGAAGAGCACCGCTTCATCACGCATCTGGCCGAACAGGGCGTTCCGGTTGGCCAGACATGGCGTACGAAAACAGGTCAGGCTGCTCTTGATCTCGACAGGTCAGCCTATGAAGTTTTTTCCATCATGCCCGGCCACGACCTGTACGAAACCGTGCAATCCTGGGAGCCATTCCACAACATCAAACACGCCTTTTCCGGCGGACTGCATCTGGGGCGGCTTCACGAAGCGGCCAGAAGTTTCGATGCCCCTGCCCGCCCTTCAAAACGCCCGCTGCTTTCCACCTTCGAGGTCATCACGTCTCCGGACCTGATGGCCGGGCTGGAACGCTGGGTCCCGCAGCAGGCCGGGCTGGCAGACGCCCTGACCCTTCATCCATGGCGCGAGGATATCCCCGCCGCCCTGCTGCCGTTTCATGAACGGCTGAAACCGTTTCTCGGTACGATCCGGCCCTACTGGGGTCATGGCGACTGGCACCCCTCCAACCTGTTCTGGACAGGGAACGGAGCCGATGTGCAGGTCTGCGGCATTCTCGATTTCGGCATGTCGGACCGGACCTGCGCCGCCTATGATCTCGCAGTTGCGATCGAACGCACCGCCATTGCGTGGCTCGAACCCGAAAACGACTACCCCGTCATTCACGACCGGCTCGAAGCCTTCCTGTCCGGCTACCTGGCGCAATATCCGCTTTCGACCGAAGAGCGCCGTCTGGTACCCCTCTTCCTGCCGCTTGTTCATGTGGAATATGCCCTGTCCGAGGTCGCCTATTACGAAACGCTCGTCCATGACAGGGCAGGCGTGAAAGCGGCCTATACGGACTATCTTCTGGGACATGCGCACTGGTTCGCCTCCCCGTCCGGGCAGCAGTTCCTGCGCTGGCTGACGCAGATTCTTCAGGTTCCGTCATGTCCCTGATCGAAATTCTTGGCGCTGTTCTCAGCGCGCTTGCCGTTTGGCTGACATCCCGACGCAGCATGATCTGCTGGCCAGTCTCGCTCGCCGCAGCGGGGCTTTACTGCTGGATTTTCTTTCAGGCGCGGCTCTATGCCGACGCCGGGCTTCAGATCGCGTTCTGCCTGTATGTTGTCTACGGCTGGCAACACTGGCGCCAGATGGGGAAAACCGATGGAAAGATCCGCGTCCGACGCCCGACACGCCGCACCCTCATAACCGGCCTGATCTGTGGCGCAGTAGGAAGCGGGATCTGGGCCTTCGTCCTCGCCCGCTTCACCAACGACCCAACCCCCGTCACGGACGCCACCCTCACCGCCTACAGCATTCTCGCCCAGTGCTGGGACACCATGCGCTATCGTGAAACCTGGCTTCTGTGGATCGTCGTGGACAGCGCCTATGTCGCCCTGTTCATCAACCGTGGCCTTTACCCGACGGCGATCCTTTACGCGGGCTTCGTCCTGCTGGCGGCCAACGGATACCGCCTGTGGAAGCCCGATCCGTCAGCCACCCCGTAGTTCTGCATTGCGGAAGGCCGCCGCGCTCATAAGCGCGCGCGCCCTGTTCAGAGCCGCATGCAGTGCACCCGCTCTCTCCGCCATCGCCTGCTCGTCATGCCTGTCGATCCCGTAGAAAAGCTGTCTGAGTTTCTGGTCCACCGCCTTAGCAAGCAGGTCCGCATGCGCCGAGACCGCCGCTTGCGCATCCGAAACGCGCCCGTTGAATGACACCAGTTCATCCTGAGCACTGGCTGGATGATACGCCATGCGATCCCCGGTCTGCATCGCCAGAACCAGCGCATCGGGGGCAGCGTGCAACCGCTCGAACGGAGCCAGCGCGTCATAGGCCGCACGCAGCAGCGTCAGACGTCCCTGAAATCCATCGTGCCCGCTATCCACCGCTTCAGAGACTGGCGAGCGGGATATTTCAATCACAACGGGTTTGCGTCCAGTCCTCACCGCTACGGGAATGATCGTCGTCAGCGTATTTCCGTCATAACGCCATCCCGGCACCTTGACCCGAGCAGAAAACGACAACGGACGTCCATTCACACGCACGCCCTGTGGCGGCAGGTCTGCGGGAAGGCGCAGTTCATAGGCCCGGGAAGACGCGGAGACTCCCTGAACAGGACCGATGACGATCCGCAGATCCGTCCCACCCGCAGACCGGGATGCCTGTATCGGCAGACGTGTCGGGACCTCCTTCTGATAGGACGTCCCCTGCCCCGTATCGTCATAAACCTCATACCGGCTGCTCTGCCCCGGCCTGAGCGGCCAGACTTCCACACCCAGCCTTGCCGCAAGACTGGCCTCCGCCCCTGTTGCAGCCACCCGCCGCGGCACAATCGCACCCTCTCGTATCAGAACAGGTGTCTGCTCCAGAGTATAATGCCGTTTCAGCAGACGCGGACCGTCCAGTCGTGCCCCACTGCTGGCATCAATCCATGAGCCAGGGGGAACCCAGAGCGTTTGTTCCGCGAGACCGGTCCGGGGATCGGAAGGAGCCGTAACGGGCGCGACGACCATCTGTTCGCCAAAGACATATTCGCCCTTGGTCGCATATGCCTCGTCATTTTCCGACCAGTCGTAATAGAGCGGATGCAGGAACGCGACGCCGGTGTCATAGGTGCGGCGTGCTTCCGTATAGAGATACGGAAACAGCAGCGCCCGGCGACGGATCGCATCCTGCATGAGATCCGAATACGGCTCCGGATAGGCCCAGACGCGCCGTTCCGCGTCCGGATTTTTCGTGGTGTGCGTCCGGAACACCGGACTGTAGACGCCGAACTGGATCCAGCGCGTATAAAGCTCCGGCCCTACCGCCCCGGGCGCATGACCGCCGATATCGTGGCTCCAATAGGCATAACCCACATTCGCCGCCGTCGCCGTAAACCATGGCTGAAACGCCAGACTGGCCCAGTTGGCATGTGTATCGCCAGAAAAGCCGATCTGATAGCGATGGTTTCCAAGCCCACCCCAGCGATGGAAGACGAGGGGCCGCGCACCCTGAGATGCCTGCTCCATGAAATGGAGATAATTCAGCCACCATGTGGGGTTCAGCCCCGGCAGATCCGTCCTGTTCTGCTGCTGCCAGTCCAGCCACCAGAAATCCACGCCCTGCTTTTCCAGCGGACGGTGCAGCACGGAAAAATACGCCTCCACATAATGCGGGTCCGTCGGTGCAAACGGAATGTAAGGCCCGTGGTCCGCAGGAAGATGAAGAGCGGCTTCCATGTCCCGATAGCCGTCTTCCCATGGCTGCACGCCTGAAGCGGGATGCAGGTTCAGCGAGACTTTCACGCCCGCATCATGCATCCGCTGCAAAAAACCCTTCGGATCGGGGAACAGGACCCGGTTCCAGCTGTACCCCGTCCAGCCAAGCTTGTTCTTAGACAGGTCACTCAGACCGCGCGCGACCAGCTGGTCCTGCGAGATATGCCAGTCCATGTCCACAACAACCACATCCAGTGGCAGGGCATGCTGCCCGAAGGCCGACACCATCCCCAGAAGATCCTGATCGCTATACGCCCAGTACCGCGACCACCAGACCCCGAAGGCGAATTTGGGCGGAAGCGGAATTTTCCCGGCCACGCGCGTAAAATCAGCCAATGCAGCCCGATAGTCATGCCCATAGCCAAAGAAATACAGGTCCTGACGCGGCCCATCCGGTCGCGCCACCGCCCACTGCCATGAAAGTGGCGATGTCCCGAGGCCAGAGCCACCCTTTGCAGCCGGAAAATCACGATTGAACAGCGGCCGGCCGGAATCATCAACGACAGACCAGCCACTCCGGGAGAGCAGCCCCTGCTCCATCGGTTCTTTCAACTTCGAACCGTTCGAGCCGTCCAGCGTCCGGGTGGTGCCGAGAAGGTTCGCATCGTCTGCCTGTCCGGGAACCCAGTGCGGCCGGACCGTCCCGCATGTGACATCAACAGACAGGTTTTCGGCCGTCAGTTTTCCATCCCCGGACGGATGGTAATGCAGCGCAAGACAGTCCGTCCGCAGTTCCAGCGCCCCGTCCCGATACTGTTGCGTGTAATGCGGAACCGGAAGGCGGCGGTTGATAAAGGCCAGAGACGCCCGGTCCTCGAACCGCCCGTCAGGAGCCCATTCGAGCCGGAGCAGACGGTCCGTCAGGACCGTAAAGCGTGCATTTCCAAACCTAACGACTGCTGCGGCATCAGCTATTGGAGACATTGCCTCGGCAGATACCGCCTTCGTCGCTCCGTGCCGTCCGGCTGCATGAACTGCTCCTGACGTAAGAAACAGGATCGTCCAGAAACCAACCGTCCCGACACTCCGGCCGAATACAGGCCCGGCGATCCTGTGGAGCATCAATTATAATCCATGATGAGATGGAAATAGATGCCCCGCCCCAGATAGTTCGTATTGTTGGTGTACTGGAGTTTCGATCCCATCACATTGTTGAAATGCGTATTGGTCAGATTCTGAACTTCGTACTTGAAGCTGACCGTTTTGTAGACCCGATGCCAGAACGCCATGTTCATCATGAAAGTATTTCCCTGCCCGGTATTGTCATTAGCCGTCGTTCCCAGACCGGTCAGGAATTTTCCATTGTAATTGGCCGTGGCTCGCAGACCACCATGAATGGCAGGGATATGCCATGTCACGGCCCCGTTCACGAGGACATCGGGCTGATAGATCAGATGGTTGGTCCGCATCAGAACGCCATTCTGATAGTAATGCATGTGCCCCTGCATCCAGGTGGCATTGACCGACAGGTCGAAAACCTGCCCCAGAACGGCGATGGACCGGTCGAGTGCGGAGAACTCCACGCCGCGCAGGATGGAGCTCGTCGCGTTCATCGGCGTCGTGCTCTGGTAGATTTCACCGTCCTGCATGAAGATATTGGTCTGGTTGTAGATATCGTCGCTGATGATCTTGCTGAAGAAAGTGGCACTCAGCACGCCGTTGCCATGATCAAAGAACTTGTCCAGTGCAACGTCGAAATTATGCGCCTTGCGCGGCCTAAGGTTGGGATTGCCCATGCTGATTGTGCAGGTTGCGACGCTGGTATCGTCTCCCGAACCGCAGGAAATCTTTTTCGCCTGCGCGATATTAGACGGTGTGGGACGCCCAATGGACCGGCTGTAAGACGCGTGCAGGTTAATGCTCATTGGGAAATGATGAACGATATCAAAAGACGGCAGCGGATTGATGTAGTTGCCATTCCGACGCGTAAAGTCGCTCGATGCAACCCCGTTGGAAGATGTGGGGGACCACGATGTGTAATTCACACTATCTGCCCGCACCCCTGCAATGAACACGGTCTTGGGCAAGGCGTAATGCAGCGAGACATATCCGTCCGTGACATCCTCGCGATACCGGTAATCGCTCATTGTCGAATTATATTTGCTGGTCGCTGCATTCGCCGCACTCTGTGACATCTTGGACCAGTCATAGGTCAGGCCATTCACGTTCATGAACACGAACGGAATGCTCCATCGCCACGGATAATAGCTGGAATACAGGGCATCACTCGTAACGTTGGCGCCGTTGTTCCAGATCTTGTCCTGTTCATTGAACTGGATGTTAAATTCACGCCATTCAAACCCGGCCGCCACACCAAAACCGCGCGCGTGAGGAGCAATATTGTAGCTGTAATCCGCTCTTACCGTTGGGATATTTTCACTGGACTGCCGCCACTGCTGCTGCATCTGATAGGATTTCCAGCTGGCATTCTTGATGAGGTTCGGATTGGACAGGGAGTCGATCCGGAACATCTCACCATTTGCGGGATCACCTGAATAATTCGCATAGAGCTTGCTGGGATAGGTCCGCATCCGCTCAAGCGGCTGGTAATTGTCGTAATCTTCCCATGTATAGCCAGCACGGATCACCACATTATGCTTGCCGTGCGTCCAGTCCACATGCCCGATCAGGCCGTTGGAATTTCGCGAATAGGTATTCTGGATGCGTCGTGAATAGAGGCTGTAAATATTCTGCGTGCCGCTGGTTGCCGTCTGGTTGGCGATGTAATTACTGTTGAAGTTGTAATTATTCAGATCGCCAACCTGATTTTCCTGCCGCCGATAGGTCCAGCCCAGAATGGAAGCCGTAATTCCGGTATTGAGCGGGTGCCATTCCAGCTTTCCCGAACCACCAAGAGTGGTAACAGAATTCGCGTATTCCGAAGTCGTGTAATTGGTGGGCGCGAGTTTCTGATTCCACTTTGGAGAGGTGGGCTCACCCGTCGCCGTGCCGGATGTATCGTAATACTGAAAACCGGCGCTGCTGCCGGTCTGGTTGGTGACACGGTCCTGATAGCGGCTTGAGATAATGATGCCGAATTCCTTGTTCTTGCCGAACCGGTCCGAAATCACGGCCTTCTCACCAGCCCCCATGTGCCGGGAATGTCCGCTCAACCCGTTCTTTCCGGCTGCACCGCCATAAAGCGAATCAATGCCGTATCCCTCGAAATAGGCATACAGTCCCTTATGATCGAACGGGCTCATCGGGATCATGTCGATGACGCCACCAATGGCATCGCCCGACTGCTCGGCCGTAAAACTCTTGTAGATGTTGGTATGGGACGTCATTTCCACAGGCGTATCCTGAAGATTGACGCGTCGCGTTCCAGACCCCGTCTCACCGATCGAGGCAAGGGTCAGACCATCGACCGTGGTATGGTTCAGGTCCGGACTGATACCGCGCAAACTGACATAACGCGGTTCATCGCCATTATAGATCGCCGCGACACCGGGCAGCAGGATCAGCGACGAGGCGATGGACGAATTTCCACCCAGATTTTCAAACGGATCATATGCGATGCTGTCGACAATGATGTTCGACGTTCGTTTTTCGGATTTCACCATGCGATGCCCGAACGCGAAAATCTTCTCGACGTCATTGGCTTCAACATCATTGCCACGCGGTGCCGCCTCTGGCTTTCCCGGAGCAGGCGCACGGGCGAGAACGGCCCCCTTGCTGTCGAAATAACTGACCGACAGCGACGTCCCCGAAAGCAGGGCCCGCAATGCGGCCTGATCGTCCATCACACCTTTGACAGCATGCGGATGAAGACCCTGCGAGGCTCCACCCGGTACGGCAACACCGATCCCTGTGATCTGCTGATACCGCGCCAGCGCCGCTGGCAGACTGCTGGAATCGATATTGAATTCATGGCTCGCCGCATGCGCGACGTTCCAGGAGCCGACCACTCCGAAAGAGAGGAGGGCAGCATGCAGTCTGAAGCACTTCATCGTGTTCGAATAATCCTGGAGCAAGGAGAGCGTTCGCAGGAGAAGACGCGTGCTTCCAGAAATACCGACACGGTTTTTCAGGAATAAATGTTAAGGTTTTATTTCATCAAAGATCTTCGTAAGAAATCTGAATTGACACACTGCGACATATTTAGGTTTTGTCTTATAATTTTCATAAATAACCAACTTATTAGACCCTCCAATACCATGATACGGAACGCCGCCACAGGATACAGACCTGAAGGAACGTTATGTCCGGCGCGCCAGTACGACCTTCACAGCCCTCCCGAAACGATGGCCCGAGCCCCACAACCGGCACCTCGGCCACGCCCGGATTACTGCCGGATGAGAACTGCTTCGACTGGATTGCCAGCGCCATCGTCCCCCACGAACGTGCCGTTAGAGCCTGGCTCGGCACTGTGCCGCTGCATGGCGTCACACGCGATGACATCATTCAGGAATGCTATGCCCGCCTTTGCACGGCGAAGCCGCGCGAAATTCAGGACGGCCGGGCTTTCTTCTTCCGCTGCGCCAGAAATCTTGTCATCGAGTACGGCCGACGCGCCAGACTCCATACCCTGATCCAGCCGGTTCATGACATGGAAGACCAGCTTGCGGATGCCTCGCCGGATCCGGAACAGGTCTATGCCAGCCGGAAGAAACTCGACTGGCTGAAACAGAAGCTGAACGACATGCCGCAGCCCTACCGCGACACGTTCATCCTTCGAAAACTCTATGACTGCGATCAGGACGACATCGCGACCCGGCTTGGCATTTCAAGACGCTCGGTGGAACGACATATCGCAAACGGCCTCGCCTATCTTCTCAAGGCGAGAAGCGACGATTCCTGAACATCATACGTCCCGTCGGAGTTGTCCCGTGGCCGGACAAATCATAAATGACATTCCATAAATCCGTGGCCAGTCCAAAAGTTGATGCCGAAAGTATCGTTTCTTGCCTGAAGACAGATCCGCAGACAGCACGACACGCGACACAACGGCAGCGTACTGGGTCACACAGCAGGACACCCAGCCGCTTACGGGGAAGGAGCGTCAGGATTTCGAGGCATGGCTCGCTCAGGATGCGCGCAATCTTGGCGCCTATGTCCGCGCGCAGGCTTTTTTCCGGCACCTGAATTACCAGACATCCCCCTCCCTGAGCCGCCCACAAACACAGGCTCCTGCTGTTGGCCGCCCGCACCGGACAGCGAAGATTTCGCGACGGCGCTTTCTGCCGCTCGCCGCCGCCTCGATCGGGGGGCTGATGCTGTGCGATACAGCCCGCGATCAGACTTTCAGCCTCGAACGCGGCCACGAACTTCCCCGCACATATGCATGGCATCAGGGCGTCATCACGCTGGACGCACTCACGACCGCCTATCTGCCCGAAGCCCCCTCCGGCACCGGGATCGAGATGATCAATGGCCGCCTTGGCGTTCAGCTTCATTCCGGGATCGTCTCGGTCTCGACAGACACTCTGCGTTTTACGGGAAAAGCGGCGGATTTCGATCTGACACGTTCGCCGCAGGGCCTACGGCTCCAGCACTACGCCGGGACCCTGATCTGGCAGACCCCTGAAGGACAGCATCAACTCACCACACCCACAGCCGTTGATTTCATAAAGTCCGGTCGCAGCCTGAAGGCAAACTGCCGCCCGCTTTCATCAGATGACGTCATCGAACAGACGGCATGGCGGCAGGGAACCCTCGTTCTGAACGACACGACGCTCCAGACTGCGCTGGCCCGGTTTGCGCCCTATACGCACCTGCAACTCCTGATCCGTGATCCACATCTTGCGGCCAGCCGCATCTCCGGCAGCTTCGCCCTGGCCACGCCCGAGGATTTCGCACTCTCCATCGCCCGCATGATCCGGTGTCGCGTCGAAATCTCGAACAAAGGCATCACTTTTACGGCGTAATCACGGGGTCATGACGCCAGCCCCGGTGAAGAGACGGCCCACACGATAGAAACCCGGCTATGTTTCCGACTTGAAACATGTTGTCCTGCCCAGACATCATATCACGCACTCCACCATGCTATGATCGGCAGATGACCCCCATGCCTCATCTCCTCATTGTCGATGACGATCAGGACATCCTGACGCTCCTGACCAGCTTTCTGCAAAGACACAACTATCGCGTCTCCGTGGCCGAAGACGGCGAGGCCATGTTCGGGATTCTCCAGACACAGAGCATCAATCTCGTCATTCTCGATATCATGCTCCGCAATGAAGACGGCTTCAGCCTGTGCAGGCGGCTGCGGGCCTCCTCGAAAATCCCGGTGATCATGCTCTCCGCCATGGCCGATCATACGGATCGCGTGGTGGGGCTGGAAATCGGGGCCGATGATTATCTGACCAAACCCTTCGACCAGCGCGAGCTCCTTGCCCGCGTCAAAGCCGTCCTCCGACGCACGGCGGAACCCGCCCCGGTGACATGCCGCATCCCGACGCGCCCCGTGCTGAAGTTCGGGGACTGGCAGCTCGATGTCGCCCGCCGCGAACTCCGCTCGGCCGATAACTCGCTCGTCCTGCTGTCCAGCGGCGAATTCGATCTGCTGCTGTCTTTCGTCGAACACCCAAGGCGCGTCTTGACGCGCGACCAGCTCATGGACATGGCGCGCGGCCCGGACCATGCCGCTTTTGATCGCAGCATCGACGTTCAGGTCAGCCGTCTGCGCCACAAGCTGGAAAACGACCCCAAAAACCCCGCCCTGATCCGTACGGTCCGCAATGGGGGCTATATTTTCGAAACGACGGTGACCCGACTGTGAAACGCCCGTTCTTTATGGAAGACACGATCGCAAGACGGCTCGTCGTCACCGTCACACTCTCGGCCGCCGTCACGCTCGTTCTCCTGGAACTGTTTTTCACCTTTGGCGGAAAATGGGCCAAGCCGGACATTCAGGAAGCCGGGGTGGTCAGTCAGGTCGGCGCTGTCATACGGATCGTGGGGGCGGCCCCCGCCGCGGACCGGAAGATTCTGGCGCAGGCCGCCAATACCGACGAGATTCATTTCGCCTGGTATGCTCCCGGTTCCCCACAGGCGCTGGTTCTGCAGAACGGCCATTACAGCCCCGATGAAATCTCCGAAGGCTGGCGGTTCCTGCAACCCTATCTGCGGCAACATCCCGACCGGATGGTCGTATTTCAGGAAAACAACCCCGTCTCCCGCGCGGCCGGTCTTCCCTACGACAGATCCCGCTTCGACGACGCCTATTTTGCCGGGCTCGAACTGGATGATGGAAGCTGGATCCTGTGCGTTGCCCTGCACCGGTTCTGGGGCCTGTATGCGTTCGAACGGTTCTGCCTTCAGTTCGTGATGTTCAGCCTGTGGGTCATCGCCGTCTCCCTCATCGCGTCCCGTCAGCTTTCGCGCCCGATCGAACATCTGGCAGACGGCGTCCGCAGTCTCGGCCTTCAGCCCCGTTCGGCGCGGCTGGAGCAGGACGGCCCGCATGAAATCCGGCTGGTCGCGGAAACCATCAACGGCATGCAGGCCCAGATCCAGCAGTTCATCGAATATCGCACCACCATGCTGGCTGCCATTTCCCATGACCTGCGCACGCCCCTGACGCGCATCCGTCTGCGCGGTGAGTTCATCGACTGCCCGGAGCAGCAGAAAAACCTGTTCCGGGATGTGGACGAAATGCAGGCCATGATCGACGGCGCCCTGTCCTTCTTCCGCAACGACGCCTCGCGCGAAGACAGCATCATGTTCGACCTGCCGGGCCTCCTGCAAACCATCGCGAACGACTACTGCGATCAGGGCTTTGCCGTGGAATATCACGGCCCGGCGAAAGCGGGTTATGTCGGCCAGCTCTATGCCATGAAACGCGTTCTCTCCAATCTTGTTGAAAACGCCATCAAATACGCAACGCCGCCAACCATTACCCTGCAGACACAGACTGACGGCAGTTACCTGATCTTCATCCGAGACAACGGACCCGGTATCCCGGAAAACTCCCTGTCCGAAGTCTTCGAACCCTATTTCCGGCTCGACAAATCCCGCAACCGCCAGACAGGCGGTGTCGGTCTGGGACTGACATCAGCGCAAACGATCGTCCGATCCAATGGTGGCGACATCACCATGGTCAATCGCCCCGAAGGGGGGCTCGAAGTCCGGATTTATCTGCCGAAAATCCTGTAAAAATCCACATGTTTCAGAACTGGCATATTTGAGACACACGCTGGAAAAAGACGACCCGTAAAGTGGCTCCAACACGCAGCGCCTCACACGAACAGAGGCGCTGCACCTTCCAGACCAACCCTCTTTTTCGGAAAAGAGCCACACGCATGACCCCTTCGCCATTCCACGCTCAGTCCTCCAGGTCGTCCCGTATCCTGCCTGTCGCACCAATGCTGATCTCCTGCGCTTTCATTTTCTCCCTGACGGGCTGCGCAGGCCAGAAAACCACCCAGACAGGTTTCATCCCCAAAGACACCTACGGGCAGATGACACACCAGAAAAATCATACGGATGATCTGGTCTATGTCTCCCCGAAGATCGACACCACGAAATACCGCTTCATCGTCATCGATCCCGTCGTCTGGCATCCCGTGGCCAAGGCTCCCAAGCTGAACGCAAAGGCGGAAGCCCGGATGACCGCGGCGTTCCATGACTCACTCACCAAATCCCTGTCGCACGACTTCCAGATCGTAACGCCGGAAGAGTGCGGCACGACCTGCGAGAACACGATCCGCGTCCGCGCGGCCATTACCAATATCCGCCGCAGCAAATGGTACTATAACGCCATTCCCGTCGTCGCCGGATTTGCCGCAGGCGCCGCAGGCGGCGGCATGCCCCCGATCCCGCCGCCCTTCCCCGGTGGCGCCAGTGAAGAACTTGTCGCCACGGATGCCGTTACGGGGGAAACCCTGATCGCAGTAGCGACTTATAACAACGGGATGCCCTGGAACGCACTGGGTCAGTGGCTCCCCTACGCTCACGCAAAGCGGGCCTTCCGCCTCGCATCCGAACTGATGGACGAAGAGTTCCACAAGATCAAAAAGACCGAGACGACACAGCTCGCCTCCCAGAAACCTTCGTAACCCTTCAGGAAAATAGGAGTATCGATCGATGGGACGGTTAAGAACCCAGATCCGCAAAAACTGGCCTCTTCTGGGTCTTGTCGTGAACCGGTCGATCCTCAATGCGCTTGAGGTCTACCTTCCCCTGACGATCCAACTGGTCGCCAGCCGGACTGAACGGAAGACACGGGCACTCTAACTCAGGCAATTTCCGGATTATCGGAGAAAGATCGGTACGAATAACATGTCTGACCGGGACAGATCATGTGTTGCGGATTACACCCGCAATACAGTCTCCTTCAGCCATGCTACAGGACCAGCGTCAGTTTTTGACCGACGCCCACTTTCTCCCCTGTGCAGATCAGCATATCTTTCCCGCTCTTCACTGCTGATTTCACGTCCACGGAAAGCCACGCCCTCAATGCCAGACCTTTTCCAGAACGGCTCGCAGGACAATACCCGGTCCGTTCTGGTTGCCCTGCTGGCAAGCGGCATCGTCATCAGCGCGATCTGGATCCTCAAGCCGTTCCTCCCCGCCACGATCTGGGCTGTCACGATCGCGGTCACCACATGGCCCATGCTGAGACGGCTTCAGACGTTCGTCGGCAACAGCCGCCGGGCGGCCGTTTCCCTCACCATCCTGATTGCGATGCTGGTCTTCATCCTGCCGCTCTGGCTCGCCATCACGACGGTTTCCAGCCATTTCGGCGATATCATCGCGCTGGTCTCCTCGTCTTCCACCCTCCATATCCCCGATGAGCCGCAGTGGCTCGCCCGTCTCCCGTTGATCGGCCCGCATATCGCGCCCTTCTGGGACCGCGTGCAGCACATGCAGTTCCCCGAGATGGTCCGGCAGGTCATCCCCGCTCCGGAAACCCTGATCCACACGTTTCTGGCTTATGCGGGCAGTTTCAGCATTCTGGCCCTTCAGTTCGTGCTCACGCTGGTCATCCTCGGCGTGCTCCTCATGCGCGCGGAATCAGCAATCGCCGTTGCGGACACGCTCGTCACCATTCTGGCCGGCAATCGCGGCAAGGAAATGCTTCAGCTTGCCGCCTATACGATCCGAGGCGTAGCCTTTGGCGTAACCGTCACGGCCGTTGTTGAATCCGCCGTAGCCGGTATCGGACTGAAACTCGCAGGCGCGCCCTGGGTCAGTATTCTCACGGCCGTCACCTTCATGGTCTGCCTACTGCAAGCCGGTCCGGGCCTCACGCTGATCCCAGCCGTGATCTGGGTCTATTTTGATCGGGGGCTCGCACCCGCAGCCCTCCTGCTCGTCGTGACCATCATCACGATTGTCATCGACAACGTCCTGCGCCCGTTCCTGATCCGCAAACAGGCCGACATCCCACTCATTCTCATCATGCTCGGCGTCATTGGCGGACTTGGCGGCCTGGGACTGGTCGGCATTTTCATCGGCCCGCTGATTCTGTCCGTGGCCTATACGCTGACCAAAAGCTGGATCAGCGACTCCCGTCAGAAAACCCCGACCGTTTCCACACCGCTGGACTCCTGAACCCTTACTCCGACGCGGCCACTCCATAGGCCTGACGGATCCGGCGGGCCTGATGAATGAAATACAGCTTGGCCCCCGTCATCCGGACCGAGCGGAACACCAGATAAAGCGGTGCCGTCAGAGCCGTGCGCGAAGATAGCGGAATATAGACCACCTGCCCGGCATGATGCTGCTGCATGGACTGCGGCACGAGTGAAATGCCCAATCCTCCCGCCACAAGGTTCAGCGCGGCCAGAAGCTGCGGCCCTTTCTGGCGAATGCGGGGCGTAAAACCTGCGCCCAGACAGGCATCGACGATCGTCTTGTAAAGGCCATTATTGTACTGACTCTGATACAGGATGAAGTCCTCGTCCTCGAGTTCAGCCAGTTTCAGGCCCCCAGCTAGAGCCTCTTTCGCCAGCCTGTGCGTCCGGGGAACCGCCACAACCATCGGCTCTTCCACAATCAGTTCGACCACCACATCCGACACATAGGGAATGGACGTCCGGACGAAAGCGACATCCACGGTATCTTCCCGCAACGCTCCCAGAAGCTGGCTGGAATTGCCTTCCGTCAGCGTGAGCCCCACATCCGGCCAGGTTTCGCGAAACTGCCCCAGCAGGTCAGGCAGGCTGGGATGACAGAGCGCGGAGTTGGTGAACCCGATTGACAGTTCCCCAGCCTCGCCGCGCACGATCCGCCTCACGTCTTCAACGGTCTCATCCATACGCGCGATGACATCATACGCCCCCTTGAGCATGCTGCGCCCCGCCGAGGTCAGACGCATCCCACGGGCATGCCGTTCAAACAGCTGCACCCCAAGGTCCTGTTCCATACCCTTGAGCAGCCGGGTCAGCGGCGGCTGCTGGATCCCGAGGCGCTCGGCAGCGCGGGTCAGGTTGCGCTCCTCAGCGATGGCGATGACGGCATGGAGATGTCTGAGTTCGATCATTCCATACCTTTAAGGTATGATGAAACCTTGTCGCAAACATTGGTTCGCCAATGAAACCCCTCTAAGGTCCCCCGCGTCACAGACACATCCCTTGACCCGACAGGAACGCGCCATGACCAAGACCATTCCCGCCACACTCATCGCCGGTGACGGAATTGGCCCGGAAATCATGCAGTCGGTCACGACCGTCATGGACGCTCTGGATGCCCCGTTCCTCTGGGATCACCAGAGCGCAGGCGTAGGCGCGTTCGACCAGCACGGCACGGCCCTTCCCGAGGCCACGCTCGACAGCATCCGCCGCACCGGCCTCGTTTTGAAGGGCCCGCTGACCACCCCCGTCGGCAAGGGCTTCCGCTCTATTAACGTCACACTGCGTCAGGCCTTCGACCTGTATGCCAATGTCCGTCCGACCCAGACGATCGTGCCTGGCGGACGGTATGAGAACGTCGATCTGGTCGTGATCCGCGAGAACATCGAAGGCCTGTATGCCGCGATGGAGCATTACATGGCCGTGGACGGGGACCCCGAAGCCGTGGCCTATGGCGCCGGGTTCAATACCCGCGCCGAATGCAACCGGATCGTCCGCTTCGCCTTCGAATACGCCGTAAAGAACAACCGCAAGAAGGTGACGCTCGTCCACAAGGCGAACATCCTGAAAATCCTCAGCGGCCTGTTCCTGCATGAAGGCCGAAAAGTGGCTGCGGAATATGAGGGCCGCGTGGCGCTGGAAGAGCGCATCGTTGACGCCTGCGCGATGGAGCTTGTGATCCGCCCCGAGAATTACGACGTTATCGTCACGACCAATCTGTTCGGCGATATCCTGTCCGATCTGACGGCGGGTCTCGTAGGGGGCCTGGGTATGGCGCCGGGCGCGAATATCGGCGAGAAAATGGGAATCTTCGAGGCCGTGCATGGCTCCGCGCCCGACATCGCCGGACAGGGCATCGCCAATCCGCTGGCCCTGATGATGGCAGGCAGCATGATGCTCGCCCATGTCGGACGGCAGGACCTGTCCCAGCGGCTGGACGGTGGCATGAAGCAGATCCTTCAGGTCGAAGGCCTCCGGACCCGCGATCTGGGCGGCAAGGCCACCACGCATGACGTGACGCAGGCCCTTCTGCGCGCCATCCAGTAATCTCCTGACAGCCCTCCAAGGAACATTCCCATCATGAAACAGGTTGGACACGACCTTCTGGACTGCCAGCGCGACCTTTCGATCGAGGGGCGCTCTTATCGCTATTTCTCCCTGCCCGTCGCGGCTGAAAAGCTGGGCGACATCTCGCGTCTGCCCGTCAGCCTGAAGGTGCTGCTCGAAAACGTCCTGCGCTTTACGGATGGCTCGACCTATCGGATCGAGGACGCACAGGCGATCGTCGACTGGACGAAAGCCGCGCATTCGACGCAGGAAGTGCCGTTCAAGCCTGCCCGCATCCTGATGCAGGATTTCACCGGCGTTCCGGCCGTCGTCGATCTGGCGGCCATGCGTGATGGCATCGTCTCGCTCGGCGGTGATCCGCAGAAGGTCAATCCACTCGTGCCCGTCGATCTGGTGATCGACCATTCCGTGATGGTGGACGTGGCTGGACGCAAGGACGCGCTCCAGCAGAACGTCTCGCTGGAATTCGAGCGCAATGGCGAGCGTTATGCGTTCCTGCGCTGGGGGCAGGAAGCGTTCGACCAGTTCCGCGTCGTCCCGCCGGGGGCTGGCATCTGCCATCAGGTCAATCTGGAATATCTGTCCCAGGTCGTCTGGACGGGAACGGTCGGCGACGTCACCTACGCCTATCCGGACACGCTGTATGGCACGGATTCCCACACGACCATGGTCAATGGCCTCGGCGTTCTGGGCTGGGGCGTTGGCGGGATCGAGGCCGAAGCCGCCATGCTCGGACAGCCGATTTCCATGCTCATCCCTGATGTCGTGGGCTTCAGGATGGAAGGGCGTCTGCCTGAAGGCACGACTGCGACCGATCTGGTGCTGACAGTCACGCAGATGCTGCGGGCCAAGGGCGTGGTCGGCAAATTCGTGGAGTTCTTCGGGCCGGCGCTGGATCATCTGCCGGTCGCGGACCGTGCGACCATCGCAAACATGGCGCCGGAATATGGCGCGACCTGCGGCTTCTTCCCCGTGGATGCGCTGGCGCTCGACTATCTGCGCCAGACCGGCCGTGACGAACACCGCATTGCACTGACCGAAGCCTGGCTGCGCGCACAGGGCATGTTCCGCGACACCTCCACGCCAGAGCCAGTCTTTTCGGACGTTCTGACGCTGGATCTGGGCACGGTTACGCCCTGCATTTCCGGCCCCAAACGCCCGCAGGACCGCATCGAACTCTCCGCCGCCACCCCGGCTTTCGAAAAAGCCCTGACGGAGGCGCTGGGCGTCAAACCCGCCGACATCCACAAGACAGCCCCGGTCGCTGGAACGGACTATGCGATCGGGCACGGCTCCATCGTCATCGCCGCCATCACGTCCTGCACCAACACGTCCAACCCCGCCGTTCTGGTCGCGGCCGGACTGGTGGCCCGCAAGGCCAGAGCGCTCGGCCTGATGCCGAAGCCCTGGGTGAAAACGTCCCTCGCACCGGGCTCACAGGTCGTGACAGACTATCTGGATCGCGCCAATCTGAGCGCCGATCTGGACGCGCTGGGCTTCGAGACGGTCGGCTATGGCTGCACGACCTGCATCGGCAATTCCGGCCCGCTGGCGAAGGAACTGGTGGACGCCATTGAAGGCAATGGTCTGGTCGCAACCTCGGTCCTGTCCGGCAACCGCAACTTCGAAGGCCGCATTTCGCCCAACGTCCGCGCCAATTATCTCGCAAGCCCACCGCTCGTCGTCGCCTATGCGCTGCTGGGAACGATGCGCGAGGACATCACGACGGCCGTTCTGGGACATGCGCCCGACGGCACGCCGGTCCATCTGCGCGATATCTGGCCGACCAACCACGAGATCGCGGAACTCGTCGGCTCCGCCGTCACGCGCGAAGCGTTCGTCGAGCGATACAGCCACATTACGGAAGGCACAAAGGAATGGCAGGCGCTGGCCTCGGCCGGAACTTCGGCGACCTATGACTGGCAGCCGGCCTCGACCTATGTGCAGAACCCGCCCTATTTCGACGGCCTGACCGCCGAACCCACGCCCACGAAGGACATCGCCGGGGCGCGGATTCTGGCACTGCTGGGCGACAACATCACGACCGACCATATCTCCCCTGCTGGTGCGATCGCGGCCTCTTCTCCTGCGGGCGTGTATCTCCAAGAGCATCAGGTCGCGGTGAAGGACTTCAATTCTTACGGCTCGCGTCGCGGCAATGACCGCGTCATGGTCCGGGGCACCTTCGCCAATATCCGCATCCGCAACGAGATGGCGCCCGGAACCGAGGGTGGTGTCACGCTGCATCAGCCGGATGGTGCGGAAATGTCCATCTATGATGCCGCCAGCCGCTATGCAGAGGATGCGGTGCCACTCGTGGTGTTCGGCGGCAAGGAATACGGAATGGGCTCGTCGCGTGACTGGGCTGCAAAGGGCACGCGCCTGCTGGGCATCAAGGCCGTCATCGCCGAGAGTTTCGAGCGCATTCACCGTTCCAATCTCGTCGGCATGGGCGTGCTGCCCCTGACGTTCGAGCCTGGCACGACGCGCAAGACGCTGGGGCTGGACGGAACGGAGACGATCGCCATCCACGGCATCGAAACCCTGACGCCCCGCGCGACCCTGACCATGACGATTACCCGTCAGGATGGAAGCACGCAGGACGTTCCACTGCTGTGCCGTGTCGATACGGCCGATGAGGCGGAATATTACCGCAACGGGGGCATCCTGCCCTACGTTCTGCGGGGAATGGCTTCAGCGGACTGAGAAATGGTGGGGCTTCGGCCCCGCCATTTTAATGATGGGCGATGCCGTAAGACACGACGGCACAGGTTGCTCCCACAACGAAGCAGATCATGAAGAGATAGGCTTTGGTCATAGATCAGGCCCTCCGACTCAGGGCCAGTTTAAGGCTGAACGCCAGAAAAATACTGCCTGTCAGCCTGTCCATGCGCCGCACAACCGTGGTGCTCGACAGGAACCGCCCAAGCGGCACAGTCATGGCAACAAGCAGTGCCAGCCATGAGAAGGACAGCACGGCCTGAATGGCCGTCAGCAGCAGCGAAAACTCTTTCACATTCACATGCGGCGGAATGAACTGCGGCATGAACGTCATGTAGAAAATGCCGACCTTGGGATTAAGCAGATTGGTCAGCAGCCCACGGCGAAAGGCCGCACGGGCGTCGTCATGCACGGGCGCCGCATCGGCTGTCCCAAGAGAGGCACGGGGATGCAGGATCAGCCCGATCCCGAGCCAGGCGAGATAAAGCGCGCCGGCCCATTTGACGACTGTAAACGCCGTTTCGGACGCCGCCAGCAGGGCCGTCAGGCCAAATGCCGCCGCAAGCCCCCAGATCCCCAGCCCCAGACAGATCCCCACAACCGCCGCCAAACCGGCCTTCCAGCCGGATGTCGTGGCGGTTCGCAGCGTCATGGCCGTATCGAGGCCCGGCGTGATCGTAAAGACCGCAGCGGCAGCGGCAAAGGTCAGAAGGGGGATCAAATAAGGATGCATGATCGAAACCTACACCCGGTTTCCCAAATCCCCAATCCCCCCTTTTCCTCAGGCGTCCTTTGCCGGAACCGGCAGACGGATCAGATAATCGAACGCTGACAGGGACGCCTTCGCCCCCTCGCCCATCGCGATGACGATCTGCTTGTAAGGCACGGTCGTCACGTCCCCTGCGGCAAACACGCCGGGAACGGATGTCGCGCAGTGATCGTTGATGACGATCTCGCCATAAGGGCTCAGTTTCAGCGCGCCTTTCAGCCACTCAGAATTGGGCAGAAGGCCGATCTGCACGAAAACACCATCCGTCTTGACCTGATGCAGGCCGCCATCGCCGTCGCTATAAGTCAGGCCGGTCACTTCCTTGCCGTCACCCTCGATCTTCGTGGTCAGGGCATTGGTCAGGACCGTGACATTCGACAGACTCAGCAGCTTGTCCTGAAGCACCTTGTCCGCCTTCAGATGCGCGCCGCGCTGAAGCAGAGTGACGTGTGACACGATCCCCGCAAGGTCGATCGCCGCTTCCACACCACTATTGCCGCCACCGGCCACGACAACCGGACGTCCCTTGTAGAACGGGCCGTCGCAATGCGGGCAGTAGGCCACGCCCTTGGTGCGATACTCGTCCTCACCCGGCACACCCAGATGCCGCCAGCGCGCCCCGGTCGCGATAATGACCGTCTTCGAGCGCAGGGTCGCGCCGCTTTCCAGAACGATCTGGTGCAGCCCACCGGTTTCCGCAGCCGGGATCAGCTTGGCTGCCAACTGCGAGGCGATGATCTGCACGTCATACTGACGCACATGGGCTTCAAGCGCGGCCGAGAGCTTCGGCCCCTCCGTTTCCTGCACGGAAATGAAGTTCTCGATCCCGGCCGTGTCCATGACCTGACCGCCAAACCGCTCCGCCACAAGACCGGTCCGCAGCCCCTTACGGGCGGAATAGATCGCCGCCGCATCGCCGGCAGGCCCCGCACCAAGCACCAGAACGTCAAACGGAGCCATATCATTCAGCTTTTCCGCCGAACGCGCGACCGAAGCCGTATCCAGCTTGGCCAGAATGTCCGCCACTTCCATCCGGCCCGACGCAAAAGGCTCACCATTCAGATAGACCTGCGGAACCGAACGGATGCCGAGGCGCTCCACCTCATCCTGAAAATCCGCGCCATCAATGGCGGTATGATGGATCTTCGGGTTCAGAACGCTCATCGCGTTGAGCGCCTGCACCACGTCCGGGCAGTTCTGGCAGGACTGCGAGAAATACGTCTCGAAATGGAAGTCTCCGTCCAGCGCGCGGATCTGCTCAACCACATCCGCCTCGATCTTCGGCGGATGGCCGCTGACCTGAAGGAGCGCCAGAACCAGAGACGTGAACTCATGCCCCATCGGCAGACCCGCAAAGCAGACCTGAACATCCGTCCCGGGGCGGCGGATCACGAAGGATGGTGTGCGGGAGTCCTGCCCCTTGTCCGAAAACGTCACCTTGGGGGACAGGCTGGCAATATCTTTCAGCAGACCGCGCACTTCCGCAGAACGGTCATCCGCGCCAAGGGTCGCCTCAAGCACGACCGCATCACGCAGGTACTCCATATAGGCGCGCATCTGGGTTTTCAGGTCGTCCTGAAGCATTGTTTTTCTCCGGATTTCGGGAGTTGAGAATATTGAACCGGAAGACTGTCCGGCTCAGCCGCCTCCCATCAGGAAGGCGGAGGCTGGTGGAACCCGCAGGTCCCACCATCATCAGATCCGGGAAGGATCAGATCTTGCCGACGAGGTCGAGGGACGGCTTCAGCGTTTCGCCGCCTTCTTTCCACTTGGCCGGGCAGACTTCACCCGGATGCGTGGCGACATACTGGGCAGCCTGGATCTTCTCCAGCAGCTCGGTTGCGCTACGGCCAACGCCACCTGCAGTGATCTCGATGTACTGGATCTTGCCTTCCGGATCGATCAGGAACGTGCCGCGATCGGCCAGACCGGCTTCCTCGATCAGCACATCAAAGTTGCGTGCGATCGCGCCCGTCGGGTCGCCCAGCATCGTGTACTTGATCTTGCCGATGGCCGGGGACGTGTCGTGCCAAGCCTTGTGCGTGAAATGCTTGTCCGTGGAGACGGAATAGATTTCCACGCCCAGCTTGTCGAAAGCGGCCTGGTTGTCGGCGAGGTCTTCGAGTTCCGTCGGGCAGACGAACGTGAAGTCGGCCGGATAGAAGAAGAAAACGGACCACTTGCCGCGAACGTCGGAGTCCGTGACCGTGAGGAACTCACCGTTGCGGAAAGCATCGGTAGAGAAGGGCTTCAGCGGGGAGTTGATGCGAACCATCAGACTGTCTCCTGACCTTGGGTTGAAGTTGTGTTGCGGACTCTGTGTCCCACAGAAAGAGAGGGACAGGAAACAGTTCCTGTCAATATGACTGATCGTCAAAACCGAACTGACGAGATGAAGATATCAAGACTCCCGATCAGGATGCGTCGCTCCTTTCCCGCAAGCCGCTGCTATTTCTTCATAACAGGCAGAACCGCACTTCCCCATTCGGGTATTCGGTCATATCTATGGGACATGAGCTATGTTCCCCTCTCCGGCCTTTCCCTGCGCGATATCGAATATGTGGTTGCGGTCGATGA
>CALFLO010000106.1 GCA_937880175.1 uncultured Gluconobacter sp.
GGATAGCCGCTACCCACGGACTACCGCAGAGACGGGATCTCTCCCCAGCCTCCGGATCTTCCAGTCCGATACCCAAAAGACGAGAGGGTAGCGGCTATCTTGTCGGTAGCGGCTACGTCTCGGCTATCCGCTATCTTGACGGTAGCGGGTAGCATATATATATCCAGCATAGTTCACAGGCTTAGTTCCAGCTACGGCACGATCTCTGGAAGGAAACAAAAATGCCGATCATTGTGTTTGCGAGCAGCAAGGGAGGCGTAGGTAAGACGACCTCTGCATTGACACTGGCCTCGGTGCTCGCCGCTAATGAGGTAAAAACAACATTGGTCGACGCCGATCCCAATGCTCCTCTCTGCCGATGGGCAGAAAGGTTTCCCGATGCGGTTCCTGCCGCCCTGACGGTGGTATCTGCTTTGGGAAGTGACGTTGCGGAGGTCGTCGACAATGCGTCTGATCCTTTCGTCATTGTCGATCTCGAAGGAAGCAAAAACGTCGAGGTCAGTGTTGGCTTAGGGCGGGCTGATCTCGCGCTAATCCCTATGAAGGGAAGTCAATTAGATGCGGACGAGGCTGCCAGCATTATCAAGCTCATCAAGAGGCAAGAAACCGTATTCAAACGAACCATACCTTTTCGAGTATTCTTCGCACAAACATCTCCGATTATCACCGACAAGGGCATGCGCGAGATCAAACAGCAGCTCGATGAAAACGGTATTCCCATGATGGGTACTTCGTTGGTTGAGAGGTCTGCATTTAAAGCACCATTTCGCCTGGGTGGCACAATTTACGATCTGTCACCTAAGGAGGTTCGCAACCCGGCTGTAGCTATCGAGAACGCTGAAGCATTCGCAACGGAGGTTCGGGACGTGCTCGTACAAACAGCCGAACAGCACGCTTGAGATGGAGTAAGTGACGATGGATGAACCACGGAAGGCGGCTAGAATCGATTTCGGTGCAGCTGTTGACTCAATTACGCCGCGCCGCCCGAAAATCGATAAGAGTACAACCTCAGCCGCGATTGCGGATGCCGCACAGGCGGGCTTCACAGGCAGATCAGATAAGGTAAACATTGACGGCCGTTCCCTGAGAAAAAGCGGGCGGACAGCACAACTAAACATCAAGCTTCGTCCCGAAACTAAGGCTCAGTTTTTAGAGCGAGCTCAGGCATTTCCGAATACGGAAGACTTTGTCCGTCATCTACTAAGCCTTCTCAACGGATCAGAGTAAGCCGAAGAGGAGAGGGAGCTGGAAAAGCAGGGCTTCAAAAGTGCACACTTACAGCCCCTCCCTTTGCAGGGCTTCAAAAGTGCACGGTTAGCCTGTCCGCACCTACATACAGGCGCGCCGTGAGAAGTTTTTAGGAATGGCAGAGAGGCAGGCTTCAAAAGTGCACGTCAATGGGAAGCAAAACCGCTGGCAGTGGCTTCAAAAGTGCACGGCACAAAACAGATCCTACAGCTTTAAGCTTATCGCTTTTTTTCCAACAGGGGGCTGACCTGGGTATAGTATAATTCCTTTGCCATCATCCTGTTCAAGGACCTTCGCAGCAGGGTAAACCGCTAATGCAAGCTGTAGGTTAGGCAAGAAACGGGCTTTAAAATTCTTTAATTGCCCGAAATTTAGGCCGAATTGTGCCTTCAGCCCATGCCAAGTTATAGAAGTGGGCCGACTAAGGGAATGTAACCGGTATGCAAGCCATGAATAGATATCCAGAGCCATACTGTTATTACTTAGAGCCCTGATTGCTGCCTCGTCGAGCGGCACCGGATGACGACGAAGACCATCAAAAAATCCCTCTGATAAGCGGGCCATGTGCATGTAGGTCTCGTTGTCGCCCTCTGCAGAGGGATCCATGAAAACGGCGGAATCCATGATATTTTGGTTAGTCAGACCTACAGTTCCGCCTCTCTTCACTTCAAAAGACAAACGAGACCTTGATATTCGCTCCATTTGATCGCGGACGATCTGAAGGTTCTTACCGCCAATGGGGATATTCATTCTTCCCATCCAAGCACGAAGACTTTTGCCGAGCTCAATATCTCTTGAGTTTGTCCTGATGGCTTCTGACTGTAGATATATGAGTATTAAACGGGCTCGGCTACCGTATGGCACGCCTACAGGTACCGGTTCTCCTGCAGCGCCCCGTTTCATTCCTGGTTCAATAATCAGGCAGACTTGGTCGCTCTCGAGCTGCCATCCTTTATGATCAGCTAATCGCCGGTGCGGCAATGCAGCCTGACACCAGCCGGAGTACAGAAACCCTACGCCATTTTGCTCGTCAGCCATGTATGCTGCGGCGGCCTCAACGACCTGACGATCAATATCAAGTTGGAGCGCGGCCTGCCGACCGTTGTCCTGCAAGATTTTGTGTAGGGTTTGCATCACCGTCTCTCCGCTTAGTTTTGACTATGGTGAAGGGGGACGTGTTTGTCAGCGTGCACTTTTGAAGCACGAGCTATTAGGTTTATTAGTTATTATTAGTATAGGCTTCAAAAGTGCACGGGATAACGCCATCTTCTGGCGGTTTTCCTATCTCACATTCATATATCGGCGCTTCAAAAGTGCATGCCGTAGCTACAAAAGTGCACAGCTCCATGTGGGCGACTCTATCAAAACCGACTGCGCCCTGGATGCTTGGTCATGGCGTCCTCGACCTCGATATATTTTTCCACCACGCCGAAGGTTTGGTGGCGCGAGAAACGCTTGAGCGAGACCAGATCCGTGCCGTCACGAGCTCCTGTGGTGATCGCTCCGCGTCGCAGGCTGTGCCCACTGAAATCGCCTGTCACTCCCGCATCCAGGCAGCGCTTCTGAATGATGCGAGCCACAGACCTGTCAGACAGCGCCTCTGAACCCATCGCGGGCGGGGCAGGGGGCTGACCGGCCTCGGCAGCAGGCGGGAGCCACACCCGCCGGAAAACCGGTCCCTTGGCGTCGGCCAGTTTCGCCTTCCGAAGCCACGCTTCATAGGCCCGGACCGGACACAGGGCAGTAATGCCGCGCGGGATGGCGACTTCGACACCCTGACTGGTCCGGTCCCCCTTGGACCGGTCCAGCCGGATCCGCATCCCGTCATCATCGAGCGCTACATTCTCCAGGCACAGCGCCGCCACTTCGGACCGTCGGAGGGCGCCGGCAAAGCCGAGCAGAAGAATGGCCCTGTCGCGGACGCCCACGAGCTCGGTGCTATCGATCTGCTCGATGACCTCGCTCAGCAGATCCCAGGTCAGCCCCTTGACCTGACGGGACGCACTTTCCGTTGACGTCCTGCGAATGCCTGCAACCGTTTCAGACACAAGGGCATGGGAGGTCGGGACGGGAACCTGGGCAACATGGTGCAGATAGCGCAGTGCGGCACGGTGCAGATCCACCGTCGCGGGCCGCTTCTTCTGCAGCGCAAGATCAGCCAGGTAGGCGGCAACATCCTCGCTGCGGGCGGGCAGGGCAGGGAGCGCATGTCCTGCCGCCCATGCGCACCAGGAGCGCACGGCCGAGCGATAGGTCCGGCGTGTGTTCACTGCCTTCGCCGCCCGGGAATAGGTCTTCGAGGCGCGCTCCGCCGTCACCAGCGTCCCGTCATAGTCGGGCAGGGCCTCGTCGGTCAGGGCGTCGAACCACTGCAGGACGGCGCCAGACTGCTGACCCAGAGGAGAGGCCAGCGGCGCCAGCGTGGCCGCCTGCGATCCCGCCTTGCGCCGTCTGGCGGCCTTCGGCCTGAGCCAGGCGACGAACACCGGGTCGGGTTCGAGATCCAGAGCAATCGCCAGTTCGTGCCCGGAGGGCAGGGCGGTCAGATGGGCACTGGCGATGGCCAATGCCTCCTCCGCCGTCTCGACATCGGTGGACAGGACCGTGTCTTCGGCAAATTCGTTGTCGCGGTATTCGATGCCGCGAATGACCAGAGAGAGACGGGGGGAGAAGCGACCGGTCGAGAGAAGCGCTACCGCTTCTGTCAGATCGCCGGCAGGAAGCTGCTGCCGGGTCTTCTGGTCCAGCCGGTCCAGGACGGCCTCACGGGCAGCCTTTGCCGAGCCTGCGATGTGAAGATGGCTGAGCATGAACGCCTCCGCGAAACCAGAACCTAGCTTCTGATAGCATGAAGCCGGGGCAGGGCAGAGAGGAGAACAAACCCTGTCCAATACAGACCGGAAATGTGTTAACGAAGACTGAATGCCGATCCGACCGGAACTGAAAGCGCTTTATCCTCCCAACTGGCCCGAGCTGAGCCGACAGGTGCGGTTCGAGCGGGCAGGGGGTGTCTGTCAGCGCTGCGGCCGGCCGCATGGACATCACCTTCAGGTGCTGCCGGGTGGTCGGTGGAAGCATCCGGAGACGGGGCACTGGTTCAATGGCCGGGGCAGGCGCATCTCGCCTCCGGACCTGATCGAGCATCTGCAAATACGACAGACGAAGGTGGTTCTGGCAGCGGCCCATTTGAATCATGATCCCACCAGCAACCGGCTGCGCAATCTGCGCGCGTTTTGTCAGCGCTGCCATCTGCTGCACGACCGGATGTATCATCTGGCTCAACGACGCCTGACCTTGCGACGGCGCCTGGCGCTCGGGGATCTGTTCGAAGGTCTGTATCGGGCCGGGGTCCCGCCTCTGCGCCTGTAACGGGTCAGATCAGGCATCCGTCTGGACCGCGACGCTGGCCTCCAGCCGGAGCGGGGAGGGGAGTGATCTGTTTCCTATCGCTCACCGATCAGATGTTCAATGTGCGTAACGTGCCCGGCCCTGATGCCAACGCGCGTCTGCGCCTGCCGCACGAATTTCCGGTTCAGCTCGCGGGCCAGCGTTTCGCCGTCCCTGATCGGCACAACACTGTAGGTTCTGATTGCCCAGGAGATATCGCACTGCCAGTCGGTATGGCGGCTGCGCGTATGCCACTGCTTCATGGCCTGGTCTCCGCATCGCGCCGCTTCGGGGTGGTTCCAGCCATTCACCTCTGCCATCCAGGCCAAAGCGGCATCCTGCCGGCCCTCGGTCATGGTCTTTCCCCAGTGACGCACGCCATGGCAGTCCGGACAGAGAGAAATCACCCCTTTGAGGGTCTGGATCCGCCGCTCGTCGTCATACGCCCATCCTTCGTCAGCTTCGACCGGCCATTGGGGACCCCGTCCTCCGCACACCCGGCAACGGGATCCGGATCGCGCATAGGCATCCTTCCGGATCCGGTTCCAGTCTTCGGGCGCCAGGAAGGCGCGAAGATTAAAGCCCCACAGAGCCTGCGGCACCATCCACGGGCGGATGTAGGGGGCCTTGCGGTCCGGCCGATACCGGTAAGGCACGAAAGGCAATAGAGCGTCGAGCTTGTCCCGGTGCGCCATCCAGCACTTCTGCTCCCCGTTGAACGTGGCACCGCCCCGGGCTGCTTCCTTACGGCGCTCAAACGGGACGCAAAGAGGAATGAGTGTCGTCAAGGCAATCACCATAACAGGGACGGCCGAGCATGGCCGCCGTGGAAAGAGGGAATGTCGAGGCACTCGGGATATATCCCGTCAATGCTGATGGGACGACCCCGGATCACCCTCCCGCTTCGGGGCCACGCTCGCGTTTCCCTCAGTCGCGTCAACGGAACTGTCCCTCGGCCGCGGGCTTTCCGAAGAGGCTGTGCGGCTGCGCGCCTCCGCCACGAGGCGTTTGACGCGCTCGACTGCCATTGCACCACCATGCTCCATCGTGTTCATCGGCTTTCTCCGTTCAGAATGTCAGCTTCAGATCGGGCACCTGCCCTGTGAAGGACACTAGCTGGCCCGTTTGTGAGTGCAGACCGGAAGAGCCCGATTTCTGTGGCGCTGCCTGCGTCATTGTAGTAATGTCGCTACATAAGAAACAGGAGGCTCCCGAGATGACTGTCACCACATTTTCCAGTCGTGAGTTCAACCAGGACACGTCCCGGGCGAAAAAGGCTGCCGTTGAGGGGCCTGTCTTCATCACCGACCGCGGCAAGGCGGCGCATGTTCTGCTGAGCATCGACGACTATCGCCGGCTGACCCACAGACCGCGAAAGATCGCGGATGCACTCGCCCTGCCTGGTGCCGAAGATATCGACTTCGATCCGACGCCCATGACCCTCGGCCTGCGTCCCGCGGACTTTGGCTGATGTTCCTGCTGGACACGAACGTTGTTTCCGAACTGCGAAAGGTGCGGGCGGGCAGGGCCGACCCTAATGTCGCCAGATGGGCAGAGCAGGTGGAGGCCGAGACCCTTTTCCTGTCTGCCGTCACCGTCATGGAGCTGGATGTCGGTGTCATGCGGATCGAGCGCAGGGATCCCGCCCAGGGAAGCGTTCTGCGGAACTGGCTGGAGAACTACGTGCTACCCGAGTTTTCGAAGCGGGTACTTCCCATCGATCTGGCGGTCGCCCGCCGCTGCGCTCACCTGCATGTTCCGGATCCGGGCCCGGAGCGCGACACCCTTATCGCCGCGACCGGCCTGGTACATGGCATGACGGTTGTGACACGGAATACGGATGATTTCCGGTATTCGGGGGTGCCACTCCTCAATCCATGGAAAGCACAGCATGACTGATCACCGGCAAGACTGCAGCATGGCCGATTGTGAAGCCCTGTTCGTCGAGGGACTGAGGCAGTTCGTGGATGCCTGCGCGTATATCAACGCCGCCCTCCCGAACGAAGCGGAAGACGCCCCCTGGACAGTAACGATGCATCGTCTTGCAGCGAGCGCTGCTGAGGCAGCGGAGAACCTTGAAAATCCCTCCGCAAGTGAGATTGCCCTATGGGCAGATGAGGCAATGAAAGTCCGCTAAGGGGGGTAAGCGGAATGTCTGGTCTGAGCAGAAAAGTTGAGGAAGCCGACAGTCGTGATCTCCGTTTCCTCACACAGGATAGCTTGACTTACGACAATACATCCACAATACCGGATATATGGATACAGAATCTACCCTCGCAGCCCTGAGCGCCCTGTCGCAATCCACAAGACTGGAGATCTTTCGCCTGCTGGTGCGCTACGAGCCGGACGGATTACCCGCCGGAGATGTCGCGCGGCATCTCAATGTCCCACAGAACACGATCTCGGCCCACCTCGCCACCCTGACCCGTGCCGGCCTGCTGACCTCGCAACGCGATAGTCGGCTGATCGTCTATCGCGCCTGTCTTCCGCGCCTGCGTGACCTGCTGCTTTTCCTTGTCAGGGACTGCTGCGCGGGCAGTCCCGAACTCTGCGCGCCTCTAGTCGCGACCCTGTCCTCCTGCTGTCCCTCCCCGGAAGCCCGCTCATGACCATCACGATCTATCACAACCCGGCCTGCGGCACGTCGCGCAACGTTCTGGCACTGATCCGCAACAGCGGCGAAGAACCCCGGATCATCGAATATCTGAAAAAGCCTCCCAGCCGTGCGGAACTGGTCGATCTGATCGCCCGTATGGGCGTTCCGGTGCGCTCGGTCCTGCGGGAAAAGGGCACGCCCTTTCACGAACTTGGCCTCGATAATCCGACCCTGACGAACGATGCGCTGCTCGACGCCATGATCGCACATCCGATCCTGATGAACCGGCCGATCGTCGTCACCCCCCTCGGTGTTGCGCTCTGCC
>CALFLO010000107.1 GCA_937880175.1 uncultured Gluconobacter sp.
ACTTGATTTCCTTGGCGGCCGTGGCGGAACGCTGCGCCAGGGCCCGGATTTCCTGCGCTACGACGGCAAAACCACGCCCCGCGTCCCCGGCATGCGCGGCTTCGACGCCAGCATTGAGCGCCAGAAGATTGGTCTGGAAAGCAATCTCATCGATGACGCCGATGATCTGCACGATCCGGTTGGACGAAGACGAGATCTTCGCCATGGCCTCGACGGTTTTGGCAACGATATCGCGCCCCTGCTCGGTTTCCTGACAGCAGTCGGCCACGGTCGTATCGGCCTGACGGGCCTCGTCCGCGACCCCCTTTACCGAGGACGTCAGTTCCGTGATGTTGCGCGCTACAGCTGCCAGAGCATCCACCTGTTCGGCGATGCGGCAGGTGATGTCTTCCGTAGAGCTGCTGATTTCCCGCGCCCGCTGTTCCACGACACCGGAGGTTTCGCGGACAGCATGGACGATGCGCCCCAGACCTTCACAGGCGCGATGGAAGGCGCCGCTCATGCGGGTTGAGCCGTTTTCCTCCAGTGCCGGATCGATCTGCTGAACCAGATCGCCACCTGCCATACGGTCCAGCGCATCCGCCAGCGCGTCCGAAAGTGCAGCAAGGCTCTGGATCCGCTCGCCTTCCGCACGCGAGCGTTCCCGGACATCCAGATTCTGGGTGTAGGTTTCCAGCCCGAGTTCCATGTCCAGCAACCCGCAGCGGATCAGCAGGCCGATCTGTGCGGCGGCTTCCTCGGCGGATGTTCCATGAGCCGGGCGTCGGAACAGACGGTCCAGAAAGCTGCGACGGGGCTGGGGCCAGTACTGCAAAAGCAGTTCCGTCACCATGCCCTCGATCAGCAGGGCGTAGCCACCGACATACCACTGCGGCTTGAGGCCGATGCGGGCATGGGTATTGCCGATGGCGCGGGTGCTCTCGACGTAATCGGCACCGAAATCGCCTTCAAGAATCCGCTTCCAGTGCTTTTCCTGCTGGTTGCGCGCACCGATGCGATGCTGCTCGTTGGCAAAAAAACGGTTCAGGGTCGGAGTCTTGTGAATCCGGCCATAAAAGCGGTCCAGCGCAGGCCCGAGCACCCGCAGTGCCTGGGGACGGATTCGGGCGAGATGGGCTTCCTCAGCTGCGCCGATGCCGAGAAAAAGCAGTCGTTCGGCGATATCTGCCTTGACCTGCTCAGTCATAGTCGGAGTCTCCAGAGCGTCGATTTGGCGCGTGTTCAGGTCAAAGCCCGTAACACACCAAGAGTTACGCAATCATGAAGAACAGCCGACAGTCAGCGGGTCAGTTGGAGGCGCCGTTCTGCCCGTAGGAGACTTCGGTATCAGGCGTTGCGGGATGGGGCGCGATATCCACGCTGCCGCCCTGACCGCCCCCGAAGGACATGCCGCCCGGAGATCCGCTGCTGGCCGTATCATGCGAAGGCGCGGAAGGGCTTTGCGCACCGGGTGGCATGGGCATCACAGGGGCGTCGTCGGCATAGGACATGCCGCTGGCCTGATGGTGGCGGGACGTGCTGCTGCCATGGGTGTGATGACCGGGGGCCGCACCCGGCGGCGGAAGGGCGGCCATGTCCGGCGAGGGCCCGCTGAACATGGACCCGCATCCTGTCATGGCGAGGAACGACAGCATGACGAAAGGGGAAACGAAGCGCATGAGACGCAATATAGCACTTTTCGGCGGTTGACGCATCCCTTTGCGGGATGGGACACAGCGCGTTCTTCACGCCGCCTCTCCTGCCGCCCCGCCCTGTGCCGCGGCATGTCCAGCAAGGATGAGTTACCATGTTCGAAGGCCGGATCACGTCCCCCGCCACACGGCGCCGCGCCTGGTGGGACAGTCTGTTCGTGGACCATTCCATTTTCCGGCTGGGCTGGACCAATCTCGCGCCGGTCGTGCCGGGCAAGGTCTGGCGCTGCAACCATCCGACGCCCGCACGCCTGCGCAGCCTGATGCGGCGGCTGCATCTGAAGACACTCGTGAACCTGCGCGGCCATCGCAAATGCGGCTCGGATGCGCTGTCACGTGGCGCTAGTGCGAAACTGGGGCTGGCGCATCTGGACATGGCCTTCGAGAGCCGGGGGGCACCGCATCGCGACCGCATCCTGCGCTTTTACGACATGTACCAGACGCTCGCCTTCCCCATGCTCATGCACTGCAAGTCCGGCGCGGACCGGGCGGGGCTGGCATCGGGACTGGTGCTGATGTTCGAGGGCGGCACGGCGCAGGACGCGCTGGGGCAGCTGCACTGGCGCTTCGGGCATTTCAACCGCTCGCGCACCGGCATCCTTGATGCGTTTTTCCTGCGCTATCAGAAGGAAGCGGAAGGCCGGCTGCCGTTTCTGGACTGGGTGCGGGACGAGTATGACGAGGACCGTCTGCGGGCCGATTTCAAGGCCGGAAAGCTGGCGTCTTTCGTGAACGACAGCATTCTGCGCCGGGAATAAGGCTCAGTCTGCCTTGGTGTCCACCGGGCCGAGGGAGCGGATCAGGTCCAGCATCCGCTTACGGACCGCGGGGTCCGGGATGCGGTAATAGGAGCGCACCAGATCAACCGTCTCGCGACGGCTGAACAGGGCGGCTTCATCCACCGGCAGATCGAACAGACGCGGGGGAGGCGCGGCAGGAGCGCGGGGCGGAGGAGCCCCGAATGCCGACTGCGTCTCGGCGAACCCCATGACGGGCGCCTGAGCGGACTGTGGTTGCCCGAAGACCGGATTGAAAGTGGACGCGGGAGCAGAAACCGGCCGGGACGTGCTGGACGACGCGGACGGGCGGGTGGCCTGCGGCTCATGCATGTCATCGAAGAAAAAGCCGATCGGCACATCCAGAACCTGCGCCAGATCGTACAGGCGGCTGGCGCCCACGCGGTTGGCGCCACGTTCATATTTCTGGATCTGCTGGAAGGTCAGCCCCAGCGCCTCACCCAGCTTTTCCTGCGACAGCCCCATCAGGGTCCGGCGCAACCGGATACGGTTGCCGACATGGACGTCCACAGGCCCCGCCGCAGCAGAACTGCGGGATTCGGGACGGGCGCGATCCGGGGAAGTTTCTTTTTCTGACACCTGTAAATGGTTAATAAGACAACCCCAGATTGTCAATGTTAACCTTTATACACTCACAGGTCCCAGTCGCGCTTCTTCCGCCCCATGGGAAGCACCGCCAGCACCATGCACAGGATCGAGAGCGTGAGGGGCGTGGCCCGACCGAAACGGGAGAAAAAGGTCGGGGGGAGCGGCGACGGGATGTCGCTGACCAGCACATCGGCGCGGCCCCACCCCAGACGGGCGGTTTCGTGGCCGGTGGCATCGTAGATCGCGGAAATGCCGGTATTGTTGGCGAAAACGACCGGCAGGCCCTCTTCGACGGCCCGCATCCTGCCCGTGGCGAGATGCTGTCGGGGGCCAGCGCTGTTGCCGTACCAGGCGTCATTCGAGATCGTGACGAGCCAGTCCGGGCGGTCGTTGCGGGCCGTGACGGAGCCTGAGAAAATGATCTCGTAGCAGACCATCGGGCCTACACGCCCCAGTCCCGGCAGATCCCATGTCTTCAGGCCCGGCCCCGGCGTCAGGACGCCCGGAAGCACGTTAAAGGGCAGGATCCAGGGCTGGTATTCGCCAAAGGGGACCAGACGGCTCTTGTCATAAATCGCGGCGATGCTGCCATCGGGGGCGACGGCGATCAGGCTGTTGAACCAGTCCTTGCCGGATTCACGATCCGAGCCGACCAGCGCCGGAGCGCCCTCAGCCGCACGGGCGATCATCTGCCGGGCGAGCGCGTCTTCGTCCAGCAGGCCGGGAAAGCCGGATTCCGGCCAGATCACCACGGGCGGGCGACCACCCTGCGCAAAAGCCTTCTGCGCCCCCTGTGCGGTCAGGCTCAGATAGCGGCGGAAATTGCCGACGGCGTCCGCATGGCTGATGACTTCCGCTTCAGGCACGTTGCCCTGCACCAGAACGGCGCGGGGATTGGTGATATTCAGGGGCGTGGCGGACGACAGGCGCCACGTCCCGAAGCCGATCCAGAGCACCGCTACGGCCAGCACGGCCACAGCCGCGCGTCTGCCGCGGAACAGGGCGAGCGACCCCAGAACAAGGGCGAGCGACAGGCCGTCCACACCCAGAACTGCAGCTGGCTGGATCATGATGTCACCGGCAAGACCCGGGAACTCCAGATCGCTTCCCAGCGGGTTCCACGGAAAGCCCGAAAACATGAAGACGCGCCCCATGTCCATGACGGTCCAGCTTCCCGCAAACATCAGCACACGCCGCCAGCCGGGACGCACCACGCGGCACAGCATCGCCGGGACGCAGATGAACGGGGCGATCAGCAGGGCCACGCCGGGGGATGCGAAGGGAACGACCCACCAGAACTCATGGACGCGGGTGAGGATCGCGTTGGTCAGCCAGTAGAGCCCGACCGTGTGAAAGCCCATGCCGAACAGGAAGCCGCACCACGCTGCCTGTTTCCACGACCGCGCATCTTCGGACACGCGATACAGGACTGCGAGCCCCACGGGCAGCAGGAACAGGATGTGGACGGGTGGCAGGGACAGGGCTGCCAGCGCACCGGCGAGCAGCATCAGTCCGGCCAGGCGCCAGCCACGGACAGGGAGCGTCGAAATCATGAAGGAACCGTCCGGCTGACGAAGAGGCTGAAACACAAAAACAGCCGGATCGTGATGATCCGGCTGCGAGAAGGCTGTCAGTCGAGGGCGTCGCGCAGGCGGCGTTCGTAATGACGGTAATACTTGTCCGCCAGAAGTTCGCTCTTCACCAGAACAGCGACATCCGTGGTGTTGAACTGCTCGTCTACCACCGCACCGTCACCGACATAGCCACCCAGACGCAGATAGCCCTTGATCAGTGGCGGCAGCTTGTTGAGGCAGGCGCGATAGTCCAGCACATGCGGGTCGGTCCGCTGCATTTCCACATAACGGTCCGGCAGCGCGCGAATGCGCAGGGCCGGAGGCGCCAGATGGTTGTGGTGCATGTAGGTGAGCTGGTCAGCCAGGGCATCGGGGTCGGTACCCGGAAGGCTGGCGCAACCGAACAGCACGTCGATCCGGTGCAGGAAGATGTAGGACGCAATGCCGCGCCACAGGAGCTGCATTGCCGAGCGGCCACGATATTCCCGAGCCACGCAGGAGCGTCCGACTTCGAGCAGACGACCGGGAAATTCCGTCAGGGTTGAAATGTCGTATTCGGAAGCCGTGTAAAAGCGTCCGACCTTCTCGGCCGCATCGGAGCGCAGCAGACGGTACGTGCCGACAACGCTGGCGGCGCCGGGACCTTTTGAGTGGTCGATGACCAGAAGGTGATCGGCGGCCTCGTCGAACTCGTCCACATCGCGCTTGGTGCGGAAGGCGCGTTCGTCCGGATGGGCGCCAAGTTCCTCAAAGAAAACGCGGTAGCGCAGGGCCTGCGCCGCGTCGCGTTCTTCGGCCGTCTCGGCGATTCGCACACCCAGCATCCCGCCGCGCAGTTCCTGAAAACCGCCTTCGCGGTTCAGGGACAGGGTGGAGAGCGTCTCCATCTGCCGCAGGGTTTCCTCGCTGCTGGTCAGTGAGTGCGGAGTGGAAGCCGATACCGGCGTTGATGCTGGGGCGACAGTGTCGCCCTCCGGAGCGGAAAGGGGTACGCCAGCCGGTTTGGTGGTCATGATCCGCTCTTGTTCCTGTTCTCTGAAGGGGATTTTTTCTTGTCCTCGCCTTCGGCACGACGGCCGAACAGTTCAATCCGATGCGAGACAAGATCAAATCCCAGACGCTGGGCAAGCTGGGCCAGAAGACGCACCGGCTCCTCGTCCTCGAATTCGATGACACGACCACTGTCCACATCAATCAGATGGTAGTGGTTGCCGCTGTCACTGGCTTCGTAGCGCGCCCGGCCACCGCCGAAATCGCGGCGTTCGAGAATGCCTTTTTCTTCCAGCAGGCGCACCGTGCGGTAAACTGTCGCGACGGAAATGCGGCTGTCGATCTCGGATGCGCGGCGATAAAGCTCCTCGACATCCGGGTGATCGTCGGCAACGGACAGGACATGGGCGATCACCCGTCTCTGTCCAGTCATTTTCAGACCGCTTTCCACACACAGGCGGGCAATGTGCGAATCATCCGGCACAGGGGAAGGCTGAGCCTTGGAAGACGGGGCCTTCCGATTCCCTGGGCTGGCGCGTCTCTCAGCGGTTTTCGTATCTGCGACCATATCTGCGGCCTAGCCGAAAAACAGGCTTGTTGTCCACTTCGTGGAACCTGTCAGGCTTTCCCTACCGCCGGGATGAAGAAACCGGCGGCAGGGAAAAAGGCTCTCAGTCTTCGCGACGACGGCCGAGGCCGATCTTGCGGGCCAGAGACGAGCGGTGGTTCGCGTAGTTCGGAGCGACCATCGGGTATTCCGGCGGCAGGCCCCAGCGCTCGCGGTATTCCTGCGGCGTCATGTTATAGGCGGTCTTGAGGTGACGGCGGAGCAGCTTGAGCTTCTTTCCGTCTTCCAGGCAGATGATGTAGTCCGGGAAAACCGACTTGCGCGGCGACACGGCCGGCACCGGCTTTTCAACAGGAGCCTCTTCCGGAACGTTCACCGTTGCAAGAGATTCATGGACGGACCGGATCAGGGCCGGGAGAGCGTCAGCCGGAATATCATTGTTCGATACATAGGCAGTAACGATCTGCGCGGTCAGCTGGTGCAGTTCGGGAGCACTTGTCTCTTGCGACATTGTAGTTAAGTCCTTCATCCTTGAGCGAGTGAGCATGTAGCAGTCATAAATTGCTGCGTTCAAGCATAAAAAGAAAGAAACATGTGCGTGACAGAAAATGAAACATTTTTCATAGATATAACTGAAAAAAAATGCCCCATGACAACAGTATATGTGCGGGCCAAACTCGACGCCATGACTTCCGGACAGACACTTGAAGTCCGGCTCCACGGAACAGAAACACGCAGAAATGTTGGTGCGTCCGTGCGGGCACTGGGCCATGCAATTCTGGCGGATTCACCTGTTGCTGGCAGCCCGGATCTTTACTTCCTGAGCGTTAAACGTCGCTAGAAACAAGCACCTGGGCGTCACTTCCGTCCCTGTAATAACCGCGACGGAGGCCCGCTTTTATAAAACCGCACTTCCCGTACAGCGCAGCGGCCTGATTGTTACAGACTGCTACCTCGAGAAATACTTTCCCTTTGCCCAGAACGTTTTGCACCAGAGACTTTCCAATGCCTCGGCGGCGGAAATCCGGGTGGACGGCCAGGGTCAGGATTTCCGTCTCGTCCAGAACAGTCCGTGAAAGAATGAAACCGACGGGATTATTGTCGATAAGCGCAATAGTGCCTTCAGTACCCTGCACTGAAAGCAAACTGACAAAAGAAGTTGCATCCCAGACTTCGCCGCCGCGAAACGTGACTTCATGCAGGGCAGCCAGAAGAGGGGCGCACCCGATCCCCATTGTCTGTAACTGGAAATCCTTTTCAGGATGGCTCACAGGGGCGCAGGCCTCAGACCGGCTGCGGGGGGCTTGGCTTCGGGGGGATCCACATAGAGCGGCATCAAAGGTCCGGGGGGGATGTCTTCTGCGGCCTGA
>CALFLO010000108.1 GCA_937880175.1 uncultured Gluconobacter sp.
TCCCGTAGCTGTGCCTTGCGCGGCATTTGCGCAGGCGACTCCCGTTCAGCTTCGTCCCGCGGATCAGGGCTGGGTTTCCCGGATCGAGGAGACGCTGGGGAAGGTCAGCACGCTTGAAGCGCGTTTCCGCCAGATTGCGGCGGATGGCAGTGCGACGACCGGGACGGCGACGCTCGACCGTCCGGGGCGGATGCGCTTTGATTATGACAAGCCGAGCCCGCTGCTGCTGGTCGCCAATGACGGGCGCGTGGTGTTTCAGGATCGCAGCGTCGATCAGGTCACGGTCATTCCGCTGGACCGCACCCCCCTTGGGCTGCTCCTGCGGCCCGAGTTCAAGCTGTCAGGTGATGTGACGGTGACGGGGTTCGAGCATCGGGACGGGCAGATCCGGGTGCAGGTCGTCCGCACGCAGAGCGCCGGGGAAGGCACTCTGACGCTCGTGTTTTCCGATGCGCCGCTGGGCCTTCTGGGGTGGAGCGTTGTGGACGCGCAGGGACGGACGACCACGATTTCGTTGTCTGACGTCCATCTGGGCGGGAGCGTGCCGCAGTCCCTGTTCGTCCTGCCCAAGGCAGACTGAGTTCAGTCTTTCAGTTCGCGTGAGAGCTCGAGCGCACGGGCATAGACCGTGCGTTTGGGCAGCTTTACGATTCCCGCGACCAGAGCAGCGGCGTCCTTGACCGAATGGGTGTTCAGGGCTTCGCGCAGATGCGTGTCCAGATCGGCCGCTCCGCTGTCATCTTCGGCAGACGGGCCGATCAGCAGCGTGATTTCGCCCCGTGGTGCTGTCATGCGGAAATGCTCCAGCACGTCTGTCAGCGTACCACGTACCATTTCCTCGAAGCGTTTGGTGAGTTCGCGCCCGACTGCGGCTTCGCGGTCCGGGCCGAAAACGTCGATCAGGTCTTCGAGGCTTTCGATCAGGCGGTGCGGAGCTTCGTACCAGATCAGCGTGGAATGCAGTCCGGCCTGTTCGGCGGCACGCAGAGCAGCAAAACCGGTCTTGCGGGCTTCGCTGCGGGGTGCGGGGAAGCCCAGGAACATGAAGGGCAGGGGCGGCAGGCCCGAGAGCGTCAGGGCTGTCACGACAGCGTTCGGGCCGGGAATGGCCGTCACATGGATGCCAGCGGCGATGGCGGCGCGGACCAGCCGGTATCCGGGGTCCGAGACCAGAGGTGTGCCGGCATCGGAGACGACCGCATAGCGTGCGCCGTTCTGCAGTTTTTCGATCAGGAACGGAGTGCGGTCCTGCTCGTTATGGTCGTGCAGTGTGTGGGTCGGTGTGGCAATATTGCGCGATAGCAGGAGCTTTGCCGTGACGCGCGTGTCCTCGCAGAGGATTGCGTCCACGGTGTTCAGCGCCTCGATCGCGCGTTCGCTGATATCGCCCAGGTTGCCGATTGGCGTTGCAACCAATATCAGACATCCACCTTCGGCCTGCCCCTGCGCTGGCAGGGGGGCGGCCGGTAACGTTTCAGCCGCATCGCTCAAGGGAGTTTCAGCGGAACATGACTTTTCGGACATCTGCATCCTCGGTGACAAACTCAGGGGCGCATTGTCGCCCGTTGAGCCGTCTGCGCAAGGGTGTAAGCACCGGCCTTGCCGCGGGAACCTTCCTGACCCTCGCCGCCTGCTCGGGTGGCGGGTCCTCTTCCGTGCCGGGTGTGGGCGGTATTCCGGGCGTTTCCGAAGGGCCGGGCGCGCATGATGTCGGGCTGATCCTTCCGCTGACGGGGCGCAATGCCGCCTATGGCACGCGGATGCGCGATGCGGCGAAACTGGCGCTCTCGGCCAAGGGATCGCCTGCGCTGGATGTGCATGACACCAACGCCCCGGGTGGCGCGGAGCAGGCCGCGCGGGATGCGCTGGCACGGGGGGACGCCATCCTGCTTGGCCCTCTGACCGCGACCGAAACGTCTGCCGCGGCGCCGCTCGCCGTTAATGCGGGCAAGCCGGAGCTGGCTTTCACCAGCGACTCCACACAGGCGCGTCCGGGTGTGTGGGTGATGGGTCTGACACCGGAGCAGCAGGTGCGCCGGATGGTCGATGCCGCGCGGGCGACGGGACGCAGGACTTTTGCGGCTTTCCTGCCGGATAACGCCTTTGGACATGCCATGGGCGACGGGTTGGCGCGGGCGTGCCGAGATGCGGGGCTGAAGGATCCGCAGATCGTGTTTCATACGATGGATGCGCAGAATATCGATGACGGTCTGAAGACGCTCTCTGCAATCGAGACACGTCAGCCAGCCGCTCCACCCGCTGTGGATGTACCGACCGGCCCCTCCGCGATTGACCCCACCGGTGAAGCGGCCCCGAATGCCGCTACGCCAGATGTGACGCCGCCCACATTGTCCCCCACAGCGGGTGCACCGGCTGGTGCCGCAGTTCCCGCGGCTCAGGCTGTGCCGGTTCCGCCGCCGCCATTTGACGCTCTGGTGCTGGCCGATACCGGGCTGGAACTGGGACGGGTTATCACCGCGCTTCAGGCGGATCATGTCGATTCGTCGCAGGTCCAGATTATGGGGCCAGCGTTGTGGAAGGCTTTTGACGGCAAGCTTGGTGCTCTGCATGGCGCCTGGTATGCGGCGTCCGATGCGCATGACCGCATGGGATATGTCGCGCAGTATCGGGCTCTGTATAAGCAGGCTCCGTCACCGGTGACGGATTTTGCCTATGACGCGGCGGCTCTGGCCGGAAGCCTGATCCGTCAGGGTGGCGTGACGACGGACGCGCTCACGCGGCCGGATGGTTATATGGGCGTGGATGGTCTGTTCCGTCTGCGTCCGGACGGGCATGTTACGCGGGCGCTGGCGATCTATCAGATCCAGCGTGGCGGCGGCGCGCGCATTGTGGTTCCGGCCTCGCGGGATGTGGCGATTCGCCCGAGCTGATACGGCTGGCCTGAGGCTGTATTTTTTCAAAAGAAAAGCGCGTCCGTTTTTTGAACGGCGCGCTTTTTTTATGTCGGGTCGAAGATATCCGGGCGCAGGCTCAGGCGGCGCAGGTCTCCGCGAGCGGCAGGACCGGGCGGATGACATGCAGGGCAAGTTCGAAGCTGGCGTAGCTTCCGAGTTCATGCTCGCGGATCTGGTCGATCAGGACCCAGCGCATCCCCTGGGGACGCAGCATGTAGGCCGGATCGGGATTTTCACGCACCCAGACCAGAACGTGATCGACAGGCGCACTTCCATCCACATTCACGACATCATGGGACGCATCCGCGATTTCCGCATCGAAAACGCCCATCCGCTGTCCGGCTTCCAGCCAGCGCAGCAGATACTCGCGGTGACGCGGCAGAAGGCCCTGACGCAGAGGCACGATATTGCTCGTGCTGCGGCCGTGGGAAAGGTCGTGAAGGTGAGCCACCTGCGCCATCAGGAAGTCCTCATCAAAAAGCCGGGCAGGGCACCCGGGTCGTGGTGATGAGTTCAGGCTAGGGTCCGAAAGGGGCGTTTCACAATCTTTAATAACGTCTGAAGACAGTTTTGCGACACAAACCATCCCTACTGTGGCAAATCTGCCATGCTCTAAACGCATAGCTCAACATTATGTTGTCATATTCCGGTACAGCGATTTGTCCCAGCGACGGTGCAGCCAGAGCCAGGAGCCCGGAATATCGCGGATCCATGATTCGAGACGGTCATTGAAGAACTGTGTCAAAGCGAGCACGTCCTTTGCGCGGTCGTCCGTCTTTGTCGGCATGAAGGGCGGATCCACGACCAGCACGAGTCTGGCCGGTCCGTCGCGGCGGACATGCCCCGTTACGATCAGGGCGTCGTGTCGCAGGGCGAACACCGCTGCGGCGGAGGCCGTCATGGCGGGGCGGCCGAAAAGCTTTGCCTCGATCCCGTCATTCATTTTCTGATCGCCCAGAACGCCCAGATTCCCGCCTTTTGACAGGTATTTCAGGGCGGCACGCGCGCCTTTTGCGCCTTTGGGAAACATGGGCACGTCCTGCCCCATCGCGTCCTGACGGAGCTTGTGGATCAGGCTGTCGACGCCGGGATTGCTGGCCGCGCGATAGAAAGAGGCAAATGGTATGCCATAGCGCGCCACAACCGGGGGCATGAGTTCCCAGTTTCCGATGTGGCCCGAAAAGAAAATGACCGGTCGCCCCGATGCCTTGGCGGCTTCGAGATGCTCCGCGCCTTCCACGCTCCAGCCCGCGCCGGAGGACGTGTTCTGTTTCAGTCGGCTAATATGGGGAAACTCCCCAACCGTGCGGCCCAGATTTTCCCAGCAGTCGCGGACGATGCGTCGGCGCGCGGAGGCGTCGAGTTCGGGCATGGCGAGTTGCAGGTTCCGGTCCGCGATCTTCGAGACAGGCAGCGGTGGCCCGATCGTGCGGGCGACAAGACCGCCAAGGCTTGAGGACGCCGCGGGCGGGAGGGTGCGGATGGCGGCGAGCAGTCCCCGGACCAGAAGCGTTTCCGCGCGGTACAGAAAAGACGTCACGCTGCGGAAAACAGCAGATCGAGGAGGCGTTCGGGCGCTTTGGGGTCAGCCCAGAGCAGTTCGACGCCGATGACCTTGACCTGAGTGCGGAATGGGAAAGGCAGTTTCACGGCGTCCTTTGCGGTCGTGACCAGCGTGGTCCCCGATTCCCGGCTAAGGGCTTCGAGACGCTGGATGTCACGGGGCGTGTAGAAATGGTGATCGGGGAAGGGAAGTGCGCGGATGGGGGCGACACCTGCGTCACGCAGCATGTCGAAGAATTTTTCCGGCCGACCGATCCCGGCGAAGGCCACAATGCGGCGCCCCTGAAGGGTCCGGATTTCGGGGCCGGGCACCAGTCTGGCCTGTGTGGTCAGGAGATGGGGCGGGAATGTCGGGATCAGGTTGTGCCGGTCATCGCCCATGACGACCACGGCCTGAGCGCGGGCAAGGGCGTCTGTCAGAGGTTCGCGCAGGGGGCCTGCGGGGAGGACGCATCCATTGCCGAAGCCGGTCGCGCCGTCCACCACGAGAACGGAGACATTCTGGTGAAGGGTCGGGTTCTGGAAACCGTCATCCATGACAAGGCAGTCCGCGCCCTGTGAAATGGCGAGGCGCGCGGTTTCGGCACGGTTTGCGCCGATCCATGTTGGCGCGGCCTGTGCGAGGAGGAGCGGTTCGTCTCCGACGTCGCGGGGTGTGCTGCGGCTTGGGTTGACGCCGACCGGGCCGCGTTCCCGGCCGCCATGACCCCGGCTCAGGATATGGGGATGATGGCCCCGATCCTTGAGGCGCTGCACGAGATCAAGGGTGAGGGGGGTTTTGCCCGTGCCGCCCGTGGTGATGTTGCCGCAGCACAGGACCGGGACGGAGGACTGAAAAGTCGGCTGTCTGAGGCGGCGGCGGGTGAGTGTTGTGGCGATGAAGGAGAGCGGCCGCAGGAGACGGGCGGCAATGCTGCGGGTGGGGCGCAGCCAGAAACGGGGCGGGCGACGGCTCATCGTTCAACCGTTTTCAGGATGCGGTCCCGCAGGACGCTCACTACGGAGCGCTGCAATCCCGTTGTCCTGACGGGCGGGAGAGGAGATTCGAGCCATCGTGTCAGACACTCCACATCGTTCACGATATGGATGGTATCAGAAACGGTGGTCATTGCCTCCCGCCAGTTCTCCATTTTTGGCCCTGTAGCTGTTGGAACGCCCAGACGTAATGGTTCAAACGGATTGTGGCCTCCGCCTTTTCCGGCAAGGGAATTGCCCACAAAGCAGCGCTCGGCCAGCCGATAGAACAGGCCCAGCTCGCCCAGCGTATCGGCCAGCCAGATCTGTGTCTGTGGCGTCGGATCCTGATCTGCGGCACGGCGGGACAGACCGAACCGGGCCGCCAGTTCCGGGCCCCGGGCCGGATGACGCGGGACGATGATGGTCAGCAGGTCGGGCTGGCGTTTTCTGGCGTTTTCGGCGGCCTGAAGAACGAGTTCTTCTTCCCCCGGATGGGTGGAGGCGGCCACGAAGACCGGCCGCTCGCCGATCAGGGCTTTCAGCCGGGCATATTCCGTCTCGTCATACGGGAGGGGCGGGGCGTCCTGTTTGAGATCGCCGTCTTCATAGACCGGAGAGGCGCCGAGGCTGCGGAAACGGGCCGCATCTTCCGGACCGCGGGCGGCCACCCATGACAGGCGCTCCATCATGCGCTGCGCCGGGCCGCACAGGCGGTTCCAGCGGCGGGCGGAGCGGTCCGACAGACGCCCGTTAACGAGCATGACCGGAATGTCCCGTTGTGCACAGGCCGCGATGATGCCGGGCCAGAGTTCGCTCTCGACGAAAATGGCGCCTTCCGGCTGCCACAGATTCAGGAAGCGTCGCAGCCAGCGCGGGACATCGTGGGGAATGAACCGGTGGAGGATCCGCTGTCCGTACAGGGGATGGCGGGCGACGATTTCGCTGCCCGTGACCGTGGCCGTCGTGAAAAGAAGGCGCATTTCCGGTCTGGCGGCCAGAAGGGCGTCGGCCAGTGGCATGGCGCAGAGGGTCTCGCCGACGCTCGCGGCGTGGAGCCACAGAAGCTCGCCTCTGGGGCGTCGGATGCTGCCCAGACCCATGCGTTCGCGCAGGCGGCCGGGAAGTTCGCGGCCACGATGCAGGCGGACCCGCAGCATGACAGTCAGGGCGGGGGCGAGCAGGGTTCCGGCCATACGCCACAGCCGGTCGGCTGGATGGGACGACTGCTGCCGCACACTGCTTTCGGCGCGGTGGGAGACGTCATGCAGCGCAGTTTGAAGCGTGGGGCAGTCGGGCTGGAACAGGGGCTCGCCCATGATGAGGGTGCCGCGTCCGAAAGGGAGCGGGAAGCTTAGCCCATCCCATGAGGGCAGCCGCAGACTCGTGCAGGCCATGCCGAGGGGCACCACGGGGCACTGAGCCAGACGGGACAGGACGACGGCACCGGGCTGGACCTGTTCAGCCGGTCCGCGGGGGCCGTCCGGGGTGATGCCGACGATCGAGCCGCTCTGAATTTCTTTCAGGGCTGTGCGCAGGGCCGCGGCTCCGCCCTTGTCCTTGCCCTTTTTGCTGGACGAACCGTGGATACCGATGATGCCCCATGGCCGGACAATCTTTGCGATCAGCACGCCATCGGGATTGCGGGAAACCAGAAAGCGGAGCGCCAGCCGTGGCTCCTGCGGGCGCGCCCAGAACCACAGGGCGGGGCTGAGGGCCAGAGAGCGGTGCCAGAAGGCGACCACACTTCCCTGACCGGGCGTCAGCAGCGTTTCGACCGCACGGGGAGAGCCGCTGACCTGCCAGCGCGTGGAACGCAGGCAGATCCCCAGCCACAGGCGAAGAAGGCGTGGAGACAGGGTCATGCCGTGTCGGGTAGCACGCGGCGTTACGGGCGGCAAAGGTTGGACATGTATCCCCGCCCGGCCCTCCTCATCAGGGTGCCGGATGACGGACTTCAAGGGACGTGAAGGTCACCTGAGCCACATCGCCATGGCAGGGCATGTGCCATCCCGTCTGGCCTGAGACGGCCTCGAACCACATGACGGGTGCCGTCGCGGACGTCGGCATGGCGAGCACGCTGCGGCTTCCGTTGACGACAACAACAAGTGTGCCGTTCGGGCGGGAGGAGAGGGTGTAGCTGATGTTGCGGTCCGGATAGATCGTCCCGGCGACGACGCTCCGGCTTGTGCTGCCGTCATGGACTGTCACCTTGACCTGCGAGTGTTTGCCATCGGCGACAAGTTCCACGGCGGCGCCGCGCGAACTCTGGATGCGACCGATGATGACGCGCTGGTCGCTGGGCCAGGTGTCGATATGCAGGCTGGCAGTCATGTCGGCCGGTGTCTGCTGGAAATACCAGGCCGTGCCTTCACGCAGAACGGTGGCCGGAGCCGTCTGGCCGCGAATGGAGGGCTGAAGCCCGTCCGTCCGCAGGGTAATGGCGCCCGTCGCGGGGTTCTGCTGGTAGAACGGGCTATGATAGCCGGTTGCGAGTGTTGTGCCCGGAACGAGGCGCAGTTTCAGGCGGGCCTGCGGCTCCTGAAGGGTGAAGCTGCCTGCCTGCGGTGGAGACCGGGTGTCCATGGCCGAGGCGGGGGCCAGCGCTGTGCCTGCGAGCGTGAGGGTCAGGCAGGTTGCGCAGAGGAGGCGGGGCAGGGACATGACGGTTCCTTCAGATCGGCAGGCAGGCGGAGAAAGCGGGTTCAGCGGCTCATGAGAACGGTAAGCTGAGCCTGTTCCAGAATGTGGCGAGTAACGCCGCCCAGGATCATCTGGCGCAGGCGCGAGTGGGAGTAGGCGCCCATGCCGAGCATGTCGGCGTTGAACTCCGTGGCCGCTTTCAGAAGGCCGGCCCCGATATCGCGGTTCACGGCTTCGAACTCGCGGGCGGTGGCGGAAATGCCGTGCATCCGCAGATAGGTCACGACTTCATCCGCACCCGGTCCGCGACGCTGGTAATCCTGACAGGTCAGGACCTGCACCGCTTCGGCCTTGTGGGCCCAGGGCAGGATGCAGCGCAGGGCCAGCGAGGCTTCCGGCGTGCCGTTCCACGCAATGGCGATGCGCTTGCCGATCGTCTTCGGCGCGGTGGGCGGCGCGATCAGGAGCGGGCGTCCGCTGTCGAACAGGATGGCGTGCAGCGTTTCGGAAGCGCGCGGGTCGCCGTCCTTCGCGAGGTTCGGCACCAGCGTCATGTCGGCCAGACGCGAGCGCCATGTCAGGGAATCGTGTTCGGTTCCGTTGAGGACATCGAGGCTCGCGCTGACGCCGTCGCCTGCGGACGAGCCGATCTTCGAGGGCTCGACGCGGCGGATGCCATGTTCGGTGATGAAAGCGTCAAAAGCCCTGCGGATCGCGATTGCACGGCGCTGTGCCTCGGTCGTGGCCGTGTCGATCATTTCATTGACCATGCCGGCTGAAATGCCCTCACCGGCCAGTGTGGCGACTTCGGACGGGTCCGAGCCGACCACGACAGCCGAAAGATGTGCGTCGAAACGGCGCGCGAAATCGAGCGCGACCGACATGACGGCATCGAGGTCATCGGAGCCGTTGAGGGGGAGAAGGATGTTCTTGATGTCGATAAGCATGGGTCTGAGGCTCCCCGGCCAATAATCACTGTACGTCGTTATGATGTATTTACGGATAAAGTCGCGTGACGTTCCATGCGTTTCCGTCATGGGCTTTTCCGTCACGGGTCCAGACGGCCCTGTCATGCAGGCGGTAGGGACGATCCTGCCAGAACTCGATGGCTTCGGGCAGAACGCGGAAGCCCGACCAGTTTGCCGGGCGGGGGATCGGCCCGTCGCCATATTTTTCATCCGCCGCTTTCAGGCGTTCCTCGAAGGTAGTGCGATCATCCAGCGGACGGGACTGGTCGGACGCGATGGCGCCGAGGCGGGACATGCGCGAGCGGCTTGCGAAATAGGCGTCGGCTTCGGCGGCGCTGACGGCTTCGACCGGGCCTTCGATCCTGATCTGGCGACGGATGGACTTCCAGTGGAACAGCAGGGCGACATGCGGATTGGCCAGCAGTTCGCGCCCCTTGCGGCTTTCCAGATTTGTATAAAAAACGAAGCCACGCTCATCCACGCCCTTGAGCAGAAGCATCCGGACGGAAGGTCGGCCGTCAGGGGTAGACGTGGCGACGGCCATCGCATTCGGGTCGTTTGGCTCGGCAGCTTCGGCATCCGACATCCAGGCCGCGAACAGGGCGAAGGGATCGGCCTTGAGGTCAATCAGGGGGATGTCGGACATCGGAGTCTCCTTGGAACAAGATTGGCGCGCCAGTGTCGTGATCATAACGCGGCTGGCACGTTCCAGCCATCCGGCCAGCTATCGAAGCATTCTAGGTGTTTCGCTCGCACCGCGCCTTGATCTGGGACAGCATGCGGCGGCGCAGCAGTCCGCTGACGGGGCGGATCACAAGCCAGTAGGGCAGGAAGCGTTGCCGGACACGAAGGGTTGGGCACAAAACATGTGTGTGCGTGACAAGGCGCGTCCGCCCGTGCGTTGCGGGAGCGGTGACAAATGACAGGATCAGGGTTGCAACGGACGCATCCCTGTCCCCGAGAAACGCCATGGGGGTGTCAAAATGATGCAGTCCGTAATCCGTCTGCCAGAAAGCCCCTTTCAGCCCATAGACCAGGCTGTGATCGGTCGCCGACAGGAGGGTGAAGTCCCGAAGTTCGAGAGGCGTTGGTGGCGGGCGTTGCAGCAGTCGGGCAGGCAGTCCGCGCAGGGAAAGGGCGGAGCGGATGAGAGGGTCCTCATCCAGACGGTAGTGCCGGACGCAGTTCAGGATGGTGCCGGGCAGCGCGTGGATGAGAACGGAATGACGTTCGGAAAAATCGAACGGCTCAATGGAAACGTGAGCGGATTTCGAACGCATGGGCGGAAATTCCTCAGCGCCGGAGTGATGCCTTAATGTCCTGCTCAAAGGGCAAAAAACGGCGCAATCATCGCAAAGTCTTGTCTGTAACGGGCGCTTGTGCAACCACGGCCCTCAATACGCCAACGCGATTCAGGAAATCACCATGTCTGAAACGGAAGACAATATCCCGGCTCCAGTGACCGGCACGCTCATGAAGGGCAAGCGCGGTGTGATCATGGGTGTTGCCAACAAGCACTCCATCGCCTGGGCCATTGCCAGCGCCTGTGCGGCACAGGGTGCTGAACTTGCTTTCACCTATCAGGGCGAGGCGCTGGGCAAGCGCGTCCGTCCGCTGGCCGAGAGCGTCGGGTCTGACCTTGTCATTCCCTGTGACGTCAGCGACGACGATGCCATCAGCGCCACGTTCGACGAGATCGAGAAGGTCTGGGGCAAGATCGACTTCGTGCTCCATGCCATCGCCTTTGCCGACAAGCAGTATCTCCGCGGCCGTTATATCGACACGCCGCGCGATGCCTTCCTGCAGGCCATGGACATCTCCTGTTATTCTTTCGTCGCCGTTGCACGTCGTGCGTCGGCGATGATGAATCCGGGCGGTTCGTTCCTGAGCATGACCTATCTCGGCGCCGAGCGTGTCATGCCGCACTATAATGTGATGGGCGTGGCCAAGGCGGCTCTGGAAGCTTCCGTGCGCTACATGGCTGCCGATCTGGGCCGCGACGATATCCGCGTGAACGGCATCTCCGCCGGTCCGATCATGACGCTGGCCGCCAACGGAATCAGCGATTTCCGCTACATCCTGCGCTGGAACCAGCTCAATGCTCCGATGGAGCGCAACGTGACCCTCAAGGATGTCGGCGGTTCGGGCATGTACCTGCTTTCCGACCTGTCCAGCGGCGTGACGGGCGAAATCCATCATGTGGATTGTGGCTACCACACGGTCGGCATGAAGAACCCGGACGCACCGGATATCGCAGCGGTCGGCTCCGGGAACTGACATGTCGGACAACAGCTTCGGGAAGCTCTTTCGCGTCACCACCTGGGGTGAGAGCCACGGGCCAGCCATCGGCTGCGTCATCGATGGCTGCCCACCCCGCCTGAAGCTGTCCGAAGAGGACATCCAGCCCTGGCTCGACCGTCGTCGTCCCGGGCAGTCCCGCTTTACCACGCAGCGCCGAGAGCCGGATCAGGTCCGGATCCTGTCGGGCGTGTTCGAAGGCCAGACGACCGGTACCCCCATTTCGCTGATGATCGAGAATACCGATCAGCGGTCGAAGGATTACGGCGATATCGCAACCCGCTATCGCCCCGGTCATGCCGACATCGCTTACGACATGAAATACGGCATCCGCGACTATCGCGGGGGCGGGCGCTCCTCTGCGCGTGAGACGGCCATGCGGGTTGCCGCAGGGGCTGTGGCGCGGGTGCTGCTGAAGACGCTGGTGGGCGAGGGCGTGAAAATCCGCGCTGCCCTGACGGGCATTGGTGGGCAGACCATCGACCCTTCCCGCTGGGACTGGGACGAGGTCGAGCGTAATCCGCTGTGGTGCCCGGATGCGGGCTCGGTCGCTCCGTGGGAGGCGCTGCTCGACTCCATCCGCAAGGATGGATCGTCGATTGGCGCGACGGTTGAAGTCGTGGCGGAGGGTCTGCCTGCCGGACTCGGCGCACCGGTCTATGGCAAGCTCGATGCCGATCTGGCCGGAGCCATGATGGGCATTAATGGCGTCAAAGGCGTCGAGATTGGAGATGGTTTTGCTGTAGCCGCATTGCGCGGTGAGCAGAACGCCGATCCGATTGCGCCGGGCCCGCAGTTTGCGTCCAACCATGCCGGTGGCATTCTGGGCGGTATCTCGACGGGACAGCCCATCGTGGCGCGCTTTGCGATCAAGCCGACCAGCTCAATCCTCACACCCGTTCCGAGCATCACCCGCGATGGCGAGTCTGTCGAGGTGATGACGAAGGGGCGGCATGATCCCTGCATCGGCATCCGGGCTGTTCCCGTGGCCGAAGCGATGATGGCCTGTGTGCTGGCCGATCATCTGCTGTGCGACCATGCGCAGTGTGGCTGGGGCCGCTAAGCCCCGGCCAGCAGAAACGACGCCTCAGCCTTCGAAGGTGGCGTCCAGCGTGATTTTGGCCTTGATGACCTGCGACAGCGGGCAACCTTCCTTGGCCTTTTCAGCAATTTCCTTGAACTGCGCTTCCGATGCGCCGGGAACCTTGCCGCGCAGCGTCAGGTGAGACTGCGTGATGGCAAATCCTTCGCCGGACTTGTCCAGAGACACCGTGGCTTTCGTTTCCAGTGATTCGGCTTTGAAGCCAGCCTGCTCAAGCATCATCGATAGCGCCATTGTGAAACAGCCTGCATGGGCTGCGCCGAGCAGCTCTTCCGGATTCGTGCCGGGCTTGTCTTCGAAGCGGGTGTTGAAGCCGTAGGGCTGGTCGTGCAGGGCGCCGCTCTGCGTGGAAATCTTGCCTTTGCCGTCCTTGAGACCGCCGGTCCAGTGTGCCGAGGCTGTCTTTTTGATCGTCATGATGGGCTCTTCCGTTTTGTGGGCTTGCCCGTTCAAACGTGGTGCCGTCCGGATCGTTGCCCGACGCGATGTTCACGAAATTTCCCAATCCTGTGACCGGCATCACACACCGGCAAAACGGCCTAGGGGAAAACTCTTGGGATAACAACGCTTAGGGGCAGTTTTCTGCGATCAGCACTATATCTGGGGTCATTAACCATTTCCCTCCCTAAATATGGGATGGTCCGAATTCACAGCTCTTCCGATTTTGCAAGCGAACTTCGTGCTTGCGATCGGGTTCGGAGTGATGGAAATGAGTGCTCAACACTTCAGAAATAGATGCCCGGCGGAGAGAGCGATGACCCTTCATGACGTGACGACGGACGTGTCAGATGAGGCTCCCTGTGCCCATGATGTGCGTCCGCCTGTTGACCATCCCATTGGAGAAGCCCCCCTCTCGGCGGATGCTGATTTCGGGGACATGTTCGACGATGTCGTGCAGCTTCCGGGCCATCATGCCGTAAGGGTGGATCGCTCACGCGATTCCCTGCTGACGGATTTCGGCAAGGCGACCCTGAACAACCGCTATCTGCTGCCGGGCGAGGATTATCAGTCGCTTTTCGCGCGCGTGGCCTCCTATTACGGCGCGGATGCGGGCCATGCGCAGCGGATCTATGACTATATTTCCCGCCACTGGTTCATGCCGGCCACGCCCGTTCTGTCCAATGGCGGCACCGAGCGCGGCTTGCCGATTTCCTGCTTCCTGAACGAGGCCGAAGACAGCCTTTCGGGAATCGTGGGGCTGTGGAACGAGAACGTGTGGCTGGCGTCCAAGGGCGGCGGCATTGGGTCCTATTGGGGCAATCTGCGCTCCATCGGCGAAAACATCGGCCGTAATGGCAAGACGTCCGGCGTCATTCCCTTCATCCGCGTCATGGACAGCCTGACGCTGGCGATCTCGCAGGGCTCGCTCCGTCGTGGCTCGGCGGCTGTGTATCTGCCGGTCTGGCATCCGGAAGTGGAAGAATTCGTCGAGATGCGCCGCCCGACGGGTGGTGATCCGAACCGCAAGGCGCTGAACCTGCATCATGGCGTGCTTGTGACGGACGCGTTCATGCGTGCGGTCGAGGCTGACGAGGAGTGGGCGCTGCTGTCGCCCAAGGATCACAGCACGATCCGCAAGGTCTCGGCGCGTGGTCTGTGGATTCGGATCCTGACGGCGCGGATGGAGCAGGGCGAGCCCTACATCATCTATTCCGATCATGTGAATCGCGCCCGTCCGGAGCATCACAAGCTGGCCGGTCTGGAAGTGAAGACGTCCAATCTCTGCGCCGAGATCACGCTGCCGACCGGTATCGACCATCACGGCAAGAACCGCACGGCGGTGTGCTGCCTGTCCTCGCTCAATCTTGAGACCTGGGACGAGTGGAAGGATGATCCGCAGTTCATCGAGGACGTCATGCTGTTCCTCGACAACGTGCTGCAGGACTTCATCGATCGCGCACCGGACGACATGGCGCGCGCCAAATACGCTGCCGCGCGTGAGCGGTCGGTCGGTCTGGGCGTGATGGGTTTCCATTCCTTCCTTCAGGCCCGGATGATTCCGTTCGAGTCCGTGATGGCGAAGGTCTGGAACCGGAAGATTTTCGAATATATCCGCAAGCAGGCCGATGCCGCGTCAAAGCATCTGGCGGAAGTGCGTGGTCCGTGCCCGGACGCCGAGGAATACGGTTTTATGGAGCGCTTCTCGCACAAGCTCGCCATTGCGCCGACGGCCTCGATTTCCATCATCACGGGCAATGCCAGCCCCGGTATCGAGCCGATCAGCGCAAACGTGTTCCTGCAGAAGACGCTCTCTGGCTCGTTCTCGGTGCGCAACCGGCATCTGAAGACGATTCTGGAGGAGCGCGGTTACGATACGGACGAAGTCTGGTCGGCGATCACGCTGAACAAGGGCTCCGTGCAGAATCTCGACTTCCTGACGCAGGACGAGAAGGACGTGTTCAAGACAGCGTTCGAGCTCGATCAGCGCTGGGTTGTGGAACATGCCGCCGATCGTGCGCCGTTCATCTGTCAGGCGCAGTCGGTGAACCTGTTCCTGCCGGCCGACGTTCACAAGCGCGACCTGCACCAGATCCATTTCCAGGCGTGGAAGAAGGGCCTGAAGTCCCTTTACTACTGCCGCTCCCTGTCCGTGCAGCGCGCCGATGCGGTGTCCACGCTGGCGGTGAAGAGCGACATTCTGGAAGACGAAAAATACGAAGCCACGGCTCAGGCCGCCCCGCGCGGCGAGATGAGTAGCGGCGATTACGAAGAGTGCCTGTCCTGCCAGTAATGGCGGGATGCGAAAGGACGCGATCATGAGCGACACGACTCCGACCACTGGCCATCAGGCCGAGCAGCATTTCGACCTGATGACCGCCAACCCGGTCTACAAGCCCTTCCGTTACCCCTGGGCCTATGACGCGTGGCTGACGCAGCAGCGCGTCCACTGGCTGCCCGAGGAAGTGCCGCTGGCCGATGATGTGAAGGACTGGCACCGGACGCTGACGGTGGCCGAGCAGCATCTGGTGACGCAGATTTTCCGCTTCTTCACGCAGGCTGACGTGGAAGTGAATTCGGCGTACATGAAGTATTACAGTCAGGTTTTCAAACCGACTGAAGTGCTGATGATGCTGTCGTCGTTCTCGAATATCGAGACGATCCACATCGCCGCGTATTCCCATCTTCTTGATACCATCGGGATGCCCGAGACCGAGTATTCGGCCTTCCTGAAATACAAGGAGATGAAGGACAAATACGATTTCATGCAGTCGTTCAACATCGACAACAAGCGTGAAATTGCCAAGACCATGGCGGCTTTCGGGGCGTTCATGGAAGGGCTTCAGCTTTTCGCGTCCTTCGCGATTCTGCTGAACTTCCCGCGCTTCAACAAGCTCAAGGGCATGGGACAGATCGTGTCCTGGTCGGTGCGTGACGAGACGTTGCACTGCCTGTCCATGATCCGCCTGTTCCGCACGTTCATCCGCGAGAACCCGGAACTGTGGACCGCTGATTTCCGCGAGGAACTGACGCAGGTCTGCCGCACGACGGTTGAGCATGAGGACGCGTTCATCGATCTGGCGTTCGAAATGGGCCCGGTCGAGGGTATGTCGTCCGACGACGTGAAGGCGTATATCCGCTTCATCGCGGACCGTCGCCTGACGCAGTTGGGTCTGGACCCGATCTATGGGCAGGAAAGCAACCCGTTGCCGTGGATCGACGACATGCTGAACGCGGTCGAACATGCCAATTTCTTCGAGAACCGTTCGACCGAATATTCCCGTGCCTCCACGTCCGGCACCTGGGAAGAAGCGTTTGAAGGCAACGTCTTCAGCTGAAGATCAGACGGAGAGGCCCTGACCTTCGGGCAGGGCTTCTCCGTCCCTCAGGACGCGCTCGGCAGCGGCCGTGAAGCGTCCGTCCGCTTCGTGCAGGACCAGTCCTGCCCGCAGCCGGAAGATCCCGCGGCCGCCATGGACCGCGCGGACCAGAACCAGTTTCGCTTCACGGCCCGCTCGCGGCCAGAAGGGATAGAACTGGATCGAGCCACACCCGTTTTCCAGCAGGGTCTCACAGGCCCGGTCCGCGACGGCGGCGGAGAGGACGAATGTCAGCGTGCCTCCCGGGAGGACCCATTTCGTCAGGGCACGGATCCAGTCTTCCGGGGCGGTCGTCTCCGCGCTCAGCGCCAGACGGCGTTTGCTGTCCGGCGACGGGGTGCCGTGGGGGCTGTGCCAGGGTGGATTGGCCATGACGTGATGGAAGCGGCCGTTCGCCGTGGGCGTGAGGCCTCGCAGGCTCCGGGGAATATCGGGCAGATGTGCCTGAAGGATCCGGAGCCTCGTGAGGCCGTCTGGGGACGGATTGTTGTCGATATTCTGCCCGGCGAGTGTCAGGGTCTCGGGATCGGATTCCAGCCCGACTCCATGCACGCCCGGAATGCGGGCCGAGAGGCAGAGCAGGGCAGCCCCTGCGCCGCAGCCGCCTTCCAGCACCGTCTCCCCCGGTTGTGCCGGGATCGAGGCCGCCATGAGGACGGGCTCCAGTCCGGTCCTGTAGCCCTTGGCGAACTGGTCGTAGCGGACACGGCCGCCCAGCAGGAAACCTTCGTCCCGTGCGGGGATGGGGGCATCAGATGGGCCTTCGGTGTAGGACTTCGGGGACTGCAATGGGTTGACCGTCTTCCTGCTGCCGCTCATATGGTCTTTCCAACCTGTCGTCCGGCGTTACATGGTCCGTTCGTTCTTCCCGCGACAGGAAAGAAAGAACGGGTCACGCCACATCATATCGTGCCCGTGCGGTCCTGGGCCAGTCTCCGGGTCCGCTGCGGGAACTGGAGTAATGACCCTTGGATTCTGCCGCACCGGACGTTTCTGCGACCGTTGAGAAAGCTGTGGTCAGGGATGCAGGGGGCGAGAGCGCCCTTTCCGCTCTGTCCGCCTACCTGGAACAGGACATGCAGGCCTGCAACCGCGCGATCGTTGCGCGGATGGAGAGCCCGGTTCCGCTCATTCCGCAGCTTGGCGCCCATCTTGTCGCAGCGGGCGGGAAGCGCCTGCGTCCGCTGCTGACGCTTGCTGCCTCCCGTCTGTGTGGCTATCGCTCGACGCAGGAAAACCAGCGTCATGTCGGGCTGGCAGCCTGCGTGGAGTTCATCCACACCGCGACGCTGCTTCACGATGACGTGGTCGATGAGAGCAATCTGCGCCGGGGTCTGGCATCGGCCAACGCCGTGTTCGGCAACAAGGCCTCCGTTCTGGTGGGGGACTTCCTGTTCGCACGGTCCTTCCAGCTCATGACGGCAGACGGCTCGCTCAAGGTCATGGCGATCCTGTCCGACGCGTCGGCGACCATTGCCGAGGGCGAAGTCCTGCAGATGGTGACGCAGAACGACCTGTCCACGCCGGTCGAGCGCTATCTTGAAGTCATTCACGGCAAGACGGCGGCCCTGTTCGCGGCGGCCTGTCGCGTTGGCGCGGTTGTCGCGGATCGTCCGGAAGCGGAAGAAGTGGCACTGGACCGTTTCGGCACCAATCTGGGCATGGCGTTCCAGCTTGTTGATGACGCGCTGGATTACGCCGCTGACCAGCAGGTGCTGGGCAAGACGGTTGGCGACGACATGCGCGAAGGCAAGATCACGCTGCCGGTTCTCGCTGCGTATGAAGCCGGGTCTCCCGAAGACCGGGCATTCTGGGAGCGTGTGATCGAGAAGGGTGAGCAGACGGAAGCCGATCTGCCGCATGCGCTGGATCTGATCGAGAAGACCGGCGCGATTGCAACGACCATTTCCCGTGCGCAGGTCTATGCGGCCGAAGCCGTCGAGGCCCTGTCCATTTTCCCGGATAGCGAGCTGCGTCGCCTGATGACGGAGACGGTCCAGTATACCGTCGATCGCGCACGCTAAAATGTGCTGAAACGCCCTGCCCCTGAGCGGGCAGGGCGTTTTTTTAGGCCTCTACCCTATGCGGCGCGGGGGCCTCAAAGATTTCCCATTGCGAAAAACCGAGTCTTTCGGCAGCGGTTTGCAGTCTGGTGGCCTCATCGGGCGCACGCGTTATCAGGAGTCTGCCGGGGCAGCATGTGCCTGAAAGTCCGGGAGCCTCCTGAAGGACTGTCCTGACCTGCCGGGCGACTGCAGGGGCCGGGTCCAGCCAGATAACGCCTTCTGGCGACAGGCGCTCGAAAGCGTTCATCAGAAACGTGTAATGCGTGCAGCCCAGACCGACGGTGTCGATCTCGTCGCCATGGGGCTGGCGGAAGAGGCAGTCCAGTTCGTGCTGCACGTCGTTATCCGCGATGACTTCACCCAGAAAGGTGCGCTCTGCCAGATCCGCGAGCCTGCGGGCGCCATGAGTGATGAGGCGGCAATCCGGGGCGAAATCCCGATGAAGCTGGAGGATATAAGGGCGTCGTGCGGTGGCGGATGTCGAGAGCAGACCAATGACTCGGCTTTTCGAGGCACGTCCGGCCCAGCGGATCGGTGGTACGCAGCCGACTACGGGAATGTTCAGATGCTCACGCAGGGCGGGCAGGGCAATCGTGCTGGCGGTGTTGCAGGCAATGACCAGAACATCGGGCTGAAGCTGCGCGCAGGCTGCGACCAGAAGGCTGACGATGCGGGAGGTCAGCAGGTCATCAGGCTGTTCGCCATAAGGAAAGAGCGCCGTATCGGCGAGATAATCGATAGGCATGGCGGGAAGGAGGTCGCGCAGGGCCTGCACGACGCCCATCCCCCCGATGCCGGAGTCAAAGACGAGACTCCGGCCAACTGGCACGGACGCGCCAGTGTCCATCAGGCTTCGGCTTTGGCCTTGAGAGCCAGCGCCTCTTCCGCGCTGCTCACGCCGCCATGTTTCTTGGACCAGCCGCACGGGTCTTCGAGGAAGCGGCGGACTTCGGCGCTGTCCTTTTCAGAGAAATAGTCGCCGCCTGCGCAGGCTTCGAGGACGTCCCACCAGGTGCACAGGGCGTGCAGGGAGATGTCCATATCCGCCAGCGTCTTGTGAGCGCCGGGGAACACACCATAGAAGAAGACGACGAAGGTGTGGTTCACGATGGCGCCTGCATCGCGTAGGGCATTGGCGAATCGGATCTTGGACGCGCCGTCCGTCGTCAGGTCCTCGACCAGCAGGGTGCGCATGCCCTCGGGCACATCACCTTCGATCTGCGCGTTACGGCCAAAGCCCTTGGGCTTTTTGCGCACATAGGCCATCGGCGTCATCATCCGGTCCGCGATCCAGGCGGCGAACGGGATGCCGGCGGTCTCACCACCCACGACAGCGTCGATGCTTTCGTAACCGATATGGCGGCCGATTTTCTCAACGGCCAGTTCCATGATCTTGGTGCGCGCGCGCGGAAAGAAAATAATTTTGCGGCAGTCGATATAGACCGGGGACTTCCAGCCTGACGTCAGGGTGTAGGGGTCTTCCGGGCGGAAGTTGATGGCCTTGATCTCAAGCAGGATACGGGCCGTGGTGAGGGCCGCGTCGCGGTCCCACTGGGTGCGGCCCGCCATCGGGCTTTCGGCGAACTGGGTCATGCTTGTCTCCGCTGACGTCGTTTTCTCGTGGTTTACCGGCCTGTCGCCGGGAAGGGTAGGGGCAATCTGGCCCGGTCTGGAGCCATGTGAACTTTAATGCGGCCTGTCAGTGTCTCCGGTTCCGTCGATCTTCGTGCTTGCATGGGAGCGTCCGGAGTTCTAGGGAGAGATATCGATATTCATTCTCATTTACGGCAGGAACAGAAGTGAGCATAGAGACCAGTCGGATCGGCCGGAAATGCGAACGCGCTGTTGTGACGGCCTATCAGGAACTGCGTGAAGTCGGTCAGCCGGACATGCAGGCCTTTGCTGCCTGCACAACGCTGTATCGCATCCACCATCCTGAATCTTCCGTGAAGGAAGCCCGTCGCCTCGTGGCCGAATGGATCGACCACCATGTCGTGCGTCAGGCCCGTGGCCAGACCCCGGGCTGCGATTGCTGAATGCCGCAGGGGAGCCTCAGCTCCTCTCGCTCATCGGGACGAAACTCCGCTCTGCCGCACCGATATAAAGCTGCCTCGGGCGGCTGATGCGGACAGACGGTTCCTCGATCATTTCCTTCCACTGACTGACCCAGCCGGCTGTCCGCGCGACCGCGAACAGGACCGTGAACATGCTCTTGGGAATCCCGAGCGCCTTGAGGATCAGTCCGGAATAGAAATCCACATTCGGATAGAGGCGGCGGCTGACGAAATAGTCGTCCTCCATGGCCACGCGCTCCAGTTCCATCGCCAGATCCAGCAGCGGATCGCGCTTGAGCCCGAGCTCCTCAATGACTTCGTGGCAGGTCGCCTGAAGGATTTTCGCCCGCGGATCGAAGTTCTTGTAGACGCGATGGCCAAAGCCCATCAGCCGCACGCCCGAATTGCGGTTCTTGACCTCATTGAGGAAGGCCGGGATGCCATCGCGGGTGCCGATGGATTCCAGCATGCCGAGGGCCGCTTCGTTGGCACCCCCATGCGCGGGCCCCCAGAGCGCTGCAATGCCGGCCGAGATGCAGGCATAGGGGTTCGCGCCGGTCGATCCGACGAGCCTCACGGTCGTCGTGGAGGCGTTTTGTTCATGATCGGCATGGAGCAGAAGGATGCGGTCCATCGCCCGGGCCAGCACGGGATTGACCCGGTAATGGTTGCCGGGCCGCGCGAACAGCATGTGCAGGAAGTTCTCGGAGAACGACATCTCTTCATCGGGATAGATGAAGGGTTCGCCGATGGAATATTTATAGGCCCAGGCGGCAATGGTCGGGACCTTGGCGATCAGTCGGCGGGCCGAGAGATCCCGGGCCTTTGGTTCCGAAATGTCCAGACCGTCATGATAAAAAGCCGAGAGCGCGCCGACCGTCCCACACAGGATCGCCATGGGATGGGCGTCGCGGCGGAAGCCGTTGAAGAAGTTCCGGATCTGCTCGTTCAGCAGGCGGTGGGTATTCATGTCCGTGCGGAAGGCCTGATACTGCGCGGCCGTCGGCAGTTCGCCATAGAGCAGCAGATAGGCGGTCTCGGTGAAGCTGGCATTGAGGGCCAGATCCTCGATCGGGTAGCCGCGATGTAGCAGGACACCCTTGTCGCCATCGATATAGCTGATGGCGCTGGTGCAGGTCGCTGTGCTGCCCAGTCCGGGATCAAAGGAAAAGACGCCCGTTTTCTGGGACAGGGCGCGCATGTCCACGACGTCCGGACCGATCGTCCCTTCCAGAATCGGAAACTGACGGCTCAGGCCATCGAGACCAAGGGTTGCGGAACGGTTTTCGGACATGAAGCGGTTAACCCGTCTGAAATGTAAGGATGTTGTTCTGTTTTATCCCTGAAGGATTTTTTATGTCCAGAGAAGTCCTCTGGAAGATCTTTCAGGGTTGAAGAAGGCTGACAGGCTGGATCGTGGACGGGCGGACATCCAGCCACTGGCCCGGAACGCCCAGCACCGTCAGACCCGCCAGCGGGTAGGCACGGTAGAGGGCGGAAAACTGTACGCTCTGAAGGGCAGGCCCCAGAAGATCGCAGGCAAAGTCGCTGATGGTGGGGTTATGACCCACGATCATCAGGGTGGAGACGGGTTCGGGCGTGGTGTGAATGAGGCCGTAAAGATCGTCGGCGGTCGCGGTGTAAAGACTGTCTTCGATTTCGAGCGGGGTGTCCGGGTTGCCCGAGGCCTCACGCACGCCCTGCGCCGTCTGTCGGGTCCGGGTTGCGGGGCTACACACGACGCGCATGGGGGTGGGCAGATCCAGCGTGGCGAGCTGCCTGCCGATGCTGGCAGCCTGTTCCTGTCCTTTCGGGGTCAGGGCGCGGCCACGGTCCCCGTTTTCCGTCAGAATATGGGGAACGGCCTCGGCGTGCCGCAGGAGCAGGAGACGGCGCATCAGCCTTCCGATGCCCTGCGCGCGTCTGCGGCAATGGCTTCATGATGGCGGATGACTTCGCGGATGACGAAGGCCAGGAATTTTTCGGCGAAATCGGGATCGAGATGGGCATCGCGGGCAAGCTGGCGCAGGCGTTCGATCTGGCGCGTCTCGCGGGACGGGTCGGCCGGGGGCAGATGGGCGCGGGCCTTGAGCTTGCCGACTTCCTGCGTGCAGCGGAAGCGCTCGGCGAGCATGTGGATCAGGGCGGCGTCGATATTGTCGATGCTCGCACGCAGGCGCTCGAGTTCGGCCACGGCAGGATCGAGGGGCGTGGAGGGGGGCTTAGGGCTCATTGAGATCAATCCATGCAAGATGGCCGCCTTTTCCGGCACCGAGATCGGTAAAGACGGCCGTGCCCCCCAGACGTCCCGTCCGGCGCCAGGGGCGTCCGTCGGTCGAGCGGCGGTCATGGCCGACATAGACCGTCATCCCCTCGGGGATGCGGTTGATCCAGGTCAGGCGACGTTCGGGATAGCCGTCCGGCTGCATGCGGCCGGTGGTTTCCCCAAAAAGGGCGCGGGACAAAGGGGCGGACATCTCGCCCAGACCCGGCACGGGAGAATGGGACAGCATGGCGGTGTGAAAGCCGCCATGCACGAACAGCGAGTGGCCGATCCGCAGCCATGTCGGGGCCTGATCGATGGCCGTGTACACGCGCTCGGGAAGGCCTTCATATTCGGGAAGCGAAATCTGGCGCAGGGTTTCCTCAAGCGGCGGATCGCGTCTCAGCCGTCGGCCTTCAAGGGCGCGGCCAAGTTTGCGGTCGTGGTTGCCGAGGATGAACAGACCGCGCTGCTGTTCCAGAAGTTCGAGCATCAACTCCATCACGCCCGCACTGTCGGGGCCATGATCGACGAGGTCCCCGAGCTGTATGACGAAGCGGTCCGTTGCGGTGGCATGACGGAAAGCGTTGAAGTCACCATGCACGTCTCCCACCACGCGGATGCCGTGTTCACGGACTCGCGTCATGACGGGGTCGGGAAGGGGTGGATCAACGAAGATGGCGCGTGCTTTCTGGTTTTCCTTCTATCAAAGGGCCAGAACGGTCCAACGTCAATTTATCTGTTTGAGAAAATTGACCTTAGCCGTCCACCAGCGCGGCTGCGCGCCCCAGATCGACTGACAGCACCCGGCTTACACCACGTTCCTGCATCGTAACACCATAAAGACGATCCATATGCGCCATTGTCAGCTGATGATGCGTCACAACCAGAAAACGCGTGCCGGCTTCCTTGGTCATATCCGACAGCAGGGAGCAGAAACGCTCGACATTGGCGTCATCAAGCGGCGCATCGACTTCATCGAGCACGCAGATCGGGGCGGGGTTGCAGCGGAAGGTCGCGAAGATCAGTGAAAGCGCGGTCAGGGCCTGCTCGCCGCCCGAAAGCAGGGACAGCGTGGAGAGCTTCTTGCCCGGGGGCTGGGCGAAGATCTCAAGCCCGGCTTCCAGCGGATCATCGCTGCCGACCATGCCCAGATGCGCGCGTCCGCCGCCAAACATCCGGGCGAACAGGGACTGGAAATGGCGGTCCACTTCCGAGAAGACCGCCAGAAGGCGCTCGCGCCCTTCGCGGTTGATGGTGCCGATCCCGCCCCGCAGCCTGTTGATGGCCGCTGTGAGTTCGGCGTGCTCGCGGGTGATGGTTTCAGCCGTTTCGCGCGCTTCCTCGAACTCGGCTTCCGCCCGCAGATTGACGGCGCCGAGGTCTTCGCGCTCCCGGCTCAGGCGGGAGAGACGGCGGCGGGTCGAGGTTTCGGCCTGTTCCGACAGGTCGGACGGATAGGCTCCACCCTGAGGAGGGTCACTGTCAGCCAGAAGCCGCTCGCGGGCGGCAACGGCCTGTTCGGCGCGTTCGGTCAGGCGCGCAATCGCTTCGCGGCCTGACGCCAGTGCGAGGTCGGCGTTGCGGCGCTGCTCCTGCGCTTCGAGGCCAGCAGCACCCGCCGCTTCGTCTTTGGCTCTGGCCACGTCATAAGCGCTCTGGGCATCCGTCAGGGCCTGATCGTGGCTGGCGAGCCTGCGTTCCAGTTCGGCGGGAAGCGCGCTGTGCGTCTGGAAGCTGTCCTGCAATTCGTCCCGGCGGCTCCGCAGATGCGCAAGACTGGCTTCTTCGCCAGCGATCCGTGTGCCGAGGGCTTCAAGCCGGGCACTGACGGCAGCCAGTGCGCCGGTCAGGCGAACGTCTTCGAGCGACAGGCGGCTGCTCTCAGTCCGGGCGGCGTCCAGCAGATGGCGCGTTTCATGAAGGGGAGCGGTGGCGTCCAGAACAGCCTGTTCCAGAAGGGCCGGATCAGGACGCCCGGCCAGTTCGGCGGTGCGTCTGGCATGATCGTCCCGCAGGCGGCTGACGAGGTCATGCAGTTCCCTCTGACGTGGCTCCAGCGCGGACCGCCGGGCGAGGGCAGTTGCGGCGGACTGGTCGAGGGCCTGAAGCTCCTGCCTCAGACGGTTGGCCTCGTTGCGGCATTCCTGTGCGGTCTGTGTTGCGGCCTCGGCGGAGGAGCGCGCCTGATCGAAAACCTGCTGGGAGGCCTGAGACGCGGTTTGGAGTGCGTGGATATCGGGCCGGTTAGCCTGCTGCTGCAGCGACGTACGCTGGGCTGTCAGGCGCTCCTGTTCCTGCTCAAGCCGTGTCAGTCCCTCATTCAGATCCCGCAGGCGCGTGAGCGTGCTGTCATGCCGCAGAAGGGCCTGATCCAGTGCGCGGGAGGCGGTATCGGCGGCACTCCGCGCATCCTGAAGCCGGTTGCTGGCGTCGCGCAGGGTGTTGCGCGCGTTTTCGGCATTCTGTGCGCTGTTCTGTGCTTTGAGCAACAGGTCGTCGGGAGCGGGGTGGGCCTTCAGTTCGGCTTCGGCGTGTGTGGAGGCGTTCTGCGCGTTGGCCAGAGCAGCTTCGGCATCTTTCAGGCGTTCCGCAGCCTGCTCCCATTGGGTCCGGGCAAGCGCTGCCTTCTGCTCGACCCGCGATGCCACGGTTCGGGATTCTGCGAGCTGAGGCTCCAGCGCCGTACGGTCGCGACGCAGGCCCGCAAGGGCGGTTTCAGCCTGTTCGCGGGTCTGTGTGGCTGCGATGCAGGCCTTGCTCAGGCGCGGCTGATCCGCCTGATGGAACTGAAGAAGGGTTCGCGCCTCCGTCAGGCGGCGACGCTGTTCCAGCCGCGCTGCACCGGCGTCCGGGGCATTGGCGGAGCGCGTAAAACCATCCCAGCGCCAGAGCGCGCCACTGCGGCAGACCAGAATCTGCCCTGGCTGGAGGGTTTTCTGCAATTCCGGTCCGGCGCTGGCATCTTCGAGCAGGAATGCGGCATCTAGGCAGCGTTTCAGGGCTTCAGGGGCCTGAACAAGAGCCGAGAGCGGGCGACAGCCGGAGAGTTCTGCACTGCCGATCCTGTCCAGAGGCCGCCAGCGTCGGTCGGCGGGAATGGTGTCGGAGGCAAGGGACGCGTCCAGCCCGTCTGCGAGCACTGCCGCAACGGCACGGGCCATGTCTGCCGGGAGGTCCAGCGCGTCTTCCAGCGGATCGGGCTGGGCTGCCACGGCATTGAGGCTCTGTTCAAGACCCTCGCATTCGCCCTGTGTCCGCAGAATGAGTGTTTCCAGCGCAGAAAGGGCCTGCCGGGCCTGTGTTTCCTGTTCGCGTGTGGCTGTCAGTGTAGCTTCCGCCTCGGCGAGGGTCTCTTGCAAGGCGGTCAGGCGCTCTTCGGCCTGTGTGACGGTATTGCGGGCGTCCTGAACGGCATGTTCGGGGACAAGGGCGGCGCGGGCCGTCGTCTCTGCCGTTGCAGCCAATTGGGCTTTCTGCCGGGCCTGACCACGCGCTTGCTGGCTCTGCTCGACGACCCGGAGAAGCGCCTTGCGACGCTGCGTGCCTTCTTCCGCTGCCGCCCGGGCTTCCAGCCAGAGCGCGCCGAGCCGCTCCTGTTCCTGCCGGGCATGGTCTTCGCGCTCCCGGGCTTCGGTCAGGGCCTGCGTGCTGGCGTTGCGGGCCGTTTCAAGCTCTGCCCTGCCATCCTCGGTCAGCAGTCCGGCCTGTGCTGCATCCCGCGTCGTCCGGTCCTGCCCGATCTGGGCCTGCGTCGTCTGAAGGCGTCTGTCCAGATCGGCTTCCGTGGCTTGAAGGGCTTCGAGGCGGCTCCTGCCTTCAGTGAGCTCCCGCCCGTCCAGTTCGGCTTTGAGGCGCGCCTCCTGCAAAGCCGTCGAGCAGTCCTGTTCCCGGCGGCTGGCGGCCTGCGACTGCTCCTGCATCGCCGTGGCTTTGCGACGCAACGCGTCAAGCGTGTCGTGATCGGGTGTCGCCTGATCCAGTGCCGCGATTTCCGCTTCAAGAGCGTTTAACGCGCCGATTTCCGCATCCAGCCGGAGGGTCAGGGCATCCAGCCCCTCCATGACGCCGTCCCTGCGGATGGCTTCGGCGTCCCGCAGGCGGGTTGCACTGTCCAGAGCGGTGGCCTGTTCTTTTTCGAGCGCATCGAGACGCTCACATTCCGTCGTGCAGAATGCACGTAGGTCGGGCAGGGCGGCCATGTCGGCTTCAAGCCCTGCACATTCTTCGGCAGCACTCTTTCGGGCATCGCGGTCCGCTGCCAGGCTGGCTTCGCTGCGGGCGAGGTCTCCCTCAGCCTGTTCGAGGCGAACGCGCGTTTCGGATTCAGTCTGCCGGGCGCGGTCAAGGTCCTGCCTCAGGGTCTCGGACTGGACCTTCAGCCGTTCCAGAGCGCTGCGAAGGCGGTCCGTTTCCTCGCGGGCCTGCGGGGCAGCCTTGCGGGCTTCGAACTCGGCCGTCGCGGCAGATTCTGCAGCCTGTTCAGCTTTTTTCAGGTCTTCGCGTGCTTTGGCCAGATCGTCCCGGCTGCGTTGCACAGCCAGATTGGCGCGGGCATGGAGCAGGGCGTGAAGCTCGGTTTCCGTCTGGCGGATTTTTTCGGAAATCTCCCGGTATTTCCGGGCCTGAACGGTCTGCCCCTCAAGGCTTTCGAGGCGTTCTTCAAGCTGAAGGCGCAGGTCTTCGGCGCGGGAGAGGTTCGTCTCGGTCTGGCGTAGCTTGAGTTCGGCGTCGTGACGTCTGGCGTGCAGGCCGGTGATGCCCGCGGCCTCTTCAAGCAGCAGGCGTCTTTCCTCGGGCTTGGCCGCGATGAGCTGGCCAACGCGGTTCTGGCTGATGATGGCGGAACTGCGGGCGCCCGATGCCAGATCGGCAAACAGGGTCTGGACGTCGCGGGCGCGCATGACGCGGCCGTTGATCCGGTATTCGCTGCCTGATCCGCGTTCGGCCCGGCGGCTGATTTCCAACTCGTCCGCATCCTGAAACGGCGAAGGAGCCAGACCGGCGGCGTTGCTCAGATGGAGCGTGACCTGAGCAATGTTGCGGGCCGAGCGCGCGCCCGTACCCGCGAAGATCAGGTCATCGAGCTCCCCGCCCCGCAGCGCGCGGGCGGAGGTTTCGCCCATGGCCCAGCGCAGGCCTTCGACGACATTGGATTTTCCGCAGCCGTTCGGCCCGATAATTCCCGTCAGGCCCGGAAGGATATCGAGACGCACCTCATCGGCGAAACTCTTGAAACCGCCAATGCTCAGGCGGTCGATCGTCGTGGCGCGGCTCGACATCAGGGTATGGAGATACTGGTCCTACGTTAGTGGATCAGGACGCTTTGGCGACGAGATCGGCGAACTTCTCGTAGGTCTCCGGATCCTGGTCGTAATGCGTGTTGTTGAAGCGGAAATACGGCGTTCCACCGATATTATAGGTGTCGTTGTCTTTCTTGACCTGATCGAACAGGGCCTCGGCGAACACGTTGTCCTTGCTGATGGCGTCGAACTGCGCGGCAGAAACACCGGCGAGGGCGGACATCTGCTGAAGGCGCTGCATCGGGTCACCACCTGATGCAAAGGCCCACTGCATCTGGCTGGAGAACAGGGCTTCAAGGAAAGGCACGTAACGCTCTTCCGGCAGGGAGCGGGCCACCATGGCTGCCGTCAGGCCGACGCGATCGCCGCAGAAATCATGGAACTGATAGCGGATCTTGCCGGTATCGATGAGTTGTTCCTTGATCTTGGGGAACTCTTCCGTCGCGAAATGCGCGCAATGTGTGCAGGTCAGGGAGAACCATTCCTGAACCAGAACCTTGGCATTGGGGTTGCCGATGATGCGCGGGCTCAGCCGGGGATCGCTTGAACCGGTAGCGGCCGCGTGAGCTGTGCCGACGGCAGTTCCAGCCACGGCGAGAGCCGGAGCGGCGGAGACGAAAAGGCGGCGGGAAAGGGAAAGACGGGTCATTCAGGAAGCCTTTGCAACTGCTTTGGCGAAATCATCATAGCTCCCGACCACGTCGGGCGCGGGAACATCATTGATACGGAAATATGGCGTGCCCTGGATCTGGAGGAAAGCGCCGTCATGATCCTGTTTGTTGATAATGGACTCCCGTAGGGCATTATCGGCATTGATTTTGTCGAACTCTGTTCCACTCACGCCGAACAGGGCCGCGCGCTTCTTCAGTTCCGCGACGGGATCAATGTTCTGCGCGAAGGCCCACTGGTCCTGATGGTCGAGCAGATCTGTCACGAAGGGCTCATAGCGCTCGGCGGGCAGGGAGCGTGAGACCATGGACGCCAGCAGGGCGACCTGATCCAGCGGGAAGTCATGAAAGCGGTAGCGGATCTTGCCCGTATCGATCAGGTTTTTGCGGATCTGGGGAAAGATTTCCTGCGCGAAATGGGCACAGTGCGAGCAGGTCAGCGAGAACCACTCGTCCACGATCACCTTCGCCTCCGGCGAACCGATCAGCCTTGGCCCCATGCGCGGATCGCTGGCAGGCAGGTCATCCGCCCGGGCGAACGGCACCGTCGCACTGGCGGCAAGGGCCATCGCGGAAGCAAGAAGGGTACGGCGGCCGAGAGGCTGAGGGGCAGACATGGGCGGGGCTCCGCTGGAAACGATCCTGATACTCGAACGATGAACCGGGGGCTCCGTCAAGAGCCCCGGTCATCTTCCTGCGTCTTGAGGGCGGGCAGCGGCTTGTTTTCCCAGCCTTCCGGAACCCGCATGCGCAGGGAACGGATATGGCGGGCATCCGCGTCCAGAACGCGGAACTCAAGACCGCTTTCATGGGTCAGCACTTCGTCCTTCGCCGGGACATGCTCGGCCAGACGGAACACCAGACCACCCACGGTCTCGATTTCGGCCTCGCGTTCTGGGTCCGTCAGAACGGCACCAAGCCGCTCCTCAAGTTGCCGGACAGGGAGGCGGGCGTCGATATCGAACGAACCGTCCGGACGCTCCACCCACATGGTCGTGACCGGATCGTCATGCTCGTCGGAAATGTCGCCCACGA
>CALFLO010000109.1 GCA_937880175.1 uncultured Gluconobacter sp.
GCACGGCACCGGCCGGTGCAAGGTTATGGGGGGCAGCGTTCCTCCCGGCTCCACGCCGGATTTCAGCGCACTGAAGGCACAGGGCGCCCGTGCGGCCGTGGCCGGTCAGGCCGTGGGTTCGGGCAGCGTGCGCGTCGAGATGCGTCTGTGGGACGTGCTCTCGGGCCAGCAGCTTCAGGGCACGGCCTATACGGCCTCGAACAGCAACTGGCGCCGGATCGCGCATATCATTGCCGACGTGATCTATGAGCGGATGCTGGGCGAGAAGGGCTATTTCGATACCCGCATTGCCTATATTGCCCGGACTGGTCCGCGCCATCACCAGATCACCCGTCTGGCCCTGATGGATCAGGATGGCGCCAATGAGCGCATGCTGACGGGCGGGGAGTGGCTGACGCTGACGCCGCGTTTCAACCCGGTGCGTGACCAGATTGCGTTCATGTCCTACGCCAACAACCGTCCGCGTGTGTATCTGTTCGATCTGGCCTCTGGCCGTCAGCAGATCCTGGGCGAATTTGCGGGGATTTCCTTTGCACCGCGCTTCTCGCCGACGGGTGGCTCGGTCGTGCTGTCCGCGACGCGTGGGGGCGGGTCCGATATCTTTGTGGTCGATCTGGCGTCGCGTGCGAAGCGTCAGATCACCAACTCCAATGGCGCGATCGACACCAGCCCGTGCTTCAGCCCGGATGGCAGCCAGATTGTGTTCAACTCCGATCGTGGTGGCAGCCCGCAGCTTTACATCATGAGCGCATCGGGTGGGGGCGCGAAGCGGATTTCCTATGGCAGCGGTCAGTACGGATCGCCGGTCTGGTCCCCGCGTGGAGATCTGATCGCCTTTACCCGGATCGGCAGCGGCGGGTTCTCTCTGGGTGTGATGAACCCTGATGGCACGGGTGAGCGCATCCTGACGCAGGGCTTTACGGTCGATGGCGCCACATTCTGCCCGAACGGCCGTGTGCTGGCGTTCTGCCGCCAGAGCGCGTCCCGTGCGGGTGGTGCGGGTTTTGCATCCGGCATCGGCACGATCGACATCACGGGCTTTAACGAGCGTCCGATCCGGATCTCGACGGGTGCGTCCGACCCGGCCTGGTCTCCGCGTAACGGCTGAGGTCAGGCTCCGCGCTTTCGTTCTGAAAGCGCGGATTTTCCGGGGCGCGAAGTCCTGTTTTTCAGAGTCTTCTGACAGTGCTGATTCGGTCTCTGCTTGTCCTGACCGTATGGATGAGTTCCGGATGCCAAGCCTGTAACGCTGGGCTGCTACGCAGACAGCGCATGTATCCAAACTGTAAAATTTCAAGGGTGAGATGAATATGGCAGAATTCTGCCACATTCTTCAGAGCCTCTGTGACATTTATGCCGAGTTTTCTGGTTCCGAATATGAATCGAACTTTCAGGCCTCAAGCGGCGTTAACACGACACTTGACCCATGATTTGAGTCATGAGTATGGGCGCTTATGGCCACTGGTTTTCAGGTGCGGCACGCAGGGATCGGAACCGAATCCTGCATGTTCCGGTCTGGAGAGAAGTGGTCCGGAATAACGCGGCATTTTCCGCATTCGGTTCCTGACATGGGGCCGTTCTCAGGATTGAGACACATGAAGTTCAAGGTATTTGGCGCGCTCGGTCTGGCGCTTGTTCTCGCAGCCTGTTCCAACGGCAACACCAACAAGGGTGACAGCAACGGCGCTGGCGCCGTCGCTCAGGAAGCCGGCCCGACCCCCGGCAGCGAAGCCGATCTGGTTGCCAACGTTGGCGACCGCGTCTTCTACGAGCTGAACCAGTCCCAGCTGACTGAAGAAGCCCGTGCAACGCTGGACAAGCAGGTTGCATGGCTCGCCAAGTACCCGCAGGTCAGCATCCAGGTTGCTGGCAACTGCGATGATCGTGGCACGGAAGAGTACAACATTGCTCTCGGCCAGCGTCGTGCAAACGCAGCCCGCGACTATCTGGTCGCCAAGGGCGTGAGCGCTTCGCGCATCACCACGATCTCCTACGGTAAGGATCGTCCGACCGCCGATGGCGATGACGAGCAGTCCTGGTCGCAGAACCGTAACGCCATCACGTCTGTTCGCTGAACTGACGTTTCAGGCCATACGGACTGAGATTGATGAGCGGCCGGGGGATTATCCCCCGGCCGTTTCTGTTTTATGACTGGGCCATGTTGCACGCGAGACCTGCCTGCGTGCCCGTGACCGTGAGTTTGTCTCAGGAGATCCGTTATGGTGCTGTCCCGTTCCCTGCGTGCCGTCTTTCTGGGCACGGCTCTTTCCGCCCTGTCGCCCCTTGTATCGGCCGTTGCGCAGGATGCTCCTGACAGCGGGGAAATTTCCTCGCGTGAAGCCATTGCCCTGCAGGACCAGATCGCATCCCTGCGTCAGCAGCTTTCCCAGGTTCAGAGTGGCGGCGGTCTCGCTGCCCCGAGCGCGACGGCAGCCGCTCCTGTTGCGGCAGGGGACGGCAATCTGACGGCACAGCTTCTGGAACGTGTCTCGGCTCTGGAAGAGCAGAACCGCCAGATGCGGGGCGAACTGGACCAGCTGAGCAATTCTGTTCGCGACAATCAGGCCAGCGTATCCAAGCAGATCTCGGATATGCAGTTTGCCTCCCAGGGCGGCGGTGGTGCAGCAGCAGCTCCGGCTGCCCCGGCGAAGGCTGCCAGCGAAGACAAGGCTCCTGCGGCTTCCGCGCCAGCAGGGGCAGAGCAGCCCAAGACTGCCCTTGATGCTCTGAAGGTTGGCAATGCGTCCCTGAAATCCGGCAACTATACCGACGCCGAAAGCAACGCGCGTTTTGCCGTCAAGACGGCGCATAGCGTGTCCGGCAAGATGGATGCACAGTTCCTCCTCGCGCAGTCCCTGGCCGGGCAGAAGCAGTACCGTCAGTCGGCCGTGGCCTATTATGACGCCTACACCAAGGCGCCTAAATCCCTGAAGGCTCAGGACTCCCTTCTTGGTGTGGCCGCTTCGATGCTGGCGCTCGGTGAGAAGGGATCTGCCTGTCAGGCGCTGGACAAGCTCAAGACCGAGTTCCCTGCGCCCGCGCCGCGCGTGAAGACGGCCGAGACGACTTTCCGGAGCCGCGCCGCCTGTCACTGAACACTGTCGTCCCAGATCCGGGAGCCGGGGATCCTGTTGGAGCGCAGGAATTTTCTGACCGGATGGCCGCCTTTGGTCCGTGGCCTCCTGATGTAGACGGTGCGCCGGTGGCGTTGGCCGTTTCAGGGGGTGCCGATTCCATGGCACTGGCGTTTCTGGCCCGTCGCTGGCGATGCAATGTCGTGGCGTTCGTCGTGGATCATGCCTTGCGGCCTGAATCCGCCGCCGAGGCGCAACTGACGGTCCGACGTCTTGCCGATATGAACGTGCAGGCAAGGCTCTTGACACTTGCGCCGTTTCCAAAAGGCCGATTGCAGGAGCGCGCGCGTCAGGCTCGGTTCATGGCACTTGAGGCGGCCTGTGTTGCGGAAGGCTGTCTGGATCTTCTGGTCGCGCATCATGCTGGCGATCAGGACGAGACCGTTTGGATGCGCCATCTGCGCGCAAGTGGTCCTGTCGGGTTGAGTGGTATCCAGCCCATTTCGGTTCGTGGACAGATCAGACTGGTCCGGCCGCTTCTTTCGATCCGAACCGAGCGCCTGCGTTCAACCCTGAACACTGAAAACCTGCCGTGGATCGAGGATCCGTCGAATGCCAACCGGCGTTTCGAGCGTGTGCGTCTGCGGCAGGATCTGACTCCTGACCAAAGGGAGGAAGCCCGTGCTCTGCAAACTGCGGCGTTGCAGGAGCGCCGGCGGATTGAGGCGGCGCTTGCGGGAGATCTTGCCCGCCATGCCGTCTGGAACCCGCAGGGCTGGGTGTTTCTTGCACGGAGTGGAATTAATGAAGACACAGTGTCAGTTCTGATCCGTCTGGTTTCGGGGAGGGCCTATCGTCCGGCGCGCGACGCCGTGCAGACCCTGATGAAGCAGGGACATGGCGTGCTCTCGGGAGTTCAGATGCAGCCGGGAGGCCGCTTTGGCGATGGGGTGCTTCTTGTTCGTGAGGAAAGGGCGCTGGGGTCATCCGTTCCCGCGAAGGTAGGAGTGATCTGGGATGGACGATGGCGTCTTCTGACGTCCGATGTTCCCCAAGGCAGCCTGATCGGGCCGCTTGGGGACGCAGTTCATGCGCTGGACCTGCGGAAGCTGGGAGTACCCTATGCCGCAGCCCGCTGTCTTCCGGGCGTCTGGCATGAGGGGCGGCTGGTTTTGGGGCCGCGTATTGGCGAAATTGCCGGAGATACCGAGCCTGAAGTGGCGTTTGTCTGGTCTGGTGGCGTTCCTGCGACCGGTGAAAATTATTTCAGGACGTAAAAAGAGCTTCAAAAACGCAAGAAATGCGTTTTCCTGCCTTTGGTGGGGTAGGATCGTGGACGCGGAGGCTTATGTTATGAAGTCAACGCAGAATGTGACCGGTCGGCCAGTTGTGACGGGAGTTCCCGGATCGCATCTGACGGAACAGTCTGAAGGACGACAGAGAGCGAGATGAACAATTTAGGCCGTAACGTCGCGATCTGGGTGGTCATCATCGTGGTCGGAATGGCAGTGCTGACAGCCTTCCAGCCCGGTGGCAGCCAGCATGCAGCCCAGCAGATCGCCTATTCCGATTTCATTCATGATGTGGACCAGCATCAGGTCCGTTCCGTCGTGATCCAGGAGCAGAACGTCTCCGGGACCCTGACGAACGGAACGTCTTTCGAGACCTATGCTCCGCTTGATCCGAGCCTTCCGGCCCGTCTGACATCCGCCAACGTCGAAGTGACGGCCAAGCCGATGGAAAGCGGGGAAAGCCCGATCCTGCGTTATGCGAGCGCTTACCTGCCAGTTCTGCTGCTGGTTGGGCTGTGCTTCATGGTTTTCCGTCAGATGCAGGGTGGTGGTGGCCGGGCCATGGGCTTCGGCAAATCCCGCGCCAAGCTGCTGACCGAGAAGACCGGCCGTGTGACGTTTGAAGACGTTGCCGGGATCGACGAGGCGAAATCCGAGCTTCAGGAAATCGTCGAGTTCCTGCGTGACCCGCAGAAATTCACCCGTCTGGGCGGCAAGATCCCCAAGGGCGCGCTGCTTGTCGGGCCTCCGGGCACGGGTAAGACGCTGCTGGCGCGTGCCATTGCGGGCGAGGCCAATGTGCCGTTCTTCACGATTTCCGGCTCGGACTTCGTGGAAATGTTCGTCGGTGTTGGTGCGTCCCGTGTGCGTGACATGTTCGAGCAGGGCAAGAAGTCTGCACCGTGCATCATCTTCATCGATGAAATTGACGCCGTGGGCCGTCATCGTGGCGCCGGCCTTGGCGGCGGTAACGACGAACGCGAACAGACCCTCAACCAGATGCTGGTTGAGATGGATGGTTTCGAGAGCAATGAGGGCGTGATCCTGATTGCCGCGACCAACCGTCCGGACGTTCTGGATCCGGCTCTGCTGCGTCCGGGCCGTTTTGACCGTCAGGTTGTCGTGCCGAACCCCGATGTTGCCGGGCGTGAGAAGATCCTGCGCGTTCACATGAAAAAAGTGCCGCTGTCTTCGGACGTGGATCCAAAGATCATCGCCCGTGGAACGCCTGGTTTCTCGGGTGCGGATCTGTCCAATCTCGTGAACGAAGCTGCGCTGATGGCGGCCCGTCAGGGACGCCGGACCGTTGGTATGGCGCAGTTCGAGGAAGCCAAGGACAAGGTCATGATGGGGGCGGAGCGCCGTTCCATGGTCATGACCGAGGACGAAAAGCGCTCCACGGCCTATCACGAATCCGGACATGCCATCTGCGCGATCTTCACGCCGGGAAGCGATCCGATTCACAAGGCGACCATCGTGCCACGTGGCCGGGCGCTGGGTCTGGTTATGACCCTGCCGGAGAAGGACAATATTTCCTACAGCCGCAAATGGTGCCTGGCCCGTCTGGTCATCGCCATGGGTGGCCGCGTCGCCGAGGAAATCATTTTCGGACGTGAAGAAGTCAGCGCGGGTGCCTCGGGCGACATCAAGAGCGCGACCGATCTTGCGCGCCGCATGGTGACCGAATGGGGCATGAGCGACACGCTTGGTATGATTGCTTACGGCGATAACGGGCAGGAAGTGTTCCTTGGCCACTCCGTGACCCAGAGCAAGAACATTTCTGAAGAGACCGCCCGGGAGATCGACAAGGAGGTCAAAGTCCTGATCGATACGGCTTACAGGCAGGCTCATGATCTGCTGACGACCCGTATTGATGACCTGCACCGTCTGACGGCAGCGCTTCTGGAATATGAAACCCTGACAGGTGACGATGTTGGTCGCATCATGCGCGGCGAGGCCATCGAGCGGACCGCAGATGACGAGCAGGTTCCCGCCAACCGTCGTGCGTCTGTTCCGACTACGCGCCCCGGCGCGTTTGATCCGGCGCCTCAGGCGGGTTAATCAGGCTGCAAATCGCACCAACAGGCGCGTCAGCGGGGGAGGTTCCCCCGGTGCCGCGCCTTTTTTATTTCTGGCAGACAGGCAGGATTTTTCATTATGGCCACCAAAAGGTCTCTGTTCGGCACTGATGGCATCCGGGGCACCGCCAATACCGCTCCCATGACAGTCGAGATCGCGCAGAGGCTGGGGCAGGCGGCCGGCCTGTATTTCATGCGCAGCCAGAACCGTCGCCACAGCGTCGTGCTCGGCAAGGACACGCGCCTTTCGGGCTATATGCTGGAATGTGCTCTCGTTGCGGGGTTTCTGTCTGCCGGGATGGACGTCATTCTGGTTGGACCGTTGCCGACACCCGCCATCGCCATGCTGACGCGCTCTCTCCGGGCCGATCTGGGTGTGATGGTCTCGGCGTCGCATAACCCCTTCACCGACAATGGCATCAAGCTGTTTGGGCCGGACGGATTCAAGCTTTCCGACGAAGTTGAAGGCGAGATCGAGGACCTGATGTCGCAGGATCTCTCCGCGCGACTGGCATCTCCGGCGCAGATCGGTCGGGCGTCGCGCCTGACGGATGCGGCCGGGCGGTATATCGAGAACGCGAAGGCCTCTTTTCCGCGCGGGCTGCGGCTGGATGGTCTGAAAATCGTTATCGACTGCGCCAATGGCTCGGCCTATCGCGTGGCGCCCAAGGCTTTGTGGGAACTTGGTGCGGAAGTCATCAAAATCGGCTGTTCGCCGGATGGGCTGAACATCAATGACGGGGTGGGATCAACGCATCCTGAAACGCTGTGTGCGGCCGTCAGGGAGCATGGTGCGGATTTCGGCATTGCACTGGATGGTGATGCGGACCGCGTCCTGATTGCGGATGAAAACGGCAATCTCGTGGATGGGGATCAGATCATCGGGCTGATCGCGGCTTTCTGGAAACAGCACGGCCGGTTGCGGGGCAATACGGTGGTCACGACCGTCATGTCCAACATGGGTCTGGAAAAGACCCTGGCTGAAAATGGTCTTGAACTTCAGCGGACGGCGGTTGGCGATCGTTATGTCGTTGAACGCATGCGTGAAATCGGGGCCAATCTTGGAGGCGAGCAGTCGGGCCACATGGTTCTGTCAGACTACGCTACAACGGGCGATGGTCTGATTGCCGCATTGCAGGTTCTGGCTGTTTCCGTTGAGACAAAGCGCCCGGCCAGTGAAATCTGCCGTTTCTTTACGCCCTATCCCCAGCTTCTGAAGAATGTCCGCTATTCAGGGACCAGTCCGATGGGAAGCCCTGATCTGGCTGCGGCCAAGGCCTGGGCCGATGAGCGGCTCGCTGGAAGTGGCCGTCTCGTTCTGCGGGCAAGCGGGACGGAACCGCTGATCCGTGTCATGGCCGAGGCGGAGGATGAAGCGCTGGTGCATGAAGTTGTGGACCATGTCTGTGATGTCATCCGCGCGATCGCTCACGTCTGAAACCGGAAGATGACGGCAAGAGGCGGGGACTTGCCGTAAGTTCTGAAGTCGTCTGATTCCGAGCGGGTTTCAGACGGCTGCGACGGCCGCCGGGATGCTGGTTCTGGCAGCGCTTTCCGGTACGGCCGGAACGTCCATGGTCTCATCTTCGCGCAGGATATAGCCACGTCCCCAGACGGTCGCGATCAGGTTTCCGGCACCGACATTCTGCAGTTTGCGACGCAGCTTGCAGATGAAGACGTCGATGATCTTCATTTCCGGCTCGTCGATGCCACCATAAAGGTGATTGAGAAATGCGTCCTTGGTCAGGACCGATCCCTTGCGGATGACCAGCAGCTCCAGAATGGCATATTCCTTGCCCGTCAGATGCAGCGGCGCACCATCGACGGTGACGTTCTTGCCGTTCAGATCCAGCTCCAGATTTCCCACACGCAGCTTCGGCTCGGAAAAACCGCGGGAGCGGCGCATGACGGCCTGAAGACGTGCGACCAGTTCGCCTGCGTCGTATGGCTTGGTCATGTAGTCGTCTGCACCCATGGAGAACGCCCGGATTTTCGCCTGCGGCCGCAGCAGGGCGGACAAGACAAGGATGGGCGTTGTGATGCGTGCCGTCCGGGCGCGCCGGATGACTTCATATCCTTCAAGATCGTTCAGCATCAGTTCAAGCACGACCACATCGTAATCGTAGTGGCGAAGCATCTCGATGGCTTCTTCACCCGAGGGGGTATGGTCCACGGTAAAAGACGCGGTCCGCAGGATTTGGGACAGAGTGGCGGCGGCTGACTGATCGCTGTCGACAAGAAGGATACGCATGTTTTCAACTCCCGGCTTGGTGAATTAATGGTTACTACCCAAGGTTGTGCCTGTCGATAGATATGGATCAAAAATCGTAAAATTGTCATTATTTTTCTCGTGAGTGGGGAACGTTAGTGATCTCTTAAGGGTGGGGTTGTAGGATCTGAAAATCGGAACAATCCGCAGAAAACGGTCAGAAACTGCCATTATGGACGAGTACAACAGATTGCTCGAAAGGCTCTCGAACCTGACCTGCAACTGGGTTGTAGGGAGCGTTAAAGACGTTATCGGTCTTTGCATGACCGTCGTCGGACTCGATGGATTCATTGCGATTGGAGACCGAGTCGCCGTTACGGCGCGGGATGGACGGGTCGTACAATCCGAGGTTGTGGGGTTTCAGAATGAGGTGGCGCGGCTCATGTCATTCGGGGCTCTGGACGGGATCGGTCCAGGCTGCGAGGCTAGGATTCCGCTGGATCGCCATGATGGTGGTCTGAGCGTCAACGAAAGCTGGCTGGGCCGGGTGCTGGACCCGCTGGGACAGCCGATTGACGGAAAAGGGCCTCTGTTTCCGTCGTTTGAACAGCAGCAGGCAATTCAATGCCCCCCACCCAACGCGGCGAGCCGGGCACGTCTGGGTGAACGCATTGATCTCGGGGTGCGCGCGCTTGATGCATTTACAACCTGTCGGCGCGGGCAGAGGCTTGGGTTGTTCGCAGGATCAGGCGTCGGGAAATCGACATTGCTGTCCATGCTGGCGCGGGGCGCGGATTGTGATGTGGCCGTGATTTCGCTGGTTGGCGAGCGTGGGCGTGAGGTCCGGGAGTTCATTGAGGATGATCTCGGGCCTGAGGGGCTGGCACGGAGCGTGCTGGTGATTGCAACTTCGGATTCACCTCCGCTGATGCGTCGTGAAGCGGCCCTCTCGGCCATGGCTATTGCGGAATATTTCCGGGATCAGGGCAAATCCGTATTGCTGCTGATGGACAGTGTGACGCGGTTCTGCATGGCGCTGCGTGAGATCGGTCTGTCGGCCGGGGAGCCTCCCGCGACGCGCGGCTATCCGCCTTCGGTTTTTGCCGAACTGCCCCGTCTTCTGGAGCGGGCCGGGCCGGGCTATCCCGATCAGGGTATGATCACGGCGCTTTTCACGGTTCTCGTGGAGGGAGACGACCAGAATGAGCCGGTCGCGGATGCCGTGCGTGGTATTCTGGACGGACACATCATCCTTGACCGCAAGATTGGAGAGCAGGGCCGTTATCCGGCCATTGATGTTCTGCGCTCCCTGTCGCGCGCGGTTCCGGGATGTAACTCACCTGAAGAAAATGCTCTCACGCAGCGTGCGCGTGCTGCCATGGCAACCTATCAGCGTATGGCGGACATGATCAGGCTCGGTGCTTACAAGCCCGGAACCGACCGCGAGGTGGATGAAGCCATTACGCTGATGCCGAAGCTGAACCAGTTCCTGTCTCAGGGGCGGAATGAACGGTCCACGCGTGCGGAAGCTTTCGAGCAACTGGCGCAGGTCATGCAGACGCTTCCACAAAACGTCCCTCAGAATGCGTCGTAAAGGATAACACATCATGGAACGCTCGCCTCTTGATACCCTGATTACCCTGCGGGAACAGGAACTCGATCTCGTGGAACGCAGCTTTGCCGATGCTGTGGCGCGGGAGACTGCGGCGGAGGAGAGGCTGGCTGCTGCGCAGGAAGAAATCCTGAGTGAACAGCGGATCGCTTCAAGCCCTACGGCAGATGATGGAGCGGTAGAGGCTTTTAGCCGGTGGCTGCCTGCGGGACGGCAGGCCGTGCTGGAAGCAAGGGAGCGCTGTCGCGAGGCGGCGATGGATCGTGAAGCCGTGCGATCCGCCCTGATCTCGGCCAGGGCGGCAATGGAGGCGGTCAAAACGCTTCGGGAAGAACAGAAGGAAGAGGAGCGGCAGGCCGAGCTCAGAAAAGAACAGAACGTTCTGGATGAACTCGCTGTCCGTCAGTTCGGCAGGTCGTGAGCCGGGTCATGTCCGCGTAGTGCCATTTCGATCTGGGCTGCTGTACCGATCAGGGCACATGCGACGGGATGGGTGCTGTCCCGGACAAAAGCCAGAACAAGATCGGGATCGCTGGGGAAGAGGTCGCTTTGCAGGGTGATGACAGGTGTCATTTCACCGTTGCGGGACGCTCCTTCGGCGGCGTGGGACAGGAGACGCGAGACGGCTTTTTCGAGCGCCGGGAGAAGCACGGCGTGGGGGGCTTTGTGCTGTGCGGCATGCGTTGCGATCAGTTCATCCCAGCCCGCGCGGGTCACGAATGCGGGGATACCGTCGGGCGGTGTATCGCGTTCAGCGCGCAGGAGAGCACCTGACTGGGCCATGCCGAGAATATCCAGGGCAGGGAGGATCGCGGGGTCGAGTTTGATGGACATTCTGATCTTTGATTCAAAGGGCAGGCGGCCGTGCCATTCCGCGGAAGGGACGGTCGCTGCTCCGTTAGTCAGTGCGGCGGATTGCCCATGGCCTGCATCAGGGCCGTGACCTGGTCTGGCTGGGCCTTGAACAGGGCCACATTGGCAGGGTTGGGGCTTGGCATTCCGGTCGGGAGCTGACCGTTGCTGGCTGCCAGAGTCATACCGAATGTGGTCATGCCCATGACAAAGCTTTCCGGTGTGAAGCCGTGGCTTTGTAGGACGGAAGCCAGTCCCGGAACCTGACTGATCTGTCGGATCGTGTCTGACAGGCTTGTGCCATGGGAATTGGGGGGCTGGATGTTCCGGGCCTGAAGTTCGGCGATCGTGGCTGCGGCACGGGTCATGAAGTCGGGTGCCAGTGGATAATGCATGGCCCGTTCCGTGTCCGCGCGAACCTGGGGTGGGACCTGCTGTGTCTGTTGCGGTGCGCCCTGAAGGGGGGCGCTCCCGTCAATCTGGGTCTGGCTCGTGGCACCACCCTGATAAGCCGGGGGCGGGTAGGACTGGGCCTGCGCGGCGAGCGGAAGCATCGCGACTGAAACGAAAAGGGCGGAGAGCCCTGTCATGCGGAGAAGTGTCATGCCTGCACCCATTCGCCAGCGCGCATCAGTGGCACGCGGTTGCCATTCTTGAGACCATCAAGGTCGATTTTGTCCGAGCCGATCATCCAGTCAATGTGGATGAGGGAATCATTGACGCCTCTTTCCAGCAGCTCTTCCGGCGTCAGGCCTTCGATATCGACCATACATTTCGTATAGGCCTGACCAAGAGCGATGTGGCTGGACGCGTTTTCGTCGAACAGCGTGTTGCGATACAGGATTTTGCTGGCCGAGATGGGCGAGGAGTGGGGCACGAGTGCCACTTCGCCAATGCGTGCCGCGCCTTCATCGGTGTCGAGGATGCGCTTGAGCACGTCTTCGCCCTGGCTGGCTGTCGCTTCGACAATGCGGCCATTTTCGAAACGCACCGAGATGTTGTCGATCAGTGTGCCCTGATGGAACAGTGGCTTGGTGCTGCTCACGCGTCCGTTCACCTTGCTGCGATGGGGCGTCGTGAAGATTTCTTCTGTCGGGATGTTCGGGTTGCAGACAACGCCATTCCCCGACTTTTCCGAGCCGCCCGCCCAGAGATGACCATCCGCGAGCCCGACCGTCAGATCGGTGCCGGGGCCGCTGAAATGAAGGGCCTCGAAGCGGCTGTCATTCATGTATTTTGCCCGGGCGTGCAGGGCGGCATTATGGGCTTTCCATTCGGCGACAGGATCGGGCACATCCACGCGGGAGGCCTTGAAAATCCCGTCCCACAGGGCGGCGAGCGCCTCGTCCGCTGGCAGTTCCGGGAAGACCTGCGCGGCCCAGGCGGGGGTGGCGCAGGCGATGATGTTCCAGTTCACGGCGAACTGGGTGATGATTTCCATTGCCGGGCGGTTGGCCTTGGAATTGGCGCGGTTGGCGCGGGAGATCCGCTCGGGATCCTGACCCTTCAGGAGGGTCGGGTTGGCGCCCGTGATGGCCATGCGGGCCGCCCCTTCACGGAAAGCGCGTGCCATGCCGTCGGCCAGCCATGTCGGGGCAACGTCAAAGGCGTCGTCCGGGGCGTGAATGAAGCGGGCGAGCGTGGTCTCGTCATCCGCGTACAGCGTCGTCACGAGAGATGCGCCGGCTTTGTAGGCGTGTTCTGTCACGCGGCGGACCAGTGGGACGGCGGCCAGCGGGGCGGTGATGAGAAGCTGCTGGCCGGGCGTGATGTTCAGGCCAACGCGGACGGCAACCTCGCCCAGACGGTCGAGAAGCTGTTCGTGCGAAAAGGAGGAAGGAGCGGACACGTTGGACTCTTTCGCAGTGATCATTCTGTCCGTCATGGTGTGCCCTGTGGCGCCGAAGTGCAAGAGAGCAGGACATGCTGTGACGTGACAGCCCCGGAGGGGCGCAGTATCGTTTCCGCATGAAACCGGGACTTCACATTTTCGCCGATCCGGGCGAACCCGACCAGCGGCCCTTCGACGTGGCGGTGGTCATGCCCAGCCTTCTGAGACCATCCATCATTCGGGCGATCCAGTCCGTCTTCGCGCAGGAAGGGGAATTGCGGGTCCAGATCATGATCGGTCTGGATCGCGCGCCCGGCGATGGCGCGGACGACCTGCTGCAACATGCTGTTGAGGGGCGCCCTGCGGGCTGGGCTGTTGAGGTACTGTGGCCGGGTTATTCCACATCCGAGCGTCACGGCGGGTTTGGACGGGCACGCGATGGCGGTGTGTTGCGCAGCGTGTTGAGCCAGCTCTCGAATGCACCCCGCATTGCCTATCTTGATGATGACAACTGGTGGGCGCCCAATCATCTTTCTTCCCTGCTGGGGGGGATAAAAGGGGAGGACGGGGCCGGGGCGGGGCGATGGTTCGGGCATCCGCTAACGCTGGAGCCCGTCTGCGAAGATCAGTGGGAGGCGGTTGGGATCGGGGGTGGGATTTTCCGTGAGAGTTATGGCGGGTTCGTCGATCCGAACTGCCTGATGATCGACCGGACGCGTGTGCCGGAAGCGTTGGACCTGTGGAACCAGCCTCTGGCCGGAGACGGGACGCAGATGACGGCGGACCGCAATGTTTTCAGGTTGCTGAAGGACCGCCCGGGCAAGCCGACCGGAGAGTATACGGCCTATTATGTTCTGACCGAGACGGACGGACTGCACAGCGCCCGGCTGCGTCTGATGGGGGAGGCCTGGGACAGGGCGGCTCGCATCACAGCGGGGTAATATGCCTGACCTCCGGCTGCCCTGAGACGAAAAACCCGGTGCGGAGAATGTCTCTGCACCGGGTTTTTCGCGACAAGTCTTACATGGAGCGGATGGTGTTGCGGCGTGGCGGGCGGCGCTGGCGGTCAGCCTGCGCGTCCGGGTTGGCGGCCTTTGCGGCCTTGTCGCGCGCTATGGTCCGCAATTCGGTTTCCAGTTCGCGGATGCGGCGCTGGATGCTCTCCTTCAGTGTCGGAGAGGTGTGGGACTTCATGGAAGCGATCGTTTCCTTGAGGTCCCGGAGCTGTTTTTCCTTTTCGGCCTGATTGCGGCGAATAGGCTGGTTGTCGGACATCTGTCCTTGAAATGCACGCATGTGTTCGTCTTTCCGCATGAAGCATCCACAGGCCTCCCGCCCATCCGGAGGATGGCGGGATGGAACGCGCGAAAGCGTGCCCGGCTGGCCCTGTCTGGCTCATGATTATGGGGGACGGAGTATTACCGTCCGGTTAATTCAGGATCGGGGAGAGAGGATGTCCCGCAAAGCGTCTGTCAGGCGGATGCAGGCTTCGTCCGTTCCGATCGAGATGCGCAGCCAGTCCTGGATGCGCGGGGTTGAGAGATGCCGGACAAGGATCGCACGCTCGCGCAGGGCTGCGGCGATGGCTCCGGCCTTGTGCTCCGGATGGTGCACGAGAACAAAGTTGGCACAGGATGGCAGGACTTGGAAGCCAAGATTTTGCAGATCCGGGACCAGTCTGTCGCGGCTCGCGATGACGCGCGCCGTGATGTCCGCGAGCCAGTCGGTATCTTGGATCGCGGCGATGGCCCCGGCCTGTGCCGGACGGGAGAGGGGGTAGGAATTGAAGCTGTCCTTGACGCGGATGAGACCTTCGATCAGCTCCGGGGAGCCAATCGCAAAACCCACACGCAGCCCTGCCAGAGCATAGGACTTGGACAGCGTCTGGACCACCAGAAGATTGTCATACCGGTGTGTCAGTTCAATGGCAGACTGTGCGCCGAAATCGACATAGGCCTCGTCAATGATGACGGTGCGGTCCGGATGGCGCTTCAGAACCGTCTCGATCTGCTCCAGTGGCAGAGGGATGCCCGTGTTGGCATTGGGATTGGCGATGATGATCCCACCGCACGCGCCGGTATAGGCGTCGATGTCGATCGAGAAATCGTCATTGAGCGGGATATGGTGGAACGGTTGCTCAAAGAGCCCGCAATACACGGGATAGAAGGCGTAGGTTACGTCCGAAAACAGAACCGGGGCGTCATCGTGGAAAAGCGCGCGGAAGGCGTGGGCCAGAACCTCGTCAGAGCCGTTGCCGACGAAAACATGATCGGCTGTTGTTCCGAACCGGGCAGCAATGGTGTCCCGCAGGGTTGCCGCCGTTGGGTCCGGGTACAGGCGCAGGCTGTCAGCAGCCACGTCCCGGATGGCGGCAAGCGCCTTCGGGCTGGGGCCATAGGGGGACTCGTTGGTGTTGAGCTTTAGCAGATCCGCAACATTGGGTTGTTCGCCTGGCACATAGGGATGCAGGTCACGGACGCGGCTGTTCCAGAAACGGCTCATGCGGACGCTCCGGTGAACAGGTCCGTCATGAGCTGGCGTTCGGCAAGTTCGCGGGCCGAGACGCCGTCCGCGTCCTTCAGGTCCGGGTTCGCTCCGGCGGCGAGGAGCTTCTTCGCCATGTCTTCGCGGTTGAACATGATGGAGAACATCAGCGGCGTACGCCCGGCATGGTTGGCATGATCCACCTGCGCGCCATGATCGAGCAGAAGTGTTGCGATGTCGGTCAGGCCCTTGAAGGCCACGCCGGACAGGGCGCTGGCGCCCTTGAGATCGGTTGCTTCCGTATCGGCGCTGCGGTCCAGCAGCAGGCGCGTGGCATCGGCGTGGCCGTTATAGGTCGCGACGATCAGGGCGGTGTAGCCGCGGCTGTCGGGCGTATCGATGGCCATGCCGGCATCCAGAAACTGGGTCAGGAGGTCGGTATCGCCTTCACGGGCCGCGTCGATGAACAGGGCTGTGATCTGGTCTGACGTGAAAGTGACATTCTGGGCGTTCATGACGGTTTCCACATGGCGGTGTCCCCGGCGGTCAAACGTCTGGGGAGGGGGATGTCTGGAGCAAGGTTAGCTTTTTGTGTCAGCGGGCGGAAGGGTGAGGCTCTCCCCGTTGTCCAGTGCCCTGAACGGGCGGCTGTTGGGACGGCTCGCGAATTCCAGACGGGTGGGTGGCTCCAGAATGGCTTCGTCAGTGAGCTGGAACGTCCCGAAATGGATGGGGAGCCCCTGTTTTGCCTTGAGTGTATCGAAGGCCATGAGAGCTTCTTCGGGCGACATATGGACGCGCCGCATCAGGTCCCGCGGGTCGTAGGCGCCGATGGGCAGGATGGCGAGGTCGATCTCCGGCCAGCGGCGGTGAATCGCGTCGAAATGCTTCCCCCAGGCCGTGTCGCCGGCGAAAAAGACCGTGTGACCATCGGCTTCGATTGTGAATCCGCCCCAGAGCGCGCGGTTGGAATCGAAGGGTGTGCGGGCGCTTCCATGCAGTGCTGGCGTGGATGTGATGCGGGCGCCGTCATCGGTCGTGCTCTCCCACCAGTCCAGCTCGGCGATGCGGGGCAGGGCGGCCTTTTCCAGATGGCGGCGGTTGCCCGGCAGCGAGAGACAGAGCGGGTCATCGCGCTCGGCCAGGGCGCGCAGGCTTGGCAGGTCCATGTGGTCGTAATGGCAGTGCGAGACGAGGATGATGTCGATGCGGGGCAGGGCGTTTAGCGCGATGCCGGGTGGCCTCACGCGACGGGGACCGAAACTGCGGAAGGGGGAGCAGCGTTCGGAGAAAACCGGGTCAGTGATGATCCGCAGAGGCGCGCGTCCTGCGCGGCCGAACTGGAGCAGAACGGTCGCATGACCGACAAACGTGACGCAGCATTCTCCCGGGGCAGGCGTGGCCTGCATGTAGGATTTCTGCGGTGGCAGGGCATCCGGCCAGCGGGGGCGCAGGCCCATCTGCCAGCGGAAGATGTTTCCGATCCGCTGGGACGTCGTGCGGGCCGTGCGGCTCTCGTCCGGACGCCAGGCTTCGGGATTGCGGTAATGACGGCCGTCGAAGTGCGGCAGGTTGTCATCAAGCACAAGAGCGTGTTTCACAATATGGTTCACCAATCAGCCATTGCGTCCGACGCGACTTCGCGTCATGCCGTGGCAGCAGAATGTGCGGGGGATATCGTTACGTTTCTTCCCGTCAGTCACAAGCCGGAGACCCCGTTCCGATGAGTACGCTTCCTCAACTCGCCATCAATACGATCCGTACCCTTTCGATGGAAGGTGTTGAACGCGCCAATTCCGGCCATCCCGGCACGGCCATGGCCCTCGCCCCCGCGATGTACGCGGTGTGGCAGCATGATCTGAACTACGATCCGGCCGATCCGTGCTGGCCCGCCCGTGACCGCTTCGTCCTTTCGGTCGGTCATGCGTCGATGCTCCTGTACTCCACCCTGTTCCTGACGGGCGTGAAGGATATCCAGGACGGCAAGGTCGTTGATGCGCCTTCCCTTACTGTTGAAGACCTGTCGCAGTTCCGTCAGCTGAACTCCAAGACGCCGGGCCATCCGGAATACCGCTTTACCGCTGGTGTTGAGACCACGACCGGTCCGCTCGGGCAGGGTTGCGGCAATTCCGTGGGCATGGCGATCGCGCAGAAATGGATGTCCGCGCGCTATGACCGTCCGGGCTTCAAGCTGTTCGATTACCATGTGACGGTGTTCTGTGGTGATGGCGACATGATGGAAGGCGTGGCTTCCGAAGCCGCTTCCACGGCCGGGCATCTTGCACTCGGGAACCTGACCTGGATCTATGATTCGAACCAGATTTCCATTGAAGGCTCGACGGACCTGGCCTTCACGGAAAATGTCGGCAAGCGCTTTGAAGCCTATGGCTGGCATGTCCAGACGCTGACGGACGGTAACGATGTCGATGCCATTCTTGCAGCGCTGAAGGCGGCGCGTGCGGTCACGGATCGCCCGAGCATGATCGTTCTCAAGACAGTCATCGGTTACGGCGCGCCCAAGAAGGCCGGTACGGCGTCCGCGCATGGCGAGCCGCTGGGTGCGGAAGAGCTCAAGGGTGCGAAGAAGGCCTATGGCTGGCCGGAAGACGCTCCGGACTTCTACGTTCCGGACGGCGTGAAGGAGCATTTCGCCGAAGGTCTCGGCAAGCGTGGCGCGGAAGCCCATGCGGAATGGCGCGAGCTATTCTCGGCCTACCGTGAAGCACATCCGGAACTCGCGGCTGAAATCGACTGCATCATCGAGCACCGTCTGCCGGAAGGCTGGGACAAGGATATCCCGACCTTCGACGCCGATGCCAAGGGTGTCGCGTCCCGCGCAAGCTCGGGTCAGGTCCTGAATGCGGTTGCGAAGAACCTGCCCTGGATGATCGGTGGCTCCGCTGACCTGACGCCGTCCACCAAGACGGACATCAAGGGTGGCGGCTCCTTCCAGCCGGAAAAATGGAACGGCACCTATGGCGGCCGGAACCTGCATTTCGGTGTGCGCGAACATGCGATGGGCTCTATCTGCAACGGTATCGCGCTGTCGGGTATCCGGTCTTACGGTTCGGGCTTCCTGATCTTCTCCGACTACATGAAGGCGCCGATCCGTCTGTCCGCCATCATGGAACTGCCGGTTCTTTATGTCTTCACGCATGACTCCATCGGCGTGGGCGAAGACGGACCGACGCATCAGCCGATCGAGCAGCTTGCCCAGCTGCGCGCAACGCCGGGCATCATGACGATCCGTCCGTCCGACGCCAACGAAGTGGCCGAAGCCTGGCGCACGCTGATCCCGATGACGCACAAGCCGGCCGTGCTCGCACTCAGCCGTCAGAACCTGCCGACGCTCGACCGCACGAAATATGCCTCCGCAGCCGGTCTGGCGAAGGGTGGCTATGTGCTGGCGAGCTGTGAAGGCAAGCCGGACGTGATCCTGATCGCTTCGGGTTCGGAAGTCAGCCTCGTGGTTTCGGCTTACGAGAAGCTTACGGCAGAAGGCATCAAGGCCCGTGTCGTCTCTATGCCAAGCTTTGACCTGTTCGAAGAGCAGAGCCAGGAATACCGCGATTCCGTTCTGCCGCCTGACGTAATCGGTCGCGTTGCGGTCGAGCAGGCCGCAGCCTTTGGCTGGGATCGCTACGTCGGCATCGGCGGTGCGATTATCGCGATGAACACGTTCGGTGCGTCGGCTCCGGCTTCAGCACTTCTCACGAAATTCGGTTTCACGCCGGAAGCAGTCTTTGACGCGGCAAAGCGTCAGGCCCTGCGCGGCAAGTAAGGAGAGATCCTGTGGCAGACACAATCTCCAATACCGGTCTGAACGAAGTCGGCAGCGTGCTGCGCGACCTTGAGAAATACGGTCAGTCTCCCTGGCTGGACTTCATCCAGCGCAGCTTCACGGAGGATGGCAGCCTCCGAAAGCTGGTGGACGAGGACGGCCTGCGTGGCGTGACGTCCAACCCGGCCATCTTCGAGAAGGCCATCGGGCACGGGACGGAATACGATCCGCAGATCCGCAAGCTGCTCGAAGGTGAGGGCCTGTCTCCGGGCGAGTTGTACGAGCACCTCGCCATCGACGATATCCGCTCCGCCTGTGCGGTTCTGGATCCGGTGTTCGAAAAGACCAAGGGGCTGGACGGTTATGTCAGCCTTGAAGTCTCGCCCTATCTGGCGTTCGACGCACATGGGACCATCACGGAGGCACGCCGTCTGTGGAAAGCAGTCGCGCGTCAGAACCTGATGATCAAGATCCCGGGCACGACCGAAGGCACGGGTGCCATCCGCGAGGCCATTGCGGACGGCATCAATGTCAACGTGACGCTGCTGTTCTCGCTGGATGCCTACAAGGCCGTTCTGGAAGCCTATGTTTCCGGCCTTGAAGCCCGCGTGGCCCGTGGCGAGGAAATCTCGCGCATCTCCAGCGTGGCCTCGTTCTTCGTCAGCCGCATCGACGCCAAGATCGATGGCGAAATCGACCGTCGTATTGCGGCCGGTGATCCGGAAGCCGAAGCGCTGAAGGCCGTTCGCGGCAAGGTCGCCATCGCCAATGCCAAGATGGCGTATCAGTATTATCTGGACGTCCGGAACAGCCCGCGCTGGAAGGCGCTGGCTGCAAAGGGGGCGAACCCGCAGCGTCTGCTCTGGGCCAGCACCGGCACCAAGGACAAGGCCTATTCCGATGTCCTGTATGTCGAGGAACTGATTGGCCCCGAGACGGTCAACACCATTCCGCCCGCCACGTTCGATGCTTTCCGCGATCACGGCAAGTCCCGTGCGAGCCTGACGGAAAACGTCGAGGAAGCACGGCATGTGATGGCAGAGGCCGTACGTCTCAAGCTGGATCTGGACGGTGTGACGGCGAAGCTCGTCAAGGAAGGCTGTGCCGCGTTCAGCGTGTCTTTCGACACCCTGCTGACGGCTGTGGCCACGAAGCGCGAGGCCGTGCTCGGCAGTCGTCTGCTGCGGGTCAGTGCGGATCTGCCGCCTGATCTGCGCGATGATGTTGCTGGTGCGGAAAAGGACTGGAGCGAGAGCGGCGGTCTTCGCCGGATCTGGAAGAAGGATCCCTCCGTCTGGACGAATGGTCCGGAAGCCGGCTGGCTGAACTGGCTGACGGTCGTACAGGATCGTCTGTGGCATATCGAGGAGCTGGAAGTTCTGGCCCGCGATGTCCGCAGTCGCGGCTTCAAGGACATTCTGCTTCTGGGCATGGGCGGTTCGAGCCTCGGCCCAGAGGTTCTGGCCGAGACATTCGGGCAGCGCGAAGGTTGGCCGAAGCTGCATGTGCTCGACAGCACCGATCCGCAGCAGGTCACGGCGTTCGAGAAGGCCATCGATCCGAAGAACACGCTGTTCATCGTGGCCAGCAAGTCCGGCGGCACGCTGGAGCCGAACATCCTGTTCGCGCATTTCTGGCAGGTCGCGGGTCAGGCTCTGGGCAAGAAGCCGGGTGACAGCTTCATCGCCATCACCGATCCGGACTCGCACATGCAGAAAGTGGCCGAGGAAAACGGCTTCTGGCGCATTTTCTACGGCGATCCGAAAATCGGCGGTCGCTATTCGGTCCTGTCCAATTTCGGTCTTGTCCCGGCTGCCGCGAGCGGCATCGACGTTCGCAAGCTGCTGACAATCACGCGCCTGATGGTGGAATCCTGTGACGGCAGCGCACCACCTTCGGCCAATCCGGGTGCGGTGCTGGGTCTGATCCTGGGTCATGCCGCACACTGCTTCGGCCGTGACAAGGTGACGATCCTGGCCTCTGACGGGATTGCCTCACTGGGGGCATGGCTCGAACAGCTTATTGCCGAGAGCACCGGCAAGAAGGGTATCGGCCTCATCCCCATTGATGAGGAAGAACTCGGCGCGCCGGATGTTTACGGGACGGACCGCATTTTCGTGGACCTCCTGCTGGGCGATGACGTTCCCGACAGCCGCCTTGGCGCCCTGCGCGCCGCTGGTGCGCCCGTCGTGACCATCCGTCTGGCCGATGCGTCCCAGATCGGGCAGGCGTTCTTCCTGTTCGAGTTCGCGACGGCTGTGGCCGGTGCGGTGCTCGGTATCGATCCGTTCGATCAGCCGGATGTGGAGTTCAGCAAGCTCGAGACGCGCAAGCTGACCTCGGCCTATGCCGAGACGGGATCGCTGCCGCCGGAAACACCTTTCGCAAAGGATGGCGCGCTGTCTTTCTATGCGGATGCGAAGAACACGGAAGCCTCTGGAAACAAAGGCGATGCGGTCTCCATCCTCAAGGCGCTCTTTGATCGCGTGAAGCCGGGTGACTATGTCGGGCTGCTCGCCTATATCAGGCGCGACCAGCAGACACGGGACTGGGCACAGTCCGTCCGCATGGAGCTTCGGGACACGCTGAAGGTGGCGACAGCCGCCGAATTCGGGCCCCGGTTCCTGCACTCGACGGGGCAGGCCTATAAGGGCGGCCCCGACAGCGGCGTGTTTCTGCAGGTTACGGCAACGGATGCGGCGGATGTACCGGTTCCGGGCCATGGCTTCAGCTTCAGTGTCGTGAAAGCGGCACAGGCGCGAGGCGATTTCGAGGTGCTCGCGGCCCGTGGTCGTCGTGCCCTCCGCGTTCATATCGATGGACCGCTGGAGGAAGGGCTGAAGGCTCTGGAAACGGCGATTCACAAAGCACTGGCAGGAGCATAAGTCATGCGGATCGGAATCATCGGACTGGGACGGATGGGCGGCAATATCGCCGTTCGTCTGACCCGCCATGGGCATGATGTCGTCGTGCATGACCGCACGCCGGAAGTGACCACCTCGGTCGTTGGACGCTGCGAAGCCGGACGTGCAACTCCTGCCGATACGCTGGCCGATATGGCGAAGCTTCTCGAAGGTGACGAGCACCGCGTGGTGTGGGTCATGCTTCCGGCAGGGCCGATCACCGAAGACTGCGTGCAGCAGTTAGGCGGTCTTCTGGGGCGTGGCGATGTCATCATCGATGGCGGCAACACTTACTACAAGGACGATGTGCGCCGTTCGGCCGAACTGGCTGAAAAGGGCATCTCCTATGTGGATGTCGGAACCTCGGGCGGTGTCTGGGGTCTGGAGCGCGGTTACTGCATGATGTTTGGCGGTACGAAAGAGACCGCCGAATACATCGATCCGATCCTCAGCGCGCTTGCGCCGGGCATCGGGGATGTGCAGCGCACGCCGGGCCGTGACGAAGCAGGTCATGATCCGCGTGCCGAGCAGGGCTATTTGCATTGTGGTCCGGCTGGCTCGGGCCACTTCGTGAAGATGGTCCATAACGGCATCGAATACGGCATGATGCAGGCCTTTGCTGAAGGCTTCGATATCATGAAGAGCAAGAACTCCCCGATCCTCGCGGAGAAGGACCGGTTCGAGCTCAACATGGGTGACATCGCTGAAGTCTGGCGTCGCGGCAGTGTCGTGTCGTCCTGGCTGCTCGATCTGACGGCGGAGGCCCTGACCCGTTCGGAGACACTCAACGAGTTCTCCGGCGAAGTTGCGGATTCCGGTGAAGGCCGCTGGACGATCGAGGCTGCCATCGAGGAAGACGTGCCGGCTCCGGTCATGACGGCCGCGCTGTTCACGCGATTCCGTTCGCGATCGGGCAACAACTTTGCCGAGAAAGTTCTCTCGGCACAGCGTTTCGGTTTCGGCGGACACGTCGAGAAGAAATAAGCCTGCGCCCCCTCATGGGCAATGACTGGCTGGCAGGTTATGGTTCCGCCATCGCTGACCAGCCAGCCCCCGCAAAAACTCTGACGGGGGTTTTTACAGGGGCTTTTATGTCCGTTGACCTCGACGCCATCCATGCGGATCTGCCGCCGCTGCCACAGACCATCCGGATGGTCGTGTCCGACATGGATGGAACACTCCTGACACCCGACAAGACCCTGGCGCCTTCGACGCTGGCCATGGTCAAGGTGCTTCAGGAGCGCGGAATTCCGCTCTGTCTGGCCAGTGCGCGGCCACCCGCCGCCATGATCCCCTATATCGAGAAGCTCGGACTGACCGGGCAGAGTGCCGGCTTCAATGGCGGCATTATTTTCAAGCCCGATGGCACCACGAGCGTCAGCCGGGTTCTGTCCCCCGATGTGCTGTCGATCGTGCATGACATGCTTCATCTGCACGGGATCGAGACCTGGTTTCTGCGACAGTCCTACTGGATGGTGAAGGACGCCTATACGCCCTTCGTGCAGCACGAACAGGGCATTACCGGTCTGACCCCGCATCAGGTTCCCGATCTTCGCAAGGAGTTCGAGGGGATCGGCAAGGTGATGGGCGTAAGCAGCGATACCAGCCTGCTTCAGGACATCGAGACCGAACTTGGCGCCATGCTCCAGGGCGATGCGAGCGTGCGGCGCTCTTCCGATATTCTTCTGGACGTGACACCGGCCCTGGCCAACAAGGGTGAGGCCGTGCGTGAACTGGCGCTTGCCCACGGCATTGCGCCGCATGAGGTGGCCTGTCTTGGCGATGCCCATAACGATCTGCCGATGTTTTCGGTCGCGGGTCTGGGCATTGCGATGGGACAGGCTGAAGATGACGTGAAAGCCGCCGCGCAGGTTCTCACAGACACCAATGAGCGCGATGGCTGGGCCAAGGCCGTCGAGCGCTACATCCTGCCGAGAGTTCCCAATCCATGACCACCGACATCCGTTCCGCCACGCTGGAAACCCTTCCTGATTCAGAAGCCGTTGCCCTGCGGATGGCGGATCTTCTCGTTGAAGGAATTCTGGCCAAGACGGATGGCCCGTTCCGGGTCGCACTCTCCGGCGGCTCTACGCCCAAGCGCCTGTTCGAGATCCTCGCCACGCCGTCGCGTGCGAAGCTGATCCCGTGGGAGCGCGTCGAGATTTTCTATGGTGACGAACGCCATGTGCCGGAAGGCCATGCCGACAGCAACCACACGGTCGGCCAGTCCGTCCTGCTGTCCCGCGTTCCGGTGCCAGCGCAGAATGTCCACGCCATTCCGACCGCTGCGACGGTGGACGAGGACGCGAAGGCTTACGAAAAGACCCTTCAGACCGCTTATGGTGCAACGGAGCTTGATCCGAAGCGCCCGCTGTTCGATCTCGTCATGCTGGGCCTTGGCACGGACGGTCATACGGCATCGCTGTTTCCGGGACAGCCGGTTCTGAAGGAACGGACGGCATGGGTCGGCACGGCTGCACCGTCCACCGCACCTTATGAACGCATTACGCTGACCTATCCTGCCATTCAGTCGAGCGCGCTGGTTGTGTTTCTCGTAACGGGGGCGTCCAAGGTCGAGATGCTGGAGCGTCTGGTCGAGGGTGACAGCTCCATCCCGTCCGCACGGGTGACGAGTGAGGGGCGGATCATCATTCTGGCGGACCGCGCTGCGGTGGGAGAAGACGCATGAGCAGCACGGACATGAACGCTCACAAGCGCACGGCCGCGCGTGAAGCGGCTGACATGGTCAAGAGCGGCATGGTCGTGGGGCTCGGAACGGGCAGCACGGCGGCCTACATGATCGAGCGTCTGGGCGAGCGGGTTGCGGAAGGTCTGGAAATTTTCGGAATCCCGACATCCGACGACAGCGAGGACAAGGCGCTCAAGGCCGGGATCCCCCTGACGGATTTCAGCGCGCATCGCCGGATCGACATCGCCATTGATGGCGCGGACGAGGTCCAGCGTGGTTCTCTTAACCTGATCAAGGGTCTGGGCGGCGCCTTGCTGCGTGAGAAAATCGTGGCGCAGGCGGCCAAGCGCTTCGTGGTGATCGTGGACGGCACCAAGCCTGTGGATCTGCTGGGGGAGCGGGCACCTGTTCCCGTGGAGGTCATTTCCTTTGGCTGGGAATGCACGGCGGAACTGCTTGCAGCCTGTGGCGCACGCGGTGTGAAGCCCCGGACGGACCGGGCCGGTTCGCTGTTCGTAACCGATACCGGAAACATGATCCTGGACTGCCATTTCGGGCCGATCGAAAACCCGGAAAAGCTGGCCGATAAAATCGACCGGATCGTGGGCGTCGTGGAACATGGCATGTTTCTCAACATGGCGTCCGAAGTTCTGGTAGCGACGCCGGACGGGGTGGAGCACTGGGAGCCATGAAAATGACGGAACACGAAACGCAGATGGGTCTGAAGCCGCGTTTTCTCGTGGTCATGGGCGTCTCCGGCACAGGCAAGACAACGGTCGCAACCGGTCTTGCCACGCGTCTGGGCTGGCATTTTCAGGAAGGGGATGCGCTGCATCCGCCTGCCAATGTCGAGAAGATGAGCACGGGTCAGCCCCTGACAGATGCTGATCGTGCGCCCTGGCTCGCGCTTTGCCATGACTGGCTGCGCGCGCAGGTCGAAGCCGGGCATGGCGCGGTGCTGACGTGTTCCGCTCTCAAGCGCGCCTATCGCGAGCAGCTTCGTGGTGCCGATCTGCCGATCGAGTTCGTGCATATCGACACATCGGCGGCGGAGCTTGCGGATCGCCTGCAACGGCGGGAAGGGCATTTCATGCCGGCAAGCCTGCTGCCCAGCCAGCTTGCGACGCTTGAGGTTCCCGGCGATGACGAGCCGGTCATCCGTGTCTCGGGCGAGAAGCACCCCGATGTGGTGCTGGAGGAACTGATCCGCCATTTTCAGGCGGAGGACTGATCCATGGCCGAGACCACCCGGCTTCTGGTGGATGCCGATGCGTGCCCGGTCAAGGACGAGATCTACCGGGTCGGGGCGCGCTACGGCCTCAAGACAGTCATCGTTGCCAATAGCTGGATGAACATCCCGCAGTCCCCGCTCATTGAGCGCGTCGTGGTGCCGGAAGGGCCGGACGTAGCGGATGACTGGATTGCGGAACAGGTGACGCCGTCCGACATCGTCATCACCAGCGATATTCCGCTCGCGGTGCGCTGTCTGGCGAAACAGGCATCTGTCCTGCGGCCGAATGGCGAGGAAATCGACGAACGCTCCGTGGGGATGGTCTCGGCCATGCGGGACCTGATGCAGGGTCTGCGCGAGACGGGAACGGTCACGACCTATAATCCGTCCTTCGGGAAAAACGACCGGAGCCGGTTTTTATCCGCGCTCGATACACTCATTGTGCGACTCCGCAGGAAAGCTGCCCTGGCGCGATCGCTCCCCAGTTCTTCAGAAACAATCCACAGGCCCTTCCCCGGAGATGTTCCCTGATTCTGGGGATATCTTCTGCCGGGGGATAATTCTGCCCCGATAAGGATATTGTCCCATGAATCCGCTCCGCCTCGCCCAGCTTGAAATGTTCTGCGCGGTCGTGGAGGAGGGGACGGTCGTGGCAGCCTCCCGGCGCCTGAACTGTGTGGCGTCCAATGTGACGGCGCGGCTGAAGGAACTGGAGCTCCTGCTCGGGCAGGAGCTGTTTTTGCGGGAAAAGGGCCGCCTGACACCCACCCCTGAAGGTCGCCTGTTCTATCAGCAGACGAGGCCGGTCGTGTCTGGCGCGCAGTCCCTGACGGATCTGTTTGCAGAGGGCACTCCGCGCGGCATTCTGAATATCGGGGCACTGGATGTCGCTCTGGAGGGATATCTGCCGCGGATCGTGCCGGAGTTTCTCAAAGCCTGCCCGGGCGTGGAACTGAAGATGTTCCTGCGCCCGACCTACACGCTGGAGCGGATGCTGGCGGAGGGGGAGATTGATCTGGCGCTGACGGATGGCCCGATCGTGCATCCGCTCATGGAAAGCCGTTTTGCATTCCGGGAGAAACTGGCGCTTGCCATGCCGGTTGGCCAGAAAGGCGCGCGGGACGGGCAGCATGTGTTTCTGTTCAATACGGACTGCTTTTATCGCCGGTATTTCGAGACCTGGCTTGAACGGCATGGCGTTTCAAACGCGATCATCCACACGGTCGAATCCTATGATGTCATTCTCGCCTGCGTTCAGGCCGGACTGGGTATTTCCTGTGTGCCGCACAGTATCATTTCGCAGGTCAAAAGACGGCGTCGTGAAGGCATTGCGTTTACGTATCCCGAAGATCTGAAAGGCAGCGAAGTCTATTTCATCTGGCGTGAGCCGGGACTGAATGATCTGGGGCGCAGATTTCTGGATTATGCGCCGCCACATCCGGATGCTCATGAAAAGTGAGTCCATAGCTTACGAATCATCACTTTTTATTATCAGGGAATGCCTGCACCTTACGCTCATCGAATGAACTGCTGGCTGGCTGATGCGTCTGTTTCATTACCAAGCGCAGGGTCACCACACAGAAAATGCAGGAAATTTCATGACTGAGAAAAGCAATCTCTTCATCAACGGAAGCTGGGTCGCACCAAAGAGCAGCGAATGGATCACGGTTGAAAACCCGGCCACGAAAGCCGTCGTGGGCGAAGTGGCAAAGGGCGCGCAGGCCGATGTGGACGCTGCCGTCTCGGCTGCGAAATCGGCCTTTACCGGCTGGAGCCGCCGCACGGCGACCGAACGTGCGGATTACATCCATGCGCTCAAGGATCTGGTGAAGCGCGACAAGGAAAAGCTGGCTGCGCTTATCACGTCCGAAATGGGAAAGCCGCTGAAGGAAGCGCGGGTCGAAGTCGATTTCGCCATCGGTCTGCTGCGTTTTGCCGCCGAGAACGTCCTGCGCCTTCAGGGCGAGATCATCCCGGGCAGTTCCCCGGACGAGAAAATCCTGATCGACCGCGTGCCGCTGGGCGTGATTGGTGCGATCACAGCCTGGAACTTCCCGCTCGCGCTCTGTGCCCGCAAGATTGGTCCGGCCGTTGCGGCTGGCAACACGATCGTCCTCAAGCCGCATGAACTGACGCCGCTGGCCTGTCTGCATCTGGCGAAGCTGGTTGAAGAAGCGAAAATTCCGCACGGCGTCATCAATATCGTGACGGGCGACGGCAAGGATGTCGGCGTGCCGCTGGTGGCGCACAAGGACATCAAGCTCATTACGATGACGGGCTCGACTCCCGCTGGCAAGAAGATCATGGCCGCTGCGTCCGAGACGCTGAAGGAAGTCCGGCTTGAGCTGGGCGGCAAGGCGCCGTTCATGGTCATGGAAGACGCCGATCTGGACAAGGCGGCCGATGCGGCGGTGTCAGCGCGCTTTGGTAATGGGGGGCAGGTCTGCACCTCCAACGAACGCACCTACATTCATGAAGCCGTCTATGACCGCTTTGTCGGGAAGGTCCGCGAGAAGATTGACGCGTTGAAGGTCGGGCTGCCGACGGACCCGGCCACGGATATGGGGCCGAAGGTTAGCGAGGACGAGCTCAACAAGGTCCATGAGATGGTCGAGCATGCTGTCCGGCAGGGCGCACGTCTTGCCGTGGGCGGAAAGCGTCTGACGGGTGGCGTGTATGACAAGGGGTACTTCTACGCCCCGACGCTGCTGACGGATGTGACGCAGGACATGGATATCGTGCATAACGAAGTCTTCGGTCCGGTTATGTCGCTGATCCGCGTGAAGGATTTCGATCAGGCCATCGCCTGGGCCAATGACTGCCGCTACGGCCTGTCGGCATATCTCTTCACGAACGATCTGAACAAGATCCTCCGCATGACCCGCGAACTGGAATTTGGTGAGGTCTATGTCAACCGTCCGGGTGGCGAGGCACCGCAGGGCTTCCATCATGGCTACAAGGAAAGCGGCCTTGGTGGTGAGGACGGACAGCACGGCATGGAAGCCTATGTCCAGACGAAGACCATTTACCTCAACGCATAATGGACGAACGGGCGACGGCTTTGTGGTCGCCCGTGTTTTTCTGAAAGGATCAGCATCATGGTAAAAGTCGCTGCACTGGCCACCGATGGTCTTGAAGAAATCGAACTGACGGGACCGCAGGACGCGCTCGAAAAAGCGGGTGCGACCGTCACGGTCATTTCCCTCAGGGCAGGGGAATTTCAGGCCGTGAACAAGGATATTTATCCGTCCCGCAAGATCCACGCTGATCTGGCGATCGCCGATGCGAAGGCCGAGGATTATGACGCGCTCCTGCTTCCGGGTGGTCTGGCGTCCCCGGATGCGCTGCGTCTGAACAAGGATGTGGTGGCCTTCGCCAAGGCCTTCGTGAAGGCGAACAAGCCAATCGCCGCCATCTGCCACGGTGCGCAGACGCTGATCGAGGTGGGTGGGCTGAAAGGGCGGACCGTCACGTCCTGGCCAGCCATCCGGACAGATCTGGAAAATGCCGGGGCGAGCTGGGTGGATAATGAGGTCGTCGTTGACGGGCCTTATGTGTTCTCCCGATGCCCGGATGATATTCCGGCCTTCAACAAGGCCATCATCAGGCATTTCAGGCTTGCCTGAAATTTTTATCAGGGCACAAAAAAAAGGAGGCTCTCCCGGTTGGGGGAGGCCTCCTTTTTTTGTGGGGCAATGCGGATCAGATCGTGCGATCTACCGCAATGCGTCCGAGCGCCGGATCGTCGGTGAAAAAGCCGTCGATCCCCATGTCCAGATAGCGGCGGAGTTCCGCGATCATGCCCTTGGGGTTGCGGGCGGCATCCCCGGCGTCATTGCGAAGCTGGGCAGGGAGGAAATGGTTTTCCGGGCGTGCCGTGTAGGAATGAACCAGAAGTCCGGCCCGATGGGCATCTGTCACGAGGGTGGAGGGCTCCAGCCAGGCGCCTTTGCTGTCGCGCGGGATCAGATCCGTATTGGACGGGCCGATTACGTCGGCATAGCGGCGGACGTCCTTGAGGCCTTCGGGCGTCATGAGGTCGCCGAAGGTCGTGGTCTTGCCCGCAGCCATCAGATCTGGCGGGACGTCCTTGCGCTCACCCATGAGCAGCATCAGACGCGCCTGAGGATTGATGGACAGGACGTCTGAGCGGATGCGCCCCAGATTGCTGGTCTCGAAGGACTGGAGTTCCAGCGGCGCCTGTCGCGTGTACTCGTGGGCGGCGATGGTCTGGAGGAAAACGGCTTCGGGGTTCAGACCGAGGCTGTTGAAATGCGTGGAATGCTTGATTTCCGGCACGAGGCCGAAAACCTTGCCCGTCGCGGCCGACTGGGCGGCGACCTGTTCGATGACTTCCTCGAAGGTCGGGATTTCGA
>CALFLO010000110.1 GCA_937880175.1 uncultured Gluconobacter sp.
TGCTAATGTTCCTGATTTTGTTAAGTTGCGGGCAAAAGAAAACAAAGATAAGGGCGAAGTTTACACGCCACATGATATCATCAATAAGATGCTGGATATGGCGAAATCTGAAGACTGGTCAAATCCTGATTTAACCGTGCTTGAACAGGCTTGCGGGAATGGACGTTTTGTCATTGAAATGGCGAAACGTTTTATGGATGGACTGGCTTCTGTCATTCCAGACGAAAACGAACGTTTTAAGCATATTATGGAAAATATTCTATATGCGTGTGATATCCAAATGGATTCTGTAGTAGAAACATACAAGAACATTGAAGATATCTTTGGGACTGATTGTCTTCTTGGTGTTAAGGCAAATATTATTTGCACAGACGCATTAGCATTCAATTGGGATTTATTGCCAGAAGTGACAAATACGCCTACTGTGGTTTACAAGGATAAATTTGATTTCCGCAATCAAACCAATATTGATCTTGATAATAAAATTGAAAAAATTATTGAACGAATTGTTAAATTTAGGGACGAAGGTGACATTGGAAATGTAAAAGTTCAAAAAGATAAATTGGACAAGGCAACAGAAACTTTGCTTGATATGTATGATAAAGGTGAATATCAATTTAATTATGAAATTATGTATTATAATTACCTTCATGAATTGAATGGTTTATCACCAACTTCTGATGAAAGTCTTTCATCATGTAATGGCAATCATTACACAAAATATATGATTAGGGTTTCTAATTAATAAAAATAAAGAAAGGCCGGGGATTGACCCGGCCTTTTTTGTTGCTATCCCCAGAAGACATTGTGTCGATATGTGACGGGGAATAGAAATGGCCGACTTAATGGGATCGTACATCCCTGATCTAGTTCTAAAGCTTGATCATTCGGATTTAGTAGAACTGATCAATCACTTTTCGAATGCAGGAAAAGGATGGTGGGGCAAGTTTGTCAGCAACCCTACTGCAGAAGTCACAGCCCTGACGTCGATGACAACATTAGGTGTATTAATATATAATAGTTTTTTAACAACAAGATTTTCAAATTCAAATCGCGAATTATTAGAACAACAAGCTAGGACTGCGCTAGAAAACAAGGAAATAGCGAATAGGAAACTAAAATTAGACATACTTGATAAAAGATGGGATTGTGTAAAGAAATATAATGAATACTACAAAGTTATAATTATTGATTTATTGTCTTTTATACATGCAGAATATGACATTCTATCATTGGAAACAACCGAAAAAACGCTTATTATGGTATTATCAAAAGATTTTTCTATTAGACGTAGGGCGATAAAGGAAATTGTTATTATGGAAAATGAATTCTATTCGCTTATGGGCGATGAAACATTCAAAAAATATCTTAATATCAAATCAGAACTTGAAAATTTTGATGAACAACTTTTAGATCGTGTCCGATCTGAATATTCTGATTCTTGGGCCGAAGAAATCCGAAATCATCAGCATCTACTAACGTCAATACTTTCCCCGGTGTTTGCCGCAAACAAAGATCTAATGGAATCACTAAATAGACATGAACTATTAGGTTTTCGGAATATAGGATCTTAATCATTTATGGTATGGGAATTATAAAATGGCGGATTTCGTTTTAAGCATCGCCCATTCCGACTTAATGACGTTGATGGACCATTTACCGGCAGTTCATCCGCCGTGGTGGCAGACCTTCATTCAAGTGGGAACGCCGATTATAACGGCGGCTACGTCGATAATCACCGTTAGCGTTTTAATTTCAAACCGAAAACTTACCGAACAAGTCGCAGATTCAAATAAAGAATTATCAAAAATGAATTTAAACCTATCTTTATATGATAGGATATTAAAATTTTATACTGAATACGCCGAATTATATAACGAACTTATTGAACAATCGGAAGATTTATATGGCCTTTCTGACGACGATGATGATTATGTGGAAAATATGAATATTATTGATACAGATAACAGGCGAAGAATAAGAATGGTAGTTAAAATAAAATCACTTCTTAATTCTTCAGAATTAATGCTTTCAGCGGAAACTGTCGAAATTGCTTCAAGGCACATTGATAATTTTAATACGTATATAAAACATATTAAATTAGATAACTTTATTAATTCATATGAAACTAATGACAATCCAGTTTTTCATTCAAGATGGACACAAATAGATGATGCAGAAAATCTATTATCTGAATCCCATTATTTACTTATGCAATCAATAAAGAAAAATGAACTGGCAAAATTTTCTTCATTTAACAAAACAATTGATTAATATATTATAATTAAAACCACATAGCAAAACCCAGTTTCATTTAATAAACCCACCATAAGCCATTCTAGACCCAATAACGACCGCGTAACGTGCGGTCGTGAAGGGTATTGTGTTTCACACAAACCATTAGAATGGAAGTTAGATATCTTGAAACATTTAGATATCTAAAAGAAAACATAAGGGGGGATGGGGGATACCGATCATTTCAAAAAGAAGGATGCACTGCCATCGCACCGGTAATCGAATTTGGTGCAAACGATACTTTTACCCAATCGATGTGTTTATAGGATACAAAGGGGGGAAGGTCACAGGTCACAACAAAAACAGAAATATTCCAATTATATATAATAATATATAATTTTTTTTAAGATTTAGAAGAAGAAGTTGTGACCTTGTGACCTGTCCATTTAGTGGCTGTTTTCTGCCATTTCTTCGGGTCACAAACAAGGAACGGGTCACAACAATTCTGTGACCTTTTGTCCTTTCTGGTTATAAACGAATGAACTTGGTGGCAGATATGCCCGTGGTCACAACAATTGTTGTGACCTGTGACCTTTGTTGTGACCTGTATGATAAAGAAAAAGGGATCATATGATCCCTTCTTTGTTTGTTATGGTTGTTGAAACCAAGCACGCGAATTATCTGATTAAAACCGAATGTTATAGTTTTGTCATTAAACGCGAACGAAGCCTGATATTCTTTTACAGATTAAGCTTGCTGTCTTTGTTTATGTGGGCGATAACTTAATCACCGAAACAGAAAACGTTTTCTGTTTCAAACAAACCAAGGACTTTTATCATGGGCTTTTTTGATAAATTTGAAGCAAAAGAACTTAACGTTTCCACCAAGAAGGTATCTGTAAAGGCTACACCACGCGAACGTATGGTTGAAGGTCTTAAGGCCCAAATTAAATATGCCGAATACGTCAACAAGTTCAAAACGTATAAGGATGGTGTTGAAAAGTATCTTGAAGAAAACGATGCGAAGCGCAGTCCTTTCTGGTTCACCTTTGCCAACGGCCAGTATGGAACGACCCTGAAGTTTGGAACGTCCTTCATTTCACCTTGGACCAAGATTAAGGCAGGGACACCAGTAGATGTTGGAACTGATATCAGCCACCTGATCGAATTCTATAAGGACAGCATTGAAGCAGTTGAACGCGGTGAACTGGACGATATCATCAACACAATTGCTAACAAGCCGCGTAAGCCCCGCACACCGAAAGTCAAGGATACAGAAGGGCAGGGGGAACTGGAAGCCGCACCTGAAGCCACAAAGCCGGTTGACGATCAGCCTGTTATTGAAGTCCAGGACGAAATCATCCCGCACCAGACGGTTTCATCCAGACGTTCACACAAGAAGTAAGCTTCCTGTTCAGATCAAAGAAAACCCCGGAATGTTCTTCCGGGGTTTTTTATGTCACTTGCGTTTGTCCAAAAGCTTGCACTTGGCGATATGCTTCTTGTTCGTTGTGTCGGACGATAAAACCGACTTTATCATGCTTGGATAAATCTTCTTCCCATTAAAAACATGGTCACGCAGTTCATCGGTTTCAGCCATTTTATATATGGCAGATCTAACCTGCTTGCTTTCGTCGTCCTTTAGATATTCGCGTTGGGCTTCGGTCCCACACGTTGCGATGACTGATCTGACGTTGGCACTTTCATCATCGATCAAGTCCCATCGATCCTGATCAGTTCCATATATGGCAACCGCCTTTCTAATCATCCATAATGGGTTAATGGTTTCACACGATAGATTAATATGTGAAACATGCTTCAATATTGTTATCTGATCATATATTGTGAAATGTTTGAACTGGTTTAGATATAATTCATCTGCATAATCAGAATTATTGTTTGCAATCATATAATAAAACTTAGATTGTCGTAATTCAGTTTCACCTATATGTCTATTTAGATCACTTATGATTGTAATGTATTGCGGCTGTATAATGTATGACATTTCTTTGTTTCCTTTTCGTTTTTGATAATAATATTTAATGTTGTGTATTCTTGGTTATCTTGGTTGTTTACTAAATTATCGACTTTGATTTGATTTTGTGGATGTTATTATGTGTTTGTTGATTTATTAAATGAAAGGATACATATATGAATAAGAAATCATTATTTGCTGTGTGGGCAGCTATCGGGCTTACGATGGCTGGTTCAGCCCATGCATCCCGGCCATGTCGTCAGTCCGACATATCATCGGAACCGCGCACCTACATGATGGCGGACATCGATTATGTCCAAGGTGATCAATACGAAGTTGCCATTGGTATGAAGGTGTTCGGACACCACTACATGTTCCATTATCCAAACCCGGCTGGTAACTATGCCTTTGGTCCCACCCTTATCAGTTTTGATAAGGATAAAAGGAACGTGGTTGTGTTTGGAAACAACCCACCAGAAGTCATGCGGACCTTTGGAACGGGAAACGATGAATACTGCTTCATAAACGTCTGGACGGTCAGCCATAAGTAAAGCATTTCTGTTATGCTATACTTAGAAAACAACATGCTTAAACAGCATAACTACTAACTGGAATAGTTAGTTAAGTTGATCTTGTTGGAAAGGAACAGATCAATGTTTGTTGTTATGCATGAAAAGCCCGGTTGTGTTTCCCAATTTCTTGGGGTGTTCATCACCCGGCAACAAGCCGAAGATGAAGTCCGCCGGACTGTCCAGGCTTTCACGAAGGACGGGCATCATTCAAACCAGACGCATTTCGATATTATCAATGCCGAATTGAATAAGAATAATATCATTTTGGGATAAATGGGCGGGGATAAAACCCCGCCTTTTTCATTAGTAAATTGCGATACTGGATTTTGCCCAGTTGTTTTCAATTCCATAAGCAATCGCGTTTATGGTTGCGGCTACCGTATCAATTTTCTTTTTAGAATCTTTGTGTTCTTTGACCGGTTTGAACAGGTCATTAGCGTCAATATAAAGACGTGCGTTCATGCAGTTCCAATGAAACACCTTGTTGTTCCAGTGAACGCGCTGTTCCATCACGGCAACTGAAAATTCTGATGTGGCTTGTGTCAGCGCCTTGGTGGTCTGTGAAACCGCCACCGCCTTCTTGCCAGCCTTCTGGATCGCCTGAAGGGTAGGGGTGGCTTGCCATGCATCGCCAGCCATCGCCTTGATGTCATACTTCTTCATGTTGTTGATCAGGTCTTGGTTGAAGCTATCGGTATCAATGGCTTCACCTTCTATGACCTTCAGTTGTTTTTCATCTACCCATTCTTGATATTTTAAATTCACATTGTTTGTTATGGCCCTTGATGGGACATATGCATGTGGGAAAATATAATAATGTCTTTTGTTGTTGATTGTTTTCGTAAACACATTCACATAACAACAAAGATCGTTCACATAAGCCAAATCAAATCCTGATATTCTGCATTCGTATTTGTCACCTTCAAACATATCTTTGTCATAACATTTGCTTAGGTCTTCTGACGTTATCCATCCTTCAGCATTATTGAACCAGATGTTAAGCATCTTTGTGAAAAATTCTGGTCTGTTTGTTGGGATGCGTTTTGCATCATTTGCATCAGATATAAATGACACCTTATCGATGGCTGAATCCCAACAAGGATTTGCCTTCTTCCATGTGGTTTCGACATATGGATCATCATTTTCTTCAGCCCCATATATCAATCCGAATATGTTTGGATTGCGAATGTCAGGATGACATTCAATGTTCATTCGGATCGCTTCATCTTTGATAAATCCAAACGAAGTTAGATCATAACCGGCTGTCGTAATTGCAATCATCGCTGACTGCTTACGTTTTTTGGCACCAGATCTAAGGACATCCCATGTGTTTCTGTTGGGATGTGCATGAAGTTCATCAACGATAGCGAAGTGAATGTTTAGTCCATCCATGCGTTGTGAATCACGGGACAGGGCGCGATATATTCCGTTGTTTTTTGAACAAAGGATCTTTTTGTCCAAAGCCCTGACACCAAGATAATTCATTAGTTTCTGGTGCTTGGGATTTGTTATCTGGGTCTTGGTGCCACCAAATACGATTTCAGCCTGTGTTCGGTCAGTAGCTGCGGAATACACTTCTGGCCCGCCTTCGCCATCACAGCACAGCCCCCATAGGGCTAGTGCGGACATATAGAAGGACTTGCCGTTCCCACGACCAACAGACAGGTAGATTTCACGGATGCGCCTGTAGCCTTTGTTGTCACCTTCTGCGTAGTGCCATCCCAGAAATTGGGATGAATGGAAGACCTGCCAGTCATCCAATACAAACGGCTTACCTGTTGCCGGTCCCTTGTAGTGACATAGAAGCAGACAGAATTTTCTGAAACGTTCACCTGTTTCCGGTTCATAATAGAATGTGAAGTTAGGTGTGTTTTGGCGTGTGAAATCTTCAAATGCGTTATAACAAGATTTCTTTACTATTTTGTTTGTTATGATGTTTCCACATAAAACATCATATGGGTAGCGGTAGGACGATTTTGTTAATTCATCCATCCCTTCATATACTTCTTTGAAATCAAATTCATATGTCATATTCGTTCATTTATAATATTGGTATATGTCTATTTATTTTAGATATTAAATAAAACATACAAACATAAAGGAATATGATTATGATATGGGTTTTGTTTTTAATATTATTGTGTGTTTTGGGTTATCTTGTGTGGGATAACCGACAAATAAAAACAATGATTGAAAATGGTGATAATACCGGGGTTTTGCTTGACGAAATCAATAATATATATGATGAAAATAAGGAAATAAGAAACATAATTGATGAAATTAACAAGCGTCTTGATGTCGAAAAACAAGAAGTTATTGACGATTATGAAAAGCAGATTGAAGAATTAATTTCGTTTACAAAGGAAAAGTTACAGTCAGTAGGGATTAAATTTGATAAATAAAACTGTCATCCAGTAACTTGGTTGATATTCATTTCTTTCTTTTCCTTAGTTATAGCCGTTGAATGAATTCAACGGCTATTTCTTTGTGTATGGATAAATATTTCCACGAAACACAACGTGGAAATAGGAATGACAATAACGAAAACGAAAGAAAGAATAGATAATTTTGGGGAAGTTTATACGCCAACATATCTTGTTAACGAATGTCTGAAGCACATACCGGACTTATCTGATCCAGACATAAAAATACTTGAACCATCCTGCGGTAACGGACAATTCGTTATCGGTATAATTGATAGGTTATTGGTTCATCATGATATCAAATACATAATTGAAAACATCATATACGCAATTGATATTCAATCAGATAATATTGACGAATTAAAGCTAAGGTTAAATGACACATATAATATAAATGTAGATACAATGGATCATAACTTATATGATTATGATTCACTTATGACCAAGCATGAAAGCATCATACCGTTTTCTAATGAATTGGTTTTGCCAAAATTTGATCTTATAATTTCAAACCCGCCATATAATATCAACAACATAGTTAATAGGGATCATCCCGTATATACAAGGCTAGGTAGGGGGAAGTTTGGATCGTCAGCGTTCATGCTGCACTACGCAGATTTCTTAAAGCCAGATGGCAGATCGTTCTGGCTGATCCCGGTTAATATCCTGTCGCTGCTATCGGCTGAACTGTTCAGAACCAACATCACGCTGGCTGGAAGCATCACTGACATATGGACATACGATAAGCCCGTTGAATGGAAACATATCTTGTTGCCGTCCTTGCTAGGGCTGATGTGCTTCCAGAAGGCCGTAGGTTTACCGTACAGCGTAAATGATAGGGAAATGGGTCATCCGGTCGGTGGTTTATATTATATGCCGAAGAACCAGATTGAATATGAAATCCTTAAAAAATATCAATCACATAAAACAAACAAGAAGTTATTCTTTTCTGGTCACCAAACAATAACTAAAAAATACATGGTTGACGGGGAAATTTATAAAGGTCATTTGGAAACAAAGGATACATTCACCAATATTTCACTTCGTTCATATGATATCAATCATGATGTTGAAGCTGCACCATGCATAAACGGGATCAATAAAAAGACCAAAGATTATAACTATTGTTATTGTAAGCCAACGCATCTGCAAGATATAACCGTTCCGAAAGTTGGTTTTGTTCGTATCATTCATAAGCACAACGGCTTTGATGCATATGAAGTCCCATTAGGTTATTATGCGGCTAATACTGATTTGATAATTGGTGATCCAGAATATATTTTATATTACTTGCACAGCAAAGCATATAACACATTCTATCAAATCATGTTTCCATCTAAGTATGCTAACAGGCAAATGGCACATGTTGATATATGGGAATATAATGTTGATCCATATGAAGTTTATGGGTTTAATCAAGAAGAAATTGATTATATCGAAAACCTTAGTGTTATGAACGGTTATATGTAAACGGGAAGGGGGGGGCTTAATGGCCCCTTTTTGTTGTCTAGTTTCCTAAATTCAATAATTTTATTATTGCTTGAAACCCATTATAAAAGGTTCATTCTAACAATAAAATAGGATGAATTAATGGATTTAATAATCAATGGAAACAATACGACAATAACAGAATGGAATGGTTTATATCGACTGGCTGATATACACAAAGCCGCTGGTTCGCCAGTAAACAAAAAGCCCACAATATGGTTGCGACAGATAGACACCAAAGAATACATCAAAGAATGTCATAATTTAAGGGGTGCTTTTAAAACACCCCTTACCGAAAAGGTTTCCGGAAAGGGTAAAGTTCAGGGGACATATGCACATAAATTGATTGCATTGGAATATGCCCGTTATCTAGATAAAAAATTATCTATTATAATAAATCAGGTTTTTGATGATTTCCTTAATGGGAAAATTGCGTACATAACAAAATTAGAAAAAGTCATAACAAACAATAATGTTATGGAATGGGTTGATGCAAACACGGCCAGTGGTGATAACGATATCAAGCTGTCTGCTTTCCACAAACAAGCTTTATGTCTGGGTTACATATCAAAAACGAAACGCGGTTATGTTTCCCATTCAAATCATATCAAACCAAATGATAATGGCACATTGATATATAGCGAACAGGCCGTCAGGGATATCATAAGCAATATCCCAAAACCTAGACATTCATTCATATATAATCTGTTTTTCAAGTAATTTTATACAGCGGTTTTCCATCATATATCCCAATAACTTTGTTTTGTGATTATATATCTGGGTAAACCAGCGTATAAATTTTTCACTTGTTGAACGTTTTTTCGTGATGAAAATGAATTATATCCCATATCATTTATTATTCGGTGGGTGATAAATTCCACGTTCCCAATAATAAATTGTATGTACGGCCATCCTATACCCCTTAGAATGGGTGTTATGTGTGGCGCAGTGGATATAAAGAAGTGGGAACAAACATATATTATAAGAAAACCAATTTTAAAAATTAACAAGTAAAATGTTTATATCTTACTAATCTATCAAACATAACACTATTAACTAAAATTACTAACTGATCTAATTATATAGATATACAGACCAGTCTGTTCATGTTGTGTTCCTGTTTCACAATGGGGGATATCATTGAAGACGGCCCTGCCGACGCGACAGACACGCTTTGTCACGGCACAACCTATAAAAAGATCATCTAACATAGCCGTTTAACACAGACGCAAAACCGGTAAAGAAACCAACACTTTACGGTTAAGTGCGCCGGTTTGTGGTACCGGTTGTCGCGGGTTCGATCCCCGTCATTCGCCCCAGCATTTCCTGAAAATTTGGATATCGACCTCAGGGTTTGGCAGCGTCGGCCTGGCGGTGATGTCTGTGTTCCCAGTGTTCTTCCAGAGCCATGCGCTCGAAGCGCAGTTTCTGGCGGATCCAGTTCAACATCCCCGAGAGTGTTACGATGACGATGCCGACGAAAGTCCAGTTATCGAGTGGCTGGTTGAACAGCAGGTAGCTGAACGCCACCGCCCAGACCATCTGGCTGTATTGCGGGAGGGCCACCCGGTTCGCAGGGGCAACGGCCGTGGCCATCATCATGAAAAGCTGCCCCAGAGCTGCGAGAAAACCGTAACCGAACAGGATGGCCCAGATCCGCAGCCCATGTGGCCATGACGCATGGGCGATCATCAGGATCCCGTCCCCGATCAGCGGGCCAAACAGGCTTGATCCGAACAGTGAGAGCCTTGCACTTCCGTCTCCTGCCAGCCGGTAGGCTACAACGCTGCTGGCATTGGCGAGTGCGGCGACGATGGCGCAGACATGACCGAGATGGAACGTCCGTGCGCCGGGCCGCAGCACGATCAGCACGCCCAGAAATCCGACCGCGACCGAAAGCCACGTCCAGAACGAGACCTTCTCCTTGAGGATCGTCACGGAAATGATGGTGACGAAGAACGGCATCAGAAACATCAGCGACAGGGCTTCGGGCATCGGCAGCAGCATGAAAGCCATGACGCTGGCGGCCGTCGAAACGAATGTCGAAACAGCGCGGAGAATCCACATGCCGGGACGGGTCGTTGCAAAAATATCGGAATAGGGTTCATCCGGACGCCGGATGAAGGGCAGTAGAATAAAGCCGAAAATACCGCCCGAAAATGCGACTTCAAAAGGATCAAGATGGCCTGCCAGCCCTTTTGAGCAGGCATCACTGATGGAAAAGGCGGCATAGCCCAGAAGTGCCAGCAGAATACCTGAGGAGAAAATATTCTGTTTCATGAGTCTGTTTCTCCACGGGTCAAGCTGGGTCTTATCGAGGGATAAGAAAACCCGCTGACGCTGACAGTCAATGTTTCTGATTTGGGAAAGCGTATTTTCTGATATTCCGCGTTTTATTGGAGCGGACCGGGGCCCGGAAGTAAAATTGGAATGGCTGTGCCCTTCATGTAGGATGCGCGCCGTTCAGGAGGGCAGTACGGCCCTTGTCTTGCGGATGAAAAAGCGTCAGCCCCATGTCCCAGAAGATCGTTCCAGTCATTCTCTCCGGCGGATCAGGCAGTCGCCTCTGGCCGGTCTCGCGCAGCAGCTATCCCAAGCAGTTCTGGCCCCTTCTGACGAAATGGACCCTCATTCAGGAAACAGCGCTCCGTGGGATGCGGGCGGGGCTGGCGGCTCCGATCGTCATCTGCAATGCCGAGCACCGGTTCATCGTTGCAGAGCAGTTGCGTGATATTGGTGTGGAAAACGCCCGGATTGTCCTTGAGCCGGTAGGCCGCAATTCCGCACCAGCCATCACCGCCGCCGCGTTTCTGGTCGCCGAGACCGATCCGGACGCCATTTTGTGGATCATGGCTGCGGACGCGGCCATCACCGATGAAGCGGCTCTATATGCCTCGCTTGAACATGCTGTCGCCGCTGCGGCACAGGGGCGGATTGTCACGTTCGGCATGAAGCCCACGCGCGTTGAGACGGGATATGGCTATATTGAGAGCGGTGCGCCTCTGGCAGGCCTGAACGGTGTTTATGAGGTCTCTCGCTTTGTCGAGAAACCGGATGCGGTCACGGCGGAAGCCTTCTTTCGTGATGGCCGGTATCTGTGGAACTCGGGCATGTTCGTGACCCGGGCCAGCGTTTTTCTTTCGGAAATCCAGACTTTCGAGCCGGCGATTCATGAGCATGTTGGGCGTGCCGTTCAGGAGCGTCGGAGCGATCTTGATTTCGACCGGCTGGATGATGCAAGTTTCCGTCAGGTGCCAGATATTTCGGTGGATTATGCCGTGGCCGAGCGCACGAAGCGCGCGGCTGTCGTGCCGGGGACGTTTGGCTGGTCTGATATCGGGAGCTGGGACGCGCTGTGGGATCTGTCTCCCAAGGACGAGGCGGGAAATGCCACGTTCGGGGATGTTTTCCTTGATGGCGCGCGCAACTGCTATGTCCGTTCGGACGGGATCGTGGCCACGGTCACCGGGGTCGAAGACCTGATCGTTGTCGTGACGCAGGACGCCGTCATGGTCTCGCACCGCGATCGGGCGCAGGACGTCAAGCACATGGTCAGCCGTCTGAAGAAGGCCGGACGCAAGGAAGCGGTGGCCCATAACCGCATGTATCGTCCCTGGGGCTTCTACGAGAGCCTGATCCAGGCGGACCGTTTCCAGGTGAAGCGGATCGTGGTCGAACCGGGACAGAAGCTGTCCTTGCAGAAACACTTCCATCGCGCCGAGCACTGGGTCGTCGTGGGCGGCACTGCAGTGGTGACACGGGATACCGACCAGATCATGGTCCGGGAAAACGAGAGTGTCTATCTGCCACTTGGCTGTGTGCACCGCCTCGAAAATCCGGGCCGGATTCCCCTGACACTGATCGAAGTGCAGTCCGGACCCTATCTGGGCGAAGACGATATTGTTCGTATTGAGGACGTTTATTCCCGGAGCTGATACGGGAAAAGACCTCTGACCCTTCGTGGATCAGAGGTCTTTTTTCTGATGGGAGAGGGCTCCGAACAGGTGGTGCAGCCCGTTGGCGAGCGGGACGGGTGTTACGCCCAGACGCTGCTCCATCGGGGCGACATCGAAATTCTTGTCTTCCAGAAGCCTGCGGATCTCTTCCGGGGCGATCTGCGGCAGTCTGCGGATATGCCGCGTCACATGGGACAGCGCCATGAGCATCCATCCCGGCAGAGAAACGATGGGACGGCCACCAAGCCCCGCAAAATACAACACCATGCGCACGAATGTCCGGTAGGCCACGGCTGTCGGACCCGCAATGACGATGCTTTCGGGTCGCGTGACGTCCCCGTTCTGGATCAGGTGAATGGCCGAGACCAGGCAGCGGGTTACGTCTCTCTGATCGATGGGCTGCACGAGGGCACGGCCGCCACCGGGGAGAGGGATGATCGGCAAACGTTCCAGCAGCTTCGCCAGCCGCTGCACATTGTCCTCGCCCTGCGCCCCGTAGATCATGGTCGGATGCAGGATGATCGAAGGGCGCCCATCGGCCCTGAGGGCAGCTTCTCCCGCGAGCACGCCACGACCGTGATTGTCCGGCCAGTGCGTGAATTTGCGTGTGCTGCCCAGCGCCGCGACGGGCGCTTTCGTGGCGGCCAGAATAGCAGGCAGGTGGCGCGCATGGGCCGTGTTGACGACAACCGCAGCACCTTCGAACGCCAGGGCAAGCTCGGTGCTGTCCGTGAGATCGGCGATCCGTACGGCCTCACAGGCGTCAGCGATGTCGGGTGCGAGATTGCCCTGACTTCGCACGACGGCAATGATTTTCTGGCCTTCTGCCAGAAGTGCCCGACACAGCGCCGAGCCTGAGCGTCCGCTGGCGCCAATGATGCAGACCGGGCCATTCCCGGGCGCGTCGGTAATGTTTCCGGTCGTCATTGCGCGGAAGCCTTCAGATCAGGGGAGGCAAGAAACGCCAGCATCGAGGCCGGCGAAGAAAAGGCATCATTGAGGACACGCAGGGGCACGGGTGTCCCGGATGCATAAGAGATCGTCAGAGTGCGACCAGCCGGACTGGCGACATAATCCGGTATGGCGCTCAGAGCCGGATTGACGGCGAGGGCGGTTTGCAAAACCTGCGCCGTCTGCTGACGAAGCTGGTCTGCCGTCATGCCATTTCCGGCCTGCCGGGCGGAGAGGACGAAACCGGTATCGAGAAGCCTGTCTCCCTTCAGCGAAAAGGTCACGTTTTGCAGGGCCGTCGACTGGAGCATCTGCTGCGGAGAGGAATGGCCTTCCGCAAAATCCGTCTGAACGGTCCGGGCACTGGCTGTCACGGTCATGAAACCGGGGACCGTGAGGGACGCGTCGGTTCGGGACGTGTGATCGTCCAGATTCGAGACCTGAACAGAATGGGCGGTCGCTCCGGCGCCGTTGATCGGGAACGGCAGTTTCCCATCGTTCTGGAAATGGAAGCCCTTCAGATCCTGCGTCATGGTCGCCGTCTGGTTTTCCAGCGTTCCTGTCCCGCGCAGTTCATCGAGCCGCATCGTGCCCGATGTCATGCTCAGCCTGAAATTGCGGGCGGCAAAACTCTGGGGCGGCGGCATGTGTGGCGGCAGCGGGTGATGGTCCCACAGGGCGGCAACCTGTGCGGCGAGATCCTTCTGCTTCAGATCCAGCCGCTCCAGACTGGCCTGCCCGCTGACGAGCTGTGGCTCCTGACCCGGGGCATGCACGGTGCGCTCATAGGCGATGGTTGAACTGTCAGTGCGCAGGGTCGTGACGAGGGCCGGCCCGTAATTGTCCAGCGTAAGGCGTCCGGCAAACAGGCTGTGAACATTGATCGGGCTGGGTGAGGCCGACGGGGCGAGGTTCTGGACTGAAAGCTGCTCGATCTGGCCATGAGCCAGCGCGATATGCGCCGGATCGATTCGTGAATGGCCTTCCGTTGCAGGCCGGGATGGCGGCAGGACAAGCTGGCGCAGGCTGAGTGTGCTGCCATGGATGATCTGTGTTGGCGTCTGAAGGAAGGGTTCACGGACTTCGACAGCACGGATGGACAGGCCCCCATCAGGCGTCGGGCGGGGATGGCCCAGCCGCATCCGGGAAGCCCGCAGGGTCAGGGATCCATCGCGAAGGGTGATGTCGGTCAGTGTGGCGCCCAGTGAGAGAATGGCTGGGTGAGCACTGCCGTAGGTGAACGTCGTTCCCGGCGGGAGCGCTGCGCGGAAGCTGGAGAGGCCGCGAACCAGCTCCATATGGGCTTCGTGGTGAACGCCCGCCATGCCGATCACGGCCGTTACCGAAATCAGGCTCGCCGTGAGCCAGGGTCTTTTCACGTTGATGTTCCTGTCTGAAACGGCCCTGCACAGGCGTCGGGCGCGAACGTTCTGCGTCACGGCAGGATACCATTGTCTCGGGATGGGGCAATGCAGACGTCATTTTTGTTGTGGTAACCAGATACCATATCGCTGAAAATGGCTGAAAACTGCTGCGAATCACATAATTCAATGTGTGAATGGGGCTTGACGCGCACGGCGGAGACGGCAATAAGGCCCCACCTGATCCGCTTCGCCGGAGGAAAGGGGGCTTTCGGGCGCCGTTTCCACTGCAAGCGCCATCCACGGTGCGGCCTGCGGGTCGTGCCCCAAGCTGGAATGTCACTAATGAAGACCACACGTTCGCTGAAGCCAGCGGAGGTGACGAAGAACTGGGTGCTGATCGACGCCGAAGGGCTCGTTCTCGGCCGTCTCGCCACCATCATCGCCACCCGCCTGCGCGGAAAGCACAAGCCGCAGTTCACCCCGCACGTTGATTGCGGCGACAACATTGTCGTCATCAACGCCGAGAAGGTCGTTCTGACGGGTAACAAGGTCGGCCAGAAGCTGTTCCATTACCACACGGGTTATCCGGGCGGTATCAAGGAGCGCACCATCACGCAGCGTCTCACGGGCAAGCACCCGGAAGAAGTTGTGGAAAAGGCCGTCGAGCGCATGATCACCCGTGGTCCTCTGCAGCGCGCCCAGATGAAGCACCTGTATGTCTATGCCGGTTCCGAGCATCCGCATGACGGCCAGCAGCCTGTCAAGCTGGACGTTGCTGCGATGAACCGCAAAAACACCGTAACCCACGAGTCGTAAGGCCTGTATCATGTCCGAGACCCAAGAGCGCACCGGCACGCTGCAGGACCTTGCGAGCGTTGCACCTGCCGTTACCTCCAATGCCGCCCCGGTTCACGAAGTCAAGCGTGATGCCCAGGGCCGTTCCTACGCAACCGGCCGTCGTAAGGACGCCGTGGCCCGCGTATGGATCAAGCCTGGCAAGGGTGACATCATCGTCAATGGCCGGCCGGTCACGACGTATTTTGCCCGTCCGGTCCTGCGTATGCTTCTCACGCAGCCGTTCCTGATTTCCGACCGCTATAACCAGTTCGACGTGTATTGCACGGTTGCTGGTGGTGGTCTGTCCGGTCAGGCTGGCGCCGTCCGTCACGGTATCTCCCGTGCACTGACGTATTACGAGCCGAGCCTGCGTGGCATCCTGAAGGCCGCTGGCTTCCTGACGCGTGACAGCCGTATTGTCGAGCGTAAGAAGTACGGCCGTGCCAAGGCACGTCGTTCCTTCCAGTTCTCGAAGCGCTGATTTCTTCAGCCTTTTCGAACGACGGAAAACCCGGCCAGAAATGGCCGGGTTTTTTTGTGTCCGCTTTGCGGGTAGGGAACGTTTGTCTGATATTTAATAAAAGAACTTAAAATTCGATATAAACGCAGTTTAATTCCATTAATGAAATACGAAAAGACACAACCTTTCCGTATCGCCAGCGTGAAACATGTATGGCAGAGTGCGTCCGCTGTTTTAAAGACCAGAATCTTCGGAAGATGTTTTCCCATGACGCCCTTCATCATTGAAAAGACCGAAACCCCGACCGATCCCGTGAAGCGCACGGAACTGCTGGCCAATCCCTCCTTCGGCCGCGTCTTCACCGATCACATGGCCATCATCAGCTACTCCGTCGACAAGGGCTGGCATGATGCGAAAGTCACGCCGCGCCGCCCGCTGAGCATCGATCCGGCATCGACGGTCCTGCATTACGGGCAGGAGATTTTCGAAGGCATGAAGGCCTATCGCGAGAAGGACGGCCACGTCGCCACCTTCCGCCCCGAAGCCAATGCCGCGCGTTTTGCCGCCTCCGCCCGCCGCATGGGCATGGCCGAACTGCCGGAAGATCTGTTCGTGCAGGCCGTTGATGAACTGGTGCGCGTGGATCAGGACTGGGTGCCGTCCGGTGACGGGCAGAGCCTCTATCTGCGTCCGTTCATGATTTCCAATGAAGTGTTCCTCGGCGTAAAGCCCGCTACGGAATATCTGTTCATCGTCATCGCCTGCCCGGTCGGGGCGTATTTCAGTTCGGGCTGCGTGTCCGTCTGGGTGTCCGAGCATTACACGCGCGCGGCCATTGGCGGTACGGGTGAGGCCAAGTGTGGCGGCAATTATGCCGGCAGCCTGATTGCCCAGGCCGAAGCCAAGGACAAGGGTTGTGACCAGGTCCTGTTCCTCGATGCGCGCGAGCGTCGGTTCGTTGAGGAAATGGGCGGCATGAACGTGATGTTTGTCCGCAAGGACGGCAAGATCGTCACCCCGCCACTGGGTGGCACCATCCTGCGCGGCATCACGCGCAACAGCCTGATCCAGCTTGCCGCCGATCAGGGGATCGAGGTGGTTGAAGAGCCGGTCGATATTGACGAACTTTTCGCCGGTGCGGCTTCAGGCAAGTACACGGAAGCCTTTGCCTGTGGCACGGCAGCAGTCCTGTCACCCATCGGAAAGTTCGTGCGTCCGACGGGCGAGGCCGTGTTTGGTGACGGCGTAACGCCTGGTGCGGTCTCGCAGCAGCTTAAGAAGGCTCTGACGGATGTGCAGGGTGGGCGGACGAACGACGTCCATGGCTGGATCCACCGCATTTCCTGAAGTCTGTCAGCGGGGCTCGTAAAGAACCCGGCTTTTCAGTCCGGGTCGATCCAGCCGTTTCGGACTGCTGTGTCGCGTTGTTCCGGTGTGTCGATGTCAAAGCCGAGTTCTGGCGCATTGACACAGACCGGGGCCGCTTGCTCATTTTTCCAGAGCTGTCGCAGGCCCGTATCGCCTTTAAGATTCTCAATACGGCCCTGTGTTATGGGGCTCAGCAATACAGGAATGCCCCGTCCGTCTTCGCCATAAGACGTGATGATATCCTTGTCGCCCAAGCCTTGCTCCAGAAGTGCGCGAAGGTGCCGCTCCGTCAGACGGGGCTGATCCGTCCCGGCGATCAGCAGCGGAAGACCGCTTTGGGCGAGCGCCTGATGACCGCATCTGAGCGATGATGCCAGGCCGGTCTGCCAGTCTTCATTCCGCACCATAAGAACATTGAGGCTAGCGAGAGCCTCTCGCACGGCGGCATCAGCCCCCCCACTCACGACAACAAGATGATCCGGTTGCGTGGCGAGCAGAAGCCGGGCGACGTGTCTCACCAGCGGAACGCCACCGATCCGCAAAAGCTGCTTGGGGCGTCCCAGCCGGGTGCTCCCGCCCGCAGCCAGAAGAAGAGCGGTATGACGTTTCATCGGGGGCGGGTCGCGATCATCTGGGTCAGGATGGAGAGCGCAATTTCCATCGGGGTGTGCGCATCGATCTCCAGTCCGGCCGGCAGGTGCAGGCGGCTGAAGGCAGCCTCTGGAACGCCTGCGGCCCTGAGAGCTTCAAGCCGGCCGGGGATCTTGCGCCGACTTCCGAGAATGCTGACGCAAAACGCTTCGGATTTCAGGGCATGGGCAGTGAGTGTCAGGTCGGAATGGGCGTCGTGTGTAAGGCTGTAAACGGCCGTCCAGCGATCAAGAGCGAGCATGGGAAGGGCGGCCTCTAAACTGCCGCGGATATAGCGCGAGGGGGAGAGGCCGGGCGGTGGCTCGGGCGGTCCGTAAGGGCGCAGCAGGATGGTCTCGAGTCCCATGAGGCCGGACAGGCTCAGGATGGCAAGGGTGATCGGATCTCCACCGGACAGGATCAGCCGCAGGGGCGGGAGGTACTGCCGGAAGAAGCGGCCAACCTCGTTTCCGGTGGCGCGCGCCTCGTCGCAGAACAGCATGTCGCCTGTGCCGAGATCGGTCAGGAGGGTGAGTGGTCGGCGGGCGTCCCGCGCTGATTTGAGAGTTGCGACATGGGCGGCAAGGTCAGGCAGGGCGCGTACGAAAATACCGATGCGGCCGCCGCAGGTCAGCTGGATGTCCAGAACCGGACTGCCAGCCCCATAATCCAGCATCCGTCGCTGGCCATCTTTCAGACATTCCAGCGCTTCTGCGCGCACCGCCGCCTCCACGCAGCCCCCGGACACATAACCCTGAACCTCGCCGTCCTCGCAGATCGTCATTTCGCTTCCCAGAGGGCGGGGAGAGGAGCCGGTGATGCTGACCAGAGTAGCCAGAGCGGCGCGTTTTCCCTCGGCTGACCAGCGCTCCAGCGTAGGAAACAGGTCGTCTGTCAGGCCATAAGCCGGCCATTGGGGAAGGGGAGAGAACTGTGCCGCGGCCGTCATGGAGGGTCCCTGATGCTCTTTGGTGGCATAAGGGTAACGCCAAAGACGATTATGACATACCCTTTCAGCCACAGACTGTTGATCCGTGGGCCATGAGGTCTATATCGGCAGGGAATACAGCGTCGGCATTTCAGCCAGCGGAACAGACACGGCAGCGACCGGAGCGGAAATGAGTGAACTCCTGAGCGTCACACGGGCCATGGAACTGGTGGTGGATTATGCCGGCAGCTTCGGGACCGAGACGGTTGATCTGACGATGGCGGCCGGGCGCATCCTCCAGCAGACCATCCGTGCCGAACGCGCCCAGCCGCCTTATGACCGCGTAATGATGGACGGAATTGCCTTCCGTCATGGCAGTGGGCCGACGCTGGTATCGCATGGAATCCAGCGTGCCGGAGCGCCCGGGCAGCTCTTGCCGGAGGGGCATGTCTGCCTCGAAGTGATGACGGGCGCGGTTTTGCCAGAGGGTGCCGATACGGTCGTTCCGGTCGAGCGTCTTGTTCGCGAGGGGCGACTGATCCGTTTTGAAGAGGGTTATGAGCCGCGCAAGGGGCAGTTCATTCATCGCCGGGGGTCTGACTGTGCTGGGGGGACGGAGCTTCTGACGCCGGGGCTGCGTCTTGATGGTCCCGCACTCGCGGTTCTTGCGGGGAATGGTCATGCGCAGGTCAGCGTTTCGCGGATTCCGTCCATCGGGATCGTGGCGACCGGGGACGAACTGGTGGATGTCAGCGCCCCTGTGCGGGACTGGGAAATCCGGCGTTCCAACGAATATGCCCTGACGGGTGCGCTTCTGTCGCGCGGATTCAACTGCATCGAACGCTCCGTTGTGCCCGATGATCTTGCTGAGACGATTGTGACCCTGCGCGAGCAGCTCTCGCGTCATGATGTCCTTATCCTGAGCGGTGGTGTGTCGATGGGCGCGTTCGATCATGTTCCCAAGGCATTGTCGAAAATCGGGGTGGAGCGGGTGTTCCACAAAGTGGCGCAGCGTCCGGGCAAGCCGTTATGGTTTGGTGTCGGACCTGAGGGACAGCGGGTGTTTGGGCTGCCGGGCAATCCCGTCTCCGCCACGAGCTGCGGTGTACGGTATGTCATGCCCATGCTTCTGGCCGGACAGGGGCTGTGTCGCCCGGAGTCTTACACGGTCATGCTTGATGCAGACGCCGATCTGATCCCCACGCTCACGCGGTTTCTGCCGGTGAAAATCCGTCACGATGCGACGGGTCAGGCGCTGGCAACGCCGTGCCCGATGCCAACGTCCGGGGATTTCAGCTTCCTTGCCTCCACGGATGGATTTGTGGAACTGCCGTTCGGCGAGGGTGTGGCACCCCGTGGAACAGCTGCGATGTTTCATGGCTGGTAACCAGACGCCAGCCCTGACCGATCGCTACAGTCGTCCGCTGCATGACCTGCGGATTTCCGTCATGGATCGCTGCAATTTCCGCTGCCCGTACTGCATGCCGGAAGCGACCTATCACGAGCATTTCCGCTTTCTGGAGTCCAAAGAGCGGCTGAGCTTTGACGAGATCGAGCGTGTGGCGCGCGTGGCGGTCTCGCTCGGTGTGCGCAAACTTCGGCTGACGGGCGGGGAGCCTCTGCTGCGTCCGAAGCTGCCGGAACTTGTGGCGCGTCTGGCTGCTATTGAGGGTGTGGAAGACATTGCCCTGACCACCAATGGCGTTCTGCTGGAGCGTCATGTCCATGAGCTGAAAGAGGCGGGTCTGAACCGCGTGACGGTCAGTCTCGACAGTCTCGATCCGGCTGTGTTCGCCCGGATGAGTGGCGGTCGCGCGCAGCTTGAGCCGGTTCTGGATGCAATCGACAGCGCCGCGCAGATGGGTTTTTCGGGCGGTGTAAAGCTCAATACCGTCATCCAGCGCGGGCTGAATGATGCGGGTGTTGAAGATCTGGCTGAGCGCTTCCGGCATAGCGGCGTCGTGCTGCGGTTTATCGAATATATGGATGTCGGGACGCGCAACCACTGGGAGCGGAACGAGGTCGTGCCCTCGCGGGAACTGCGGGAGCGGATCAATGAGCGTTGGCCGCTGGAGCCGGTCGATGCCCATTATCGCGGTGAAGTTGCGCGGCGGTATCGTTATTGCGACGGGGGTGGAGAAGTCGGTTTCATTTCCTCTGTGACTGCACCGTTCTGCGGAGACTGCTCGCGTGCGCGCCTGTCCTCGGAGGGGCAGCTTTACACCTGTCTGTTCGCCTCGGAAGGCACGGATCTGCGGACGCTCCTGCGCCACGATAGCGACGATACGGCCCTGCGGGAGCTTCTGGCCCAGGTGTGGCGCCAGCGGACGGACAGGTATAGTGAGGAGCGGGCTGCCTCCTCGGATGCGCCAGCACGACGCCGCATCGAGATGAATTATATCGGCGGCTAGAATTCGGTGACCAGAATGCGGTGACCAGACCGGGAGATCGAAGACGATGAAGACGCTCACCCATGTCAACGAGCGCGGCGAGGATCCGCGTATGGTCGATATCAGCGGCAAGGATGTGACGGAACGCAGCGCCCATGCGCAGGCGCGTCTGGTGTTCCCGTCCGAGATGGCACGGACGCTGTCTGAAGCCGGGTTCATGACGGCCAAGGGCGCAGTCCTGACCGTCGCACAGATCGCGGGCGTGATGGGTGTGAAATCGACATCGCAGCTCATTCCGCTGTGTCATCCGCTCTCGCTCAGTGGGTGCCGGGTGGACATCACGATCGAGGGTGATGAAGCGGTGATCGACTGCCGCGTTTCGTGCAAGGGACGCACGGGCGTGGAAATGGAGGCGCTGACCGGGGCTTCCGTTGCGGCGCTCACGATCTACGATATGTGCAAGGCCATGTCCCATGACATGATCATCCGCGAGGTGCGGCTGATGGGTAAGGCGGGCGGCAAGCGCGACTTCCAGCGGATTGAATCATGACACCGGTTTATGGCCTGATCCTTGCGGGCGGTGCCAGCAAACGCATGGGAACAGACAAGGCCGCGCTCGACTACCACGGCAAGCCGCAGCTTCAGGCGGCGTTTGAAGTTCTGGCGCCTGTTGTGGAGCGGTGTTTCGTCTCTGTCAGGCCGGGTCAGACGTCTGACCCGCTGCGGTCCAGCTTTCCGCAGATCGTCGATACGGTGGAAATCGATGGACCAGCAGCAGGTCTGCTCTCGGCGCACCGGGCTTACCCGGATGTGACCTGGCTGGTTCTGGCCTGTGATCTGCCGATGCTGGATCGCGGCACGCTGGAGAACCTGATGGCCGCGCGGGACGGGGAGCATGTCGCTGTGTCCTATCGCAGCGAGCATGACGGTCTGCCGGAACCGCTCTGTGCCATCTGGGAGCCGGAGGCGCTCGATCTACTGGAAAAGCAGGTTGAAGGTGGTCGGATCTGTCCGCGCAAACTGCTGATCAACAGCCCGACGAAACTGCTGGAGCCACACATGCGGGGCGCGCTCGATAACATCAACACGCCGGAGGAACGCGAGGATGCGGCCCGGCGTCTGAAAAATCTGCCGGGAGGGCCGATGATTCGCCTGACACTGGAATATTTTGCTCAGCTCCGGGAGCTGGCCGGAACGCGGGAGCAGTCGCTCGAGACTGCATTCGCCACTGTGGGGCCGCTTTATGAGGAACTGCGTGAGAAATACGCCTTTCCGTTTGAAGCCTCGAAACTTCGCGTGGCCATCAACGGCGATTTCGCCCCCTGGACACAGGCTTTGAAGGACGGGGACCATATCGTGTTCATTCCGCCGGTGACGGGCGGATGAGCCGCTTTCGGATGGCGTCCGCGCCCGTGGATCTGAACGTGCTGCGCGAGGATCTGCATCTGGCCGAGGCAGGCGGGTTCTGTACCTTTGAAGGCTGGGTCCGCAATCGGAACGAGGGTCGTCCTGTGGATGGTCTGGAATACGAATCTTATGAGGCGCTGGCCCAGCTTGAAGGCGAGCGGATCGTGGCCGAGGCTCTGGAGCGTTTTGAGATCAGTCAGGCCGTCGCCATGCATCGCACGGGAAGTCTGAAGGTCGGGGATGTTGCTGTCTGGATCGGTGTTTCGGCGCCGCACCGGGATGCTGCGTTCCGGGCCTGTCGCTACATCATCGACGAGATCAAGCATCGGGTGCCTGTCTGGAAGAAGGAGCATTATCTGGACGGGGATGCCGAATGGGTGGCCTGCCATCACTGTCAGACCGCGCCGCGTGCCTCTGAGGCCGGGGCGCACAACCATGATCATGACCACGATCATGGGAGCTGTGGTCACCATCATCACTGACTGAGCGTTTCCGCAGGGCCGAATCTTTATGGCCTGCGGAGCGTTTTTAAGTTGTAATTGCAAATCATTCTCAATTAGGGTGACTCCGGTTCTGCTGATTCGGAGTTTTCCCATGACACGGCTGTCGCTTTCCCTGTCCGACCTCTGCTGCTGTGAACGGCTCGCGCTGTGGAGCATCCGCTGCCTCATCAGCCATTACCGCTTGCCAAGCTGTACTGAGACGAAAACGACCGACGGCCTGTTCCCCGCCTGCTTTCGGCCCGCACTTGATGCTGCGGAAGGGGCGTTTGCGGATGCGACCCATCTTCTGAAGGCAGCGGATCAGCCGCATCTTGCGGTGAACGCGCCGGGCATGCAGTCCCTCACGCCACTGGAAGAGCGCTTCCTGCGCGGGATCATCGCGGCCCAGAATGAGGGCCAGCGCGAAGTTTTCGTGCTTCTGGCGGAAGTCTTTCCGGACAGATTCGTCCAGGGCTGTCTTGCGACTGCGCTGACGCTGCTCGCGGACTGCCTTGCGGGGGCAGGACACTGGCTGCCGAAGAAACTGCTCAAGGATGAGACCACGATTTCGGGTGGCGGCGCGCTGTCCTCGATCAATCGCTGGCGCTCGGTCAGCCCGTCAAAGATGCGGGTCCTTTGGCCGCAGGACAGCGGCCCCCTTCATGGTGGGATGTCGCATGACGCCAGCCGGGTGATGCACTGATGATGTCGCTGAGCGGACGCCCCGCCCGGATCGGGGCAGCACCGCGGCGTCCGGGACTTGAGGAACTGGAACACATGACGGTCTGTCTGCTGCTGCTCTCGGTCGGTGTAGTTGGGTTCTGCTGGCTCGCCTGCCTGAACCTCGAAATTTCCGCGGACGATCTTCTGTCCGCACTGGGATACCAGTCCGGGCTGGAAGCGTCTTTCAGGAATTAAGGCTCCCGAAGGCGCTTCCGCAACGGATGGTCAGTCCACGCCGACCATGACGCTGGAGGCCTTGATGACGGCATAGGCTTCCTTGCCGACTTCGAGGCCCAGATCCGCGACGGCTTCATTGGTGATGGCGCTGGTAATGACCGTACCGTTGACGTCGATCGTGATGTGAGACGTCGTCGCACCCTTGAGGATGTTCGTGATCCGGCCCTTGAGCTGGTTGCGTGCGCTGAGTTTCATGAAAAAAACCTTCCATCAGGATGGCAGACAGGAATGCCTGTCTGTTCCATATCGGAAGGCTTCATTCCCGCGTCCAGAGACACGGGAGCTGGAAAACGCCTCCGGACCCTGAATGGGCCGGAGATGTGCTTTTCAGATGTAGTACTCGGTCAGCGGCGGGAAGCCGTTGAAGCCCACGGAGGCGTAGGTCGAGACATAGGCACCCGTGGCGAGGATCTCGACGCGGTCCCCACATACGAGAGAATCCGGCATGGGAATGCGGTTCTTCTCGTACATGATGTCCACGCCGTCGCAGCTGGGGCCAGCCACCACGCAGGGAGAGCGCGAAGCGTCTTCTGCATCGCGGGAGGTGCGGAAGGTGTAGCGGATGGCTTCACCCTCGGTCTCAGCCAGACCGCCAAAGCGTCCGATATCGAGATAAACCCAGCGCGGATCGGTCACAGCACCACCGCGACGGCTGACGAGGATGACCTCGCTCGACACGATGCCGGACTGCCCGACCATGTAGCGGCCCGGCTCCAGCAGGATTTCAGGTGCGCCATCGGGGAAATGCGTCTTGAGGGACGCGTGGATGGTGTCGGCGAAATCCTGAACGGACGGAACATTCTCGCGGTAATGCGTCGGGAAGCCACCACCCAGATTGAGCATCTGAAGGTCCACGCCCTGCGCGCGCAGATCGTGATACAGACCAGCCGCCTTGGTGATCGCATGATCATAGGCGGCGACGCCCGTCTGCTGGCTGCCGACATGGAAGGACAGGCCGTAAGGCTTCAGGCCCAGTTCACGGGCGCGCAGCATGAGCGCGCGGGCATGGTTCAGCGTGGTGCCGAACTTGCGCGACAGGGGCCAGTCCGCGCCTTCGTTTTCAACGGCCAGACGGCAGAAGACGCGCGCGCCTGGGGCGTGCTGTCCAAGCTTTTCCAGCTCTTCGATGCTGTCGAAGACGAACAGGCTGATGCCCAGATCGTGCGCTTCGCGGATCCATTCGGGCTTCTTCAGCGTGTTGCCGTAAGAGATCCGGTCAGGCGTTGCGCCGGCATCCAGGCACATCCGGATTTCCGCAATGGACGCGGCATCGAAGGAGGAACCCAGACCGACGAGGCGGTCGAGGATGGCCGGGGCCGGATTGGCCTTGATGGCGTAATAGATTTTCGCTTCCCCAAGCGCGTCGTGCAGGGCACGGTAATGCGCTTCGACGACATCGAGATCGACGACGAGGCAAGGGGTTGCCGGCTGCTGCTCGGCAAGGAAGCGGGTGATTTTGGGAGTCATGACACTCAATTCCCAGAACCGGACTCGTCAGGGAACGATATCGCCCTGCGAGTATGTTGCGAAACGGTCGAACGGACCGGCGAATAGCGGGAACCCGTAACGGGTGGGTTCCTGAAGGCCAGAACGCTTGACGTCGTTGCGTAACCTCGAGTGGGCCAGTGGCACGTGCGTTGCTGCGTGAGGGGGGCATATGGGACCAAATCCTCTCCCGTGCAACCGATAATTTTGCATTGTGATGGTTTTGCCAATATTGGTGTGCTGAATCAGGGCGAATTCGGAACGCTGAAGGCTTCTTCGGCGTAGGTACTTGCTCGTGTCGTTCGATGCGGAGTCGTCTTTGCAGACGTCTGCGCCGGAACGCAACGAGGCCGAGACTGCTGCCCCCAACAGGAAACTGCCGAGGACACCCTGCGTGAGTTTGATACCCGAATCTGCGACCCTTTCCGGCTCCCGGGCCGTGCCGGGACAAGCCGTACCTTCGGAATCCGGACAATCCCCTGCTGCGGCAGGCTCAAATGATCTGGCCACCCCGTTACCTCCGGACAAACTACATCATGCGGCCTGGCGCGTTGTCGCAAAGCATCTGTTTGCCGAAGTGGGCTCCAGCCAGACGTCCCTGTCTGCGGCGGGATGCGCGTTTTACGCCACGCTTTCGCTCTTTCCCGCCATTTCCAGCCTGATCTCGCTGTACGGTCTGGCGTTCGATCTACAAACGGTTGAACCGCAGCTTGAGGTGCTCCGGCATCTTCTGCCCCCCTCGGCCTACGAACTGATCGGGGACCGGATTCACCAGTTGATTTCCCAGCCCCATTCCTCCCTGACGATCGGCCTGATCTTCTCGCTTGCAGTGGCTCTGTGGTCAGCCTCGGCAAGTACGAAGTCGATTCTGGCTGCGCTCAACATGGCTTATAATGCGCAGGAAACCCGGAGTTTTCTGAAGTTTCAGGCCATTGCGCTGTCAACGACGCTGACGGCCATTCTGGGGGCGGCTCTGACGCTGGCCCTGATGGTGGCAGCACCCGCGCTCGTGGATTATCTGCCGCGCCATGTCAGCTTCCTGAGTGACCCGCCGTTCCCGGTCGATCTTCTACTGTCCTATGGCGCGCCGATGGTCGTGCATACGCTTGCGCCGATTCTGATGTTGTTGTTCGTCTTCATCGCCGTGACGCTGCTCTACCGGTTTGCGCCCTGCCGCGTGCATACGCAGTGGCGCTGGATTTTCCCGGGCTCGGCCCTCGCGACCATCCTGTGGGTCGGAACGTCACTGGGATTCTCATGGTACGTCGCGCATTTCGCGAGCTATGGCGCGACTTATGGACCGCTTGGTGCGGTGGCCGCCATCATGATGTGGTTTTTTGTGAGTGCGTATGTGGTGCTGTTCGGGGCGGAGCTAAATGCCAGCCTCGAGGCGCGGGCCGGGAAGAGTCAGGCTGTGCCTCCTCAGGCTGGAGCAGCCTGAGGATCAGGTCAGGTCGCTGTAGAAATCAGTGGTGATGGTGGGGTGTAGGATGTGAGCTGCCACCCTGCCGGGAAGCCGGGGCGATGCTGGTGCCTGAAGCCTGAATGGCCTGCGCACTTGTATCCGAAGGATCGGCTTCCGCGACTTCCGGCTCGGAAGCGGGATGCAGCGGCGATGCCACTTCCGTCATTTTCGCGATGGTGACATGGGCTGTACCCGCGCCCAGCATGCCGATCTTCGCGGCAGCGGCATGGGACAGGTCGATGATGCGGCTGTTGAACGGCCCGCGGTCATTGACCGTCACCACGACCGAGCGTCCCGTATCCTGTGATGTCACGAGAAGCTTCGTCCCGATCGGCAGGGAGGGGTGTGCGGCCGTCAGATCGTTGGTGTTGAATGTCGCCCCGCTGGCTGTGCGCCGTCCGTGAAAATGCCGTCCATACCAGCTTGCCACACCATTCTGGGACCATGAGTGAGCGGCCTGATGCGCACGGTTGGCGAGTGCGGCGCGAACGGAGTCTGCCCAGCTTGTCTTAGGCGTTCCATCAGCGGCGGAGTCATCGCTCGCATGAGCGGTGTGATGACTGGCGAGCCCGGCAAGGGCCACGGCAAACGTCATGCTGCGCAGGGGAATGAACCGTAAAGGATTGCGAAGGACAGACAGATCAAAGCGCACTATATCAGGTTCTTCTCCAGTGGACGGGACGGGCTCAGGTCGCACCAGATAGCACAAAAATGCGGCCCTGTCGCCTTTTGGACACCCTGAAGACGGCAGCAATAGGGCAATGACGCTTTCATGACAGCTCCGAAAGTGCTATCGCGCGGCCAGATGAAACGCCCTCTGATCACCGTTCTCAACGGTCCGAACCTCAACATGCTGGGTCTTCGCCAGCCCGGAATCTATGGTCACGCCACGCTCGATGATGTCGAGCAGGTGTGCATTCAGGCTGCCGAACGGCTTGATGTTGCCATTGATTTCCGCCAGACGAACGGAGAGGGTGAACTTGTGTCCTGGGTGCAGGAATGTCGGGGCCGTGCAGACGGAATCGTCATCAATCCTGCTGCTTACGGGCATACCTCGATTGCCCTGCTCGATGCGCTTCTGGCGGTCGAGCTGCCCGTGGTTGAGGTTCATATTTCCAATATCCATCGCAGGGAGCCGTTCCGTCATCACACCTACGTCTCGCAGGCCGCCATCGGCGTGATCTGTGGCCTCGGCGTCAGGGGATATGCGCACGCGCTTCAGGCAATAACCGACATGATCGAAGACGAAGGATGAGCCGTATGCTCGTGGACAAGGATGCCATTCGGGCATTGGCCGATATTCTGACGGAAACAGGCCTGACCGAAATCGAGATTTCCGAAGCTGACAGCCGCATCCGCGTGGCCCGCAACGTCAGTGTGGTCCAGGCTGCTGCTCAGGCACCTGTCGCCGCCGCTCCGGTCGCCGCTGCTGCTCCGGCACCTGTCGCGGCTCCGGCAGATCCGGCCAAGCATCCGGGCATGGTCCCGAGCCCGATGGTCGGCGTGGCCTATCTGACGCCCGATCCGGCTTCCCCGCAGTTCGCCACCGAAGGTCAGCCGGTTGTCGCAGGTCAGACGATCATGCTCATCGAAGCCATGAAGACCTTCAACCAGATCAAGGCCCCGCGCGCCGGTACGCTGACGAAGTTCCTTGTCGAGTCCGGTCAGCCGGTCGAGTTCGGCGAAGCCCTGGCGATCATCGAGTAATGATTTCCAAGGTCCTTATTGCCAACCGGGGCGAGATCGCGCTGCGTATCCAGCGCGCTTGCCGCGAGATGGGCATCAAAACCGTTGCCGTGCATTCGACGGCGGACGCCGATGCGATGCATGTGCGTCTTGCTGATGAAGCCGTCTGCATCGGTCCGCCGAGTGCGCGCGACTCCTACCTGAACGTCGCGGCCATTCTTTCGGCCGCGACGATCACGGGGGCCGATGCCATTCACCCGGGCTATGGCTTTCTGTCGGAAAACGCCGAATTTGCCGAGACCGTCGAAGAGCACGGTCTGGCGTTCATCGGCCCGACAGCCGACCATATACGCACGATGGGCGACAAGATCACGGCCAAGACGACCATGCGTGCGCTTGGCGTGCCGCTGGTTCCGGGCTCCGATGGCGCCCTGCCGGATCTTCAGGCTGCCCGCGAAGTTGCTGAACAGGTCGGTTATCCGATCCTGATCAAGGCTGCGGCCGGTGGTGGCGGACGAGGGATGAAGGTCGCGCAGACTGCGGATGATATCGAGGAAGCCTGGTCGGTCGCCCGTGCGGAAGCCCGTGCGGCGTTCGGCAATGACGAGGTCTATCTCGAGAAGTACATGAACCGCCCGCGTCATATCGAGCTTCAGGTGCTCGGTGACGGGCAGGGCAATGTCGTGCATTTCGGTGAGCGTGACTGTTCGCTCCAGCGCCGTCACCAGAAGCTTCTGGAAGAAGCCGGTTCACCGGCTCTGACGGATGCCGAGCGTGAGGAAATCGGGCGTACCGCGACCGAGGCCCTGTCGCGGATGGGCTATCGCAATGCCGGGACGCTTGAGTTCCTGTATCAGGACGGCCAGTTCTGCTTCATCGAGATGAACACGCGTCTTCAGGTCGAGCATCCGGTGACGGAGATGGTCTGCAACGTCGATCTCGTGCGTGAGCAGATCCGTATCGCATCCGGTGAGCCGCTTGGTTACGCACAGGCTGACATCAAAATGTCCGGCCATGCGATCGAGTGTCGCATCAATGCGGAAGATCCGGAAACCTTCATGCCTAGCCCCGGCACGATCAAGGTGTTCCATGCTCCGGGTGGGCTGGGTGTGCGTATGGACAGCGCCATTTACGCTGGCTATCGCATCCCGCCTTACTACGACAGCATGATCGCCAAGCTGATTGTGCATGCGCCCACGCGCGCTGAAGCCATTGCCCGCATGCAGCGTGCCCTGGACGAATGCGTGGTCGACGGGGTGAAGACGGTCATTCCGCTGCATCAGAAGATTCTGGCGGACCCGTCTTTCCAGAAGGGGGATTATACGATCCACTGGCTGGAAAACTTTGTCGCTGCCCAGCAGGCAGG
>CALFLO010000111.1 GCA_937880175.1 uncultured Gluconobacter sp.
GCCGCCGCGTGAAGGACCTGACCGGCAAACCCGCCACAGCCTTCGACAAGGCGAAAACGGACATGCAGAGCGCCCGCGAAGCTCTCGCGGACCGCAAGGATGCGGAAGCACAGACCGCCGAACAGAAAGTGCTGGCCGACCTCTCCGAAGCTGGAAAACAGATGCGCCAGAACCAGAAATCCGGCGGCTCCGGCAAGGGCGGACAGGGCGGCGGCAGCCTCAGCTTCATCCCGTCCGGCGGCGCAGGCGGCTCCGGAAAGCCGCAGCATGGCGCCAAGGGTCAGCAGGGCGATGACGGCGACCAGCCGCAGGCTGGCGATGAAGACGGCGACGATGATGACCAGAAGGATCAGGATCCGCTGGGCCGCAAACTGGGCGAAGGCGACAAGGGCAAGGATTCGGATGCCCATATCCCGGACAAGAGCGCCCGGGACCGCGCCCGGGACATCGAGCGCGAACTCCGCCGCCGCGCCTCGGATCGCACCCGCCCGCAAAGCGAACTGGACTATCTGGAACGGCTCCTCAAATCGTTCTGACACAAAAAAAGCCCGGCGCCGTCACATGGCACCGGGCTTTTTCAGATCCAGCCCTTACCGGCTTCGGACATAGGCACCCGGGTCACGCAATGCCTGCCCCGTCCGCGCCGCTTCCTCAACCTGAGCCGCACCAGGCAACACCCCGTGCATCAAAAGCGTCCAGTTGGGATCCCCCACCAGAATGGCGCACAGATCACTCCAGTAGAGCGACGTATCCAAACGATGATCTGCACTACCCTGAAGCAGGGCCAGAGCTTGGTCAGCATGGCCCGAAAAGACCAGATCCAACAGAATCTGCGTGGTATGCGGCAGACCCTGCCCCGCATAATGCGGCTGAACAAGCGCCCCGGTTTCACTGCTGATGGATGCTCTGCGGGATGCGCGCGCGCCAGCAGACAGCGCATCTGACTTCAACCGGCCCACGTCCAGCGCAAATGTCCCCTCCCGCCATGTCACGGGAACAGGTGAGGCCACACTCTCGGCATTCGACGCGCCGAACGGCATCATCACCGGGATCGAAAGCCAGAAGCCGAACGGCCCCGTCGCAGGTGCCCTCTGTGGCGGATATTCAGGCTGACGGCAGTCGCCGAGCTTCTGAAAATGCGGCCGTTGCGCAAAACGTAGCGCCACATAATCCCCGCATAACCCTGACCCACCGCCGCCCGCATAAAACAGAAAATCCGGCGCAGACGCCGGTTGCGGGTTCAGTCCCGTCCGCTGCCAGAGCGTCGCGACAAATCCGGGTGGTCCGTCGATATTTTCGGAAACCGGGGCGGCCTTGCCAGTCCAGACGAGACAGAAAGACTGCGGCTCTGCGGCCGGAACCTGACAGCCCCGGGCCTCGACACGCCCTTCAGGACCCGACCAGAGAACCCGTGCATTTTCAGCCGGCGTGGAACCGGCATACGCCGCACCGCCCCAGACCCCGACAAGAAGAAATGCGAGGGCTGAGTATTGACGCATGCTGGCTGCCGCTTCTGAAATTACATAATATTACGGAATACGATAGAACGGATTCGGCAGAAGGAAAGCCTTTTTCGCAAAGCCTCCGCTCAGATCGGACGGCTGATCCCCAAGGCTCGCAATGATCGTATAACCCTTGCGCTCGATCCGCTCGCGGGTCGGCGCCTTGTACATCGCGGCATACCCGTGGGACGTCATCGGCCGCAGATACAGCCCGTCCCAATGCTTGACGCCCGCCAGATGCAGGTTGCGCTCCGTCGCATCGCGCTCGTCTTCATGCCGTCCCGTCACGAAAAACACCGCGACATGATGGGACTGCGCATCCTCGATCAGCGCCAGCGTGGACGCGAAAGCCGGAGCGCGACCGCTCTTCTCCCACGCATCCGCACCACACGGCCCCTTGGGCAGCGCCTCGCACGGACCCGCCGCGATATACCCGAAATCATTGGCGCGGATCTCGTCCCAGTTGGACAGCGTCGTCTCGTCGATATCAAGCACGACCGCAGGGCGGCGTGTTCTGGACGCCGTCTGGTCAATCCACTGGCGCGCCTGTGCGATCACCACATCGAAATCATGCTGATAGTCGCCGCTGTCGTGATAGGCGCTGGCGGCCAGCATGGCATCACCCACATTCGCGGGCTGTGCGGCCATGGCGGACAGAGGCGCCATCGCACCACCAACAAACAGGCTGGTGGCGAGCAGAAGGGAACGGATCATGGAGGAGCCACCTTTCGTGACAGAAGAACAAGCCCGACCCCGACCAGGGCCAGAGCCGTTCCGATAACGGAAACACCGCCATAGCCCAACCCCATCGACAGCGCGATACCACCCAGCGCCGCGCCAATCGCGTTACCGAGGTTGAACGCCCCGATATTCATGGACGATGCCAGCGCCGGCGCGTCATGCGCGGCCTGCATCACCCGCATCTGAAGTGCCGGCATGAGCGCAAACGTGGACGCCCCCCACAGAAGGGCCGCAAACAGCGCGCCCGGCACGCTCTGCGCCATCCAGGGGAAGATCAGCATAATGACGCCAAGGATGGGGAAAAAGACCAGCAGGCTCCCGTCCAGAGACTTGTCCGCACTCCGACCACCCACGGCGTTGCCGATGGAGAACCCGACACCCGTGAGCATCAGCGCCACGGTAATGACCGTCGGGCTGGCATGGGTGATGTGTTCAAGGATCGGCGCGATATAGGTGTAGAGCACGAACATCGCCCCTGCCCCGATCGCGGTCGTCAGCAGCGCAAGCAGAACATTGGCCTTCACCAGAACCCGCAGTTCACGCCCGACTTCCGGAGCCGGACCGACCTCACGGGCCGGAAGCGCAAGCTGCACCGCCAGCATGGTCACAAGACCCAGCGTCGCGGTCACGGCAAAGGCGCTGTGCCAGCCGAAATTCAGCCCCAGCCAGGTTGCCGCCGGAACACCGATGATATTGGCGATCGTCAGGCCCATGAACATGGACGCCACCGCACTCGCCCGCCGCGAGGGTGCCACAGACAGCGACGCCTCAACCGCGCCCAGACCGAAAAACGCCCCATGCGCCAGACTGGTCAGGACACGGGCGGCAAACAGCAGTTCATAACTGTTGGAAACAGCGGAGAGCAGATTTCCCGCCACATACAGACCCATCAGCAGGATCAGGGCGAGCTTGCGCCGGAAGCGCGCCATCAGAAGCGTAATGACGGGAGCGCCGATCATCACGCCCATCGCATAGGCCGTCACCAGCCCCCCGGCCTTGGGCACGCTGACCTGAAGACCATGGGCGATGACGGGCAGAAGGCCCATCGGGGTAAATTCTGTCGTGCCGATGGCAAAGGCGCCAACGGCGAGCGACAGCAGTGGCCAGTTTGGTGGCGATTTTGCTGCCAGTTTCAAGACCGGTCTCCGGGAATGCAGATTGTTCGAGATTGATCGAACCCTGCCATACCCGAAATCCCGGAACAACCAAAAGTTGTTTTACATCATGCCGTTGGGATGCTCACCCATGTCCATGCCATCCATGATCATGGTCTTGTGATGCGGATCATCGAGATGACAGGAATGATCCTGAAGCTCCTCGCCAGACCCGTGATCGAACACATGCGCCATATCGTCGAGCAGAATGAACCCGCCATGCTTCGCCGGCGTCACGACGAGCGTGTGAATGGACATGTCATCAGCCGCAATCACCCGGAACGGCGACGGGTCCAGCGACGCCACGATCCGCGCGCGGTACGGATGGCCATACAGCGACACCAGAGACCAGTTCTCGGTGATCATGTTCTTGTCGAGTTCGGCGCGGGCATAGGCCGTCAGACAGTCCAGATGGATGTGCAACTGGTCCTGCGTCCGGCCGGGACGCGAATTGATGGCCATCGACAGATGCTCGTCCGGGATCCCGAACCCGTAGGACTGCGCCACATGCGCGCGCTCGCCCCAGGCTTCCGCGAAATAATTCGGCGTTTCCGGCTTCAGAAGAACGGGATCTTCAACGCCCGGAACCTTCTGCGTCGGGATTACGAGATACTGCCCGTGCCCTGTATGATCCTTGAGCAGGGCGTAACCGTCCTTCTCGTCATAGACCGTGCAGGGCTTGTGCTCCGCATCCGCAGCGCACCGCCCGTGCACGACCTTCCACAGCGCGCCCCGGTCATGGGATTTCCCGCATCCCGAAAGACCGAACATGACCACCGCCGCGACAAGACCAACCCTGGCTGCCGTCCCGTAATTCCGCAAACTCATTCTTCCCTTACCTGACATTCAAGCTGCATCGCAGCCGCCAGCCTCTCGAAACGACGACGGACCGCACTGCCTGCCGCCCGGACGCTACGCGCGCCCAGAACCAGCACGAGCGTTCCGTCTTCCACGAGGAGCCTGCACTCATCCAGCAGGACTTTCGTCCCTGCACAGAGTGTATAGGCCAGCCGGAGCGCCAGACCCAACTGCACCGCACGCTCGATTTCCGAACGCGACAGAAGCTGGCGGGAAGGTTCGATCAGGGGAGAGTCCATCGAGACTTCATAACGCACGGCCAGCGTGAGCCCAATGAAGGCTCGCGCACTGTGGTCAAAGCCCACGCCATGACCATGCATCACACGCCGATAGGTCTGTTCCGCCCGGTATTCAGGATGATCGTAGGACCCGATATCAGACAGCATGCAGGCCAGTTCGCGCAGACGCTTCTGGGTCCGTGTCTCGTCACGGAACAGAGGTGCCGTCCAGCTCACCAGAGGCGCCGCCAGCGACGCACTGCGCGCCAGACGATTGGCCATCTCCGCCGCCAGATCCGTCATCGGGTCGAGATCCGCAACCGAAGACGCCACATGGCGCATGTACCAGCCCTCGCGCAGCCCATCGACGCTGAACACGACCTTGGACGGGCGTACGCGTTCCATCAGGCACCGCAGCACGACAGCCGCAAATGGCGCATCCGCCAGACGCTTGCGCGGCGCACCGGGAAGTTTTTCCAGTGTCCGGCGCGGCGAGGCGATCACCCAGTCCGCCATTTCCCGCGCTTCCCCTTCCGACAGGGTAAACAGATGCACAAGGTTCAGCGGATACTGCGTCCGCGCAATCTGCAGGCGTGCCAGCGCACGGAACGCCCCACCCACCAGATAAAGCGGCCGCCCCGTCATGCCCGGCAGCCAGTTCACGGCGGCCAGAAGCTCATTCGCGATTTCCGCAGCGCGCTCGATGCTGCCCTTGGCGCGATCATGCAGCCGGATCACGCCCAGCTTGGTCGTCACGGCCTCGAAATACTGACCATCCGCCACATGGATCAGCTCCAGCGACCCGCCGCCGATATCCGCGACCAGACCATTCGCTTCCGGCAACCCGCAAAGAACGCCGCGCGCCGCATAATCGGCCTCTTCCGTCCCTTCCAGAACCCGGATCGGCACGCCCGGCATCCGCGCACGGATCGCATCCACGAAGTCCGGACCATTGGACGCATCGCGAACCGCAGCCGTGGCGAGAACCTCAAAAGGCTCGGCCCCCATGGCGCGGGCAACGGTGTGAAACCGCCCCAGCACGTCCATCGCCAACGCCACGCCCTCGTCATTAAGGCGCCCGGTCGCATCCAGACCACGCCCCAGTTTGAGCGTGACCTTCTCGTTGAAGATCGGAAGGGGGTTGCGCGTCACCCCCTCAAAAACAACCAGCCGGACCGAGTTTGAACCGAGATCGACAATGGCGGAACGCTGTGAAGATGAGGACATGAAAATCAGTCTTCCAGAATCCTGTCGGGCCGCTCACGGGGGCGATGTGCCTCCGGAAGGACCTTCTCCCGCGCGGCCGAGCCTCGACCGGACAGGGACGGATTGTTCATGAAGTATTCGTGGGCGGAGAACGGATGTGCGCCCGGCGAAACCCGATGCCAGTAGCCGTCCCTCGTGAGCGTCCAGCTCTGAAGGTTGTCCTTGATGTTCATCGTCATGATCTGGCCAAGAATCTGCGCATGGACCGTCGGGTTCGTGATGGGCACCATGGCTTCTACCCTCCAGTCCATGTTCCGCACCATCCAGTCTGCGGAAGAAATGAAAACTTTTGCCTTAGAAGACGGCATCCGATGCCCGTTTCCGAAGACGAAAACCCGCGCATGTTCCAGAAAACGCCCGACAATCGACTTGATCTCGATATTATCCGACAGCCCCGGCACGCCCGGCCGCAGACAGCAGATTCCGCGGATGATTCCGATAATCTTCACCCCGGCCTGTGACGCGGCATAAAGCCTGTCGATCAGTTCGGCATCCACAAGGCTGTTCATCTTCAGCCAGATCCGCCCCGGCCGCCCCGCCTTCGCATGGTCGATCTCGTCCTGGATCAACTGCTCCAGCGTCGAGCGGATGGTGATGGGCGAGAATGCCAGCGCATCCATTTTCGCCGGAATGGCATAGCCCGTCATGTAATTGAACAGACGCGCCGAATCCGACGCCAGCTTCGGGTCACAGGTGAAGAACGACAGATCGGTGTAAATGCGCGCCGTAATCGGATGGTAATTGCCCGTCCCGAAATGCGCATAAGACCGCAGCGAGCCGTTCTCACGACGCACCACAAGGCTCAGCTTGGCATGCGTCTTGAGATGCGCGAACCCGAACACCACCTGCACACCCGCCGCTTCCAGCGCACGCGACAGACGGATATTGGCCTCTTCATCAAACCGCGCCCGCAGCTCGACCATCGCCGTGACCGACTTTCCAGCCTCGGCCGCCTCGATCAGCGCATGGACGATCGGGCTGTCGCGGGACGTCCGGTACAGCGTCTGCTTGATCGCCAGCACATTCGGATCGAGGGCAGCCTGACGCAGAAACTGCACCACCACGTCGAAACTCTCGAACGGATGATGGACCAGCATGTCCTTCGCCCGGATCGCGGCGAAGCAGTCGCCATCATAATCCAGAACACGCTCGGGAAAGCGCGGCGTGTAAGGCGGAAACACCAGATCCGGACGGTCATCCACAATGAGCTGCTTGAGATCCGTCACACCCACGAAACACGGCAGGACGACGACGTCTTCTTCGCCCACGCCCAGCTCTTCGCCCATCTCGCGGCCCAGCGTGTCCGGCAGCTTGCGATCGAGCGCAAGATGGATGCACACGCCGCGCCGACGCTGCTTCAGAGCCGTCTCGTAAGACCGGACCAGATCCTCGGCCTCGTCCTCGAACTCCACATCCGTATCGCGGATCACACGCAGCACACCCGCCGCCCCGATTACCAACCCCGGGAACAAACGTCCGGCAAACAGCGTGATCAGGTCTTCAAGCAGCACGAACCGGATCTGGTCCGGCGTCTCCTGCCCTTCCTTCAGCCGCGCCGGCAGGCGCAGGAAACGCGGCACCTGCGCGGGAAGCAGGATCAGGCCGTCCATGACATGCGCCGAGGACGACGCATCCTTAAGACGCATATGCAGCGCAAGGCCCATATTCGGAATGAACGGCAGCGGATGGGACGGATCGACCGCCATCGGCGTCAGCACCGGGAAGACGCGCTCGTCAAACAATGTGGAGAGCTGTGCCAGATCCGCCTCATCCAGCGAGTCGGTCGGCAGGATGACAATCCCCGCGTCTTTCAGCTCCCCTTCGAGCACATGCCAGACGCGCTGCTGCTCGGCCAGAAGATGCCGCGCCTTCTGCCGCACCTGGGCAAGCTGCTGGATGGGCGTCAGGCCATCGGGGCTGCGGACGACCATGCCCTCACGCACCTGCCCGACCAGCCCGGCCACGCGCACGGAATAGAATTCGTCGAGATTGCTGGAACTGATGGAGAGAAACCGCACACGTTCCAGAAGCGGATTGCGCGTATTTTCCGCCTCATCGATGACGCGCTGATTGAAATCCAGCCAGGACAGCTCCCGGTTCAGGAACCGCTCCGGCGATGTCGGCATATGCGCGTAATCTTCGGCCCGGACCGCAGCCGTCTGACGGCGACGCGCGCGGTTATGCGCGGGGGTCACTGCACTGCGGGGTTTGCGGGGGGAGCGGCGGCGCGGAGCAGGCCGGGAATCTTCAGTCGTCACGATGGGGTCTTCCGGAACACACAGAAATACAGATTGTACAAAGGGTCATGCCGCAGGATGGGCATGTCAAACGGAGTTTTTGTGTCACCCATGTGACGCCTACCCCTCCGGCGTGAGCAAATCCGGCAGCATTTCCAGTGCCAGTGCGCGCGTAACCGGCTGTTTGCGGGCCAGTGCCGCCTCGTCCAGCCGCTCCACCGCAGAAACCAGCGCATTGCCCGTCCGGGGCAGATGCCGCCACAGCCATTCCGTCACCGTCTGCGACACCACAAGCTGCCGGTCCGCCAGCAGAGACAGCAGAAGCGTCGCCCGAAGATCATCCTCTGGCTCCCCCGTCGCCGTGGTCGCGGTCGCCCGAAGACGGCTCGCCAGATCGGGCAGCATGAAATGGCTGCGTGACGGCGGAAGACGCCCCGCCATCAGAACCCGGTCGCCCTGGGAGAACGCATCATTCAGCAGATGCAACATCGTGGCCTCATCCCCCGGCGAATCGGCATTATCGATCGCCAGATTCCCCTGAACCCGGATGCGCCCTCCCGCAGACGACGTAGAAAACAGCCGCGCATCCAGCACCGTGGCATCATGTTCATGCGCCCACGCAGTCAGAAGATGAGTCTTCCCCGTCCCCGAAGGCCCCCAGAGCCACAGCCGCCCGTCCGGCCACTGCTTTCGCGCCAGCCAGGCCCGTGCGGCGGCATTGGACGGACCATTGATGAAACGTTCGGACGTCATCGCCGCTACCCGGCGCAGCGGAAACGCCATCTGCATGGCCACCTGCCCGCCCGAAACCCCGTCCACATCCCGTTTCGTCATCACAGGCCCCTTTTTCATGCCGTTCCGCCTTCAAACAGGCGTTCCGCCAGCGCGCAGGATGCTCTAGAACGGCGTCACGTCAACCAGCGGGAACCTTCGACCATGACCGATCAGCCTGACATCGCCCCCGGCAAAAGCCACAGCACGACCGGCGGCGCAAGCTACGCACAGGCCGGCGTGGACATTGCCGCAGGCGATGCACTGGTCGACGCGATCAAGCCCGCAGCCAAGGCGACGAACCGCCCCGGCACCATGGGCGGCCTCGGCGGCTTTGGCGCCCTGTTCGATCTCAAGGCCGCAGGCTTCACCGATCCCGTCCTCGTCAGCTGCACCGATGGCGTCGGCACCAAGCTGATGGTCGCCATCGAAGCCGGCAAACATGATGACGTCGGGATCGACCTCGTCGCCATGTGCGTGAACGACCTCGTCGTGCAGGGCGCCACCCCGCTGTTCTTCCTGGACTATCTCGCCACCGGAAAGCTCTCGGTCGAAGCCGCTGCCACGGTCGTGAAGGGCATCGCCAAGGGCTGCGCCGAATCCGGCTGCGCCCTCGTCGGCGGCGAAACGGCCGAAATGCCGGGCATGTACGCCCCCGGCCATTACGATCTCGCAGGTTTCAGCGTCGGCGCGGCCGAGCGCAACAGCCTGCTGCCGGCCAACATCTCCGAAGGTGACACGCTGATTGGCCTGCCATCTTCCGGCGTCCATTCCAACGGCTTCTCGCTGGTCCGCGAAGTCGTGCGCCGCTCCGGCCTCGGCTGGAACGAGCCGGCGCCCTTCGCTGAAGGCCACACTCTCGCCGAAGCCCTGCTGACGCCGACGAAACTCTACGTCCGCACGGTTCTGGACCTGCACGCGAAGGGCCTGCTCCATGGCTGCGCCCACATCACTGGCGGCGGACTGCCCGGCAACCTGCCCCGCGTCCTGCCCGAAGGCCTCGGCGTGCGCATCGACGGCTCCGCATGGATCGTCCCACCCGTGTTCCGCTGGCTGGCCGAAACCGGCAACGTGGCTGCCGACGAAATGCTCCGCGTCTTCAACTGCGGCATCGGCATGGTGCTCGTCACGTCCGAGCCTGAGAAGGTCATGGCCGAACTGGATGCCCGTGGCGAAACAGGCTTCCTCATGGGCCAGATCGTGCGCTCCGACGACGCCTACACCCTGACCGCGCCGGTCTCCTTCGCATGAAGAAGCCGCACTCAAAAGCCCGAGCCAAGGCTGCGCCCAAAAAGACCGAAAAAGTCCCCGTCGCGGTCCTTATCAGCGGCCGTGGCAGCAATATGCGCGCCCTGATCGAAGCCTGTGCCCGGCCGGACTATCCTGCCGAAATCGTGCTGGTCCTCAGCAACCGCCCCGACGCGCCGGGCCTTCAAGTCGCCGAGGAAGCGGGCCTGAAAACCCTCGTCATCGACCACAAGCCCTTCGGCACGGACCGCGAGGCCCACGAACGCGAAATCGATGCCGCCCTTCAGGCGTCCGGCGCCATGCTGGTCGTTCTCGCGGGCTATATGCGCGTTCTGACGCCCTGGCTGGTCAATGCGTGGGAAGACAGGATGCTCAACATCCACCCGAGCCTCCTGCCCGACTTCCCCGGCCTGCACACCCACGAAGCCGCCATCAAGGCCGGCGTGAAAGAGCACGGCTGCACCGTCCATCTCGTCACATCCGGCGTGGACGAAGGCCCCATCCTCGGACAGGCCAGCGTCCCCGTTCTGGAAACCGACACCCCCGAAACCCTCGCAGCCCGCGTTTTGGAACAGGAACACCTCCTCTATCCGGACGTGCTGGAAATGATCTGCGACGTTTTTGCAAAATAATGGTGCGGTCTGGTCCGATTTTGACGGACCAGACCCGTTTCCCCGAGTGACGGGGCTGATTGCCCCTCGTGCCTCTCTGCCCCCAAGCGGGACTGCGCATTGTTACACTGACCCGATAATTTCGTCTGGGTCCTCACAGCCTTGCTGAAGAATACAGGCGACCTCAATCCACAGTTAAATCACTTGCATGTTTTCTCTGGTTAAGCAGATATTGATTCAGAAAATCATATTAGTATCCGGGACAATTTCCGCCGAAAAGCACTTCGATGAGAAGACAAAAGAAATCGCCTCCTCACTAAGAGAGAATGGCTACGCCATCATAGATTTCCCGGACGCGGATTTCGCTCACAAGGCAGACAGGATCAGGGATGACCTTTCCGGTAATTTTGACCTGGACTACTGGCGGGAAAACCTGTGGAAGAACAATCAGGGCCTGAGAATACAGGACGCCTGGGCTTCCAATGAAGACGTGAAGTCCATAGCCGCCAATCAGGCCATCATAGACCTTCTTTCAAAGATTTACGGGAAGAAAGCATTCCCTTTCCAGAGCTTGAATTTTCCGGTCGGAACCCAGCAGCACATGCATTCCGATCACGCGCATTTTTCTTCCGTACCCGAACGCTTCATGTGCGGTGTCTGGGTTGCCCTGGAAGATGTGGATGAAAATAACGGCACGCTGGAATACTGGCCCAAAAGCCACAAGATCCCCTCGTATATCAACGAACATCTCGGCGAACTGTCCCTCACAAACAATTCCTCCATCGAGCACTACAAGAATTACGAGGAATTGTGGAAAATCCTGATGGACAAGCTCAATATCAAGCGCGAAGTCCTGACTGTGAAAAAGGGACAGGCGCTGATCTGGGCCTCAAACCTGATACACGGTGGCACCCTTCACAAAGACCCCACCAGAACACGATGGAGCCAGGTTACGCATTATTTCTTCGATGAATGCGTATATTATACGCCCATGCTGTCAGACCCGATTTTCGGCTCCGTTCATTACAGAGAGCCCATGGATATCAGCACAGGCGAACTCAAAGAAAATAAATATTCAGCGCATTTTGTCTCCGAAGACGTCCTCTCCCGAGAAAAGCAGATGGAAAGAATTCTTCCGGCTGATTTCAATGGCAGTGAATACCTGAATAAAAATCCCGACGTGCAACAGGCCGGGATCAACCCGATCAAGCATTACCTCATGCATGGCGTCAAAGAAGGCCGAAAGTGGTGAAATGAACTCCTCCATTCCCTCGGCATAAAAAAAAGGCGCGGACTGAAGTCCGCGCCTTTTTTTATTGAGAACAGAGTGTCCTGTCGCAGATTACGGCAGGATTTCCGTCTCGGCGAAGAAGAAGGAGATCTCGTTCTTCGCGTTCTCGAGGCTGTCCGAACCATGTACGGAGTTGGCTTCGATGCTCTCGGCGAACAGCTTGCGGACGGTGCCTTCAGCAGCGTCGGCCGGGTTCGTGGCGCCCATGACTTCACGGTTCTTGGCGACAGCGCCTTCACCCTGAAGAACCTGCACGACAACCGGCTCGGCAATCATGGAGGACACGAGGCTGCCGTAGAACGGACGGGCCTTGTGCACTTCATAGAATGCGCCAGCCTGCTTCTCGGTCAGCTGGATGCGCTTCTGGGCAACGATACGCAGGCCAGCGCCTTCGAACACGGCATTGATCTTGCCGGTCAGGTTACGCTTGGTCGCGTCGGGCTTGATGATGGAAAGCGTGCGCTCGAGAGCCATCTTTCTTCTCCTGGTTAGGACCGGTCCTCGCGGGACCAGCGGGTAAATACCGCCGTTCCACTAGAGCAAATTCATCGTTCCTGATAGGTCTGTCGCAGTATTTTAACGTCCCCTGTTTCTTTTCTTCCGACTGATCGAGGCGCCCGTGAGCCTGCTCACCATCACCGACCTGACCCTCCGCATCGCGGGCCGCACCCTGCTGGACAACGCGTCCCTCAGCGTGGACCCGGGACGCAAGATCGGTCTGATCGGCAAGAACGGCGCCGGAAAATCCACCCTGTTGGCCGCAATCGCCGGTGATTTCGCCCCCGATGGCGGCACCATCACCCTCGCCGCACGCGCCACAATGGGCCGCGTCAAACAGGAAACACCCTCCGGCAGCACCTCCATCCTCGATACGGTCCTCGAAGGCGATCTCGAACGCACGCGCCTGCTCGCAGAAGCCGAAACCGCGACCGACCCCGTCCGCATCGCCGACGTACATGAACGCCTCATCGCCATCGACGCCTACACCGCGCCTGCCCGCGCCGGTGCCATTCTCTCCGGCCTGGGCTTCGATCAGGACGCCCAGAACCGCGCCGTCTCGGACTTCTCCGGCGGCTGGCGGATGCGCGTCTCCCTTGCCACGGCGCTGTTCCTGAACCCCGATCTGCTGCTCCTCGACGAACCCACCAACCATCTCGATATCGAAGCCACACTCTGGCTGGAATCCTGGCTGGCGAAATTCTCGGGTGCGGCGATCATCGTCAGCCATGACCGCTCCCTGCTCGACAACACCGTCGATGCCATCGCCCATCTCGATCACCAGAAAATCAGCGTCACCCCCGGCGGCTACGACAATTTCGTCCGCATCCGCACGGAACAGGCCCTTCAGCAGAATCGCGCCGCCGAACGCATTTCCGCCCAGCGCGCCCATATGCAATCCTTCGTGGACCGCTTCCGCGCCAAGGCCACCAAAGCCAAGCAGGCCCAGGCCCGCCTGAAAGCCCTGGAACGCCTCCCCCAGATCGACAGCGTCGTGGAAGACACGCCCACCCGCTTTTCCTTCCCCGAGCCGCAGCCCCTGCCTCCGCCGATGCTGAGCCTGAACAATGTAACCCTCGGCTATGACGGCCGGGTCGTGCTCAAGGGCCTGAACCAGCGTCTGGACATGGAAGACCGGATCGCCCTGCTCGGCCAGAACGGCCGCGGCAAGTCCACCTTCGCCAAACTGCTGGCCGGTCGGCTGCAACCGATGTCGGGCACCTATACCCATTCGCCCAAACTGAAGATCGGCTATTTCGCCCAGCACCAGAGCGACGAACTTGTCCTGACCGACACCCCCATCGACCATATGAGCCGCGCCATGCCCGACGCGCTGCCCGCTGCCGTCCGCGCGCAGCTCGCCCGCTTCGGTCTCGACGAAAACCGTGCGGAAACCAAGGTCGGCGAGCTCTCCGGTGGCGAAAAGGCGCGTCTGCTTCTCGCCCTCTCCACCCGCGAAGCCCCGCATCTGCTGATCCTCGATGAGCCAACCAACCATCTCGATCTCGACGCCCGTGACGCCCTGATCCGCGCGCTGTCGGCATTTGAAGGCGCTGTCGTCCTCATCAGCCATGACAGCCATCTCGTGGAATCGGTAGCCGACCGCTTCTGGCTCGTCGAAGACGGCACGATCTCCCCCTTCGATGGCGACATGGCCGAATACCGCGCCTGGCTCCTCGAACGCGCACGCAAGGCCCGTTCCGAAATGGCGGAGCGCAGCAAAAGCGCCACAACTTCGGCAGAAGGCGGCTCCTCATCCGCGCAGAAGCGGATCGACCGCAAGGAACAGACCCGTGCCCTCGCCCCGCTCCGCCGCAAAATCCGTGACGCCGAAACAAAAATGGCCCAGCTCAACGGCGAAAAGAAGAAAATCGAGGAGAGACTGGCCGACCCGACCCTCTATCAGTCGGGCGATGCCGCAGAACTGACTTCCCTGAACGTCCATCTCGCCGCGCTTAACGCAACCCTCGAAACCGTTGAGGAAACCTGGCTCGAAGCGCAGGGCGAGCTTGAGGAAGCGACAGGCTGATCCCCTGATATTTCCTTGATAAGAAAGTGTTAACAAAAATGATTTGTTATTTGTTAACCGTTGTGAGAGATATATAAACATCCTCATAGGGGTTAGCGTTTCATTGCCGGGACACCGGCAGGAAATGGGCCGCGGCTCCGTCTCGAACATCCTGAGCAGGCAGCTTTCCGATCCGACATGCGGATCCCGGACCGGAAAAGAACGCCCGCTTTCGAAAACCTGATTTGCACAGGAAGCCAGCATCATGACCCGCGAATACCATGCCTCATCCGACTGCTTTTATGGCCGCCCCGCCAAGTCTCCGTCCTATGACGCACACGGCTGCTCCTACAAGGCGCGTCATGCCCAGTCCTTTTCTGGCCTGACCGTCAGCGGATCTGACCGTGTCCTGTATGTCCTCAATGGCGATTCCGTCACGAAGACATCCGTCCTCAATGGCGGCGCGGTGGTTGTGGGATATGGCGGGTCCGCCAGCTATACCACGATCGGCAATAATGGCTTTCAGGCTGTTGTTTCGGGTGGAACGTCTTCGCACACGACGGTCAAGAGCGGCGGCGTCGAAGCCGTATACGTCTATGGCAGCTCCAGCCAGACCATCCTTAACGGTGGCGATCAGATCGTGTTCGGTGGCACCGCAACCAACACGACTGTCGGCAATGGCAGCACGCTTGCCGTCTCCAGCTGGGGCACGGTCAGCAATGCCTCCGTCCTGAACGGCGGCACCCTGCTCGTCAGCCTCGGATCGGTGGTGCAGAACACGAAGCTGTACACGGGCAGCACGCTCGACCTGAACTTCCTGCGCTACAGCAGCAACACCACCGCCACGATCAGCAACGACTATCTTGTCATCACCAGCAACCGCACGAAGATTTCCTTCAAGCTGGCTGACAACTACAACGGCTATGCAGACCAGACCGTAACCCTGTCGCGCGACAATGACGGCAGCACGCTGCTTCATCTCAAGGAAGTCTGCTTCCTTCCGGGCACACTGATCGCCACACCGGAGGGCGAGCGCACCGTCGAGACGTTCGAGATCGGTGACAGCGTCATCACCCCGGACGGCCAGTCCCGCATCCTGACCTGGGTGGGCCGTGCCAGTGCCCGCGTCCGTGCCGGTCTCCCCGACGATCAGGCCGGCTATCCGGTCCGCATCCGCGCCAATGCGATCGCCGATGGTGTTCCGCATTCCGACCTTCTGGTCACCGGTGAGCATTGCCTGTTCCTCGATGGCGGCTTCATCCCAGCCCGCATGCTGGTCAATGGCGCTTCCATCATCTGGGATCGTGACATCACGTCCTACGACTACCTGCATGTCGAGACGGACGGTCATTCCGTCATTCTCGCCAACGGCCTGGCAACAGAATCCTATCTCGACACCGGCAACCGTCGCAGCTTCACGCAGTCTGGCCGCGTCGTCGCCTTCGGTGGCGCCCCCGCAAGCTGGGAAAAGGATGCCGCTGCCGAGCTCGTAACCGACCGCGCCCGCGTCGAGCCGATCTGGACAGCCATCGCAGCACGCAGCAACGTGACCGCCGCCCCCATGGCGACGACCACGGACGCCGATCTGCGCCTCCAGCTCCCCTGCGGAACGCTGCTCGCCCCGAGCCGCATCGCTGGCGACCGCGCCGTCTTCAGCCTTCCGGACGGGGTCAGCGATGTCCGCATCCTGTCCCGCACAAGCCGTCCCTGCGACATGGTCGGACCGTTCCTCGACGATCGCCGGAATCTCGGCGTTCTGGTTGGCGACGTGACGCTGTTCGAGAGCGTGTCCACCCGCCAGGTCACAACGCATCTCACGACGGCATCCGAAGGCTGGCACGACCATGAAGCCGCAGCCATGCGCTGGACGAGCGGCAATGCTGCCCTCAGCATCAACACAATGGCAGCTGCGGTACTGACCCTGCAGATCGTCGCTGCAGGTCCTTACAGCGTTGAAGACGCTGCTGCTCCGGTTGCGCTCCGCGCCTGAGACAGACCCGGGTTCCGGACACTCTGTCCGGACCTGATAAAACTGACAGATCCCGTCCGGGCCGTCAGCAAAAGAAGGGGGGCCATTGACCCCCCTTCCCTCTGCCCATAAGCCAGTCGGCTACGACTGACCAAGGACAGACCTTCCCCATGCCCATCTCTTTTTCCGATCCGGCAGAACGCAGCGAGACAGAACCTCGCGCGCGGGAACTGTCCAGAATTGCCAGTCTGCTGCGCATCACACTCGCCCTCACGCTTGGCCTGCTGGCCATCTGGCTGATTGGCGATGTTCTGGCCGTGATCTTCGCCTCGGCGCTCGTGGCGATCGTTCTGCACGGTCTTGCCCGCATGCTGCGGCGTCACGTTTCCGTCATTCCGTATCAGGCCGCGGTCGCTCTCGTCACCGTCGTGATCCTCGTCGCCCTGATCGGTCTGGGCTGGTACAGCGGACCGTCCATCAGCGACCAGTTCATCCGCCTCAAACAGGCCCTCATCACCCAGTCCGGTGAACTGCGCGCCCATCTGTCCGGCTCGACGATCGGCCAGATGGTTCTCGATCACCTGCCCTCCTCACTCGGTGGGAATGCCGCAGGCACCGCGGGCCTCGGCTCACTGGGCTCCGGCCTCGCAGGGTCGGTTACGGGCCTGCTCAGTTCCGTATTCGGCATCCTCGGAACCCTTCTTGTCGTCCTGATAGCGGGCCTGTATTTCGCGCTGAGCCCGGCCGTCTATATCGACGGCATGCTGCGCCTCGTTCCCACCCAGCACCGCCCCGCCGCACGGGAACTGATGCTGACGGCCGGTGCGACCCTCTGGGCCTGGACGGCGGGACAGGCGCTGGACATGCTGGTGGTCGGAATGCTGTCGGGGATCGGCCTCTCGCTGATCGGTATTCCGCTCGCACTGGCGCTCGGCGTCGTGGCCGGTCTATGCAACTTCATCCCCTATATCGGCGCCATCCTCGGTGCGGTGCCCGCTGTCCTGCTCGGCCTGTCCCTTGGCACGCATGAAGCCCTGTTCGTCGGCATCCTGTACTGCGTGATCCAGTTCTTCGAAGGCAACGTCCTCGCCCCGCTGATCCAGCGTCGCGCCGTTCACATGCCGCCCGCCCTCGCCATTCTCTCGCAGACGGTCTTCGGCTCCATCCTTGGCGCACCCGGCCTGATCCTGGCCTCTCCCATCACCGCCGCCCTGTTGGCCATGGGGGACAAGGCCACCGCCCCGCTCGAAGACGAAAACCAGACCCGCCGCGCCGTCGGCGAAGTCACGGAAGAAGAAGAAAAACAGCAGAAGTAAATCTTCGCTCCCCAGCGCTGCGCAACAGCACAAAAAAAGACCGGCACTCCCGAAGGAGGCCGGTCTTTTTCATATCCGAACCGCTGCCAGTTCCTTATTTCGCAGGCTGGGAGCCATCAGGCTGCAACGCCATGAGCTGCGCATCCGGAAAGGCGTTCATCCGGAAAGGACCGCCCTTCGCAAGCTGAACGCCCACGATGTCATCCTGATGCTTATATTTCCAGATGGAAATGATGACGGGCTGTCCCTGCGCCCCGGCCATCTCAAGCACGACCTTCGGCGCAAGATCAGTCCTCTCGCCCGACGGCCCCCAGGCCGTTTCATGTGACTGAAGCCACAGATTAACCTTCTGGACTTCATCAGCCGTCAGTTCACGGCTGACCGGCACGTTCTGCTGCCCGGCGGTCACTTCCGGAAATTTCCAGGCATGCAGCAGCGGCCAGGTCACGAACCAGATGATGCCCACCGGAATGAGGACAAGGGCACCGAATACCAGCAGAAGTTTCTGTTCGCGTCTCACGCCTGTTCTCCTGCCCAGCGATTGAGGGCTTCAATGATGTGGCGGACGTCATCGTCCGTCAGTTCGGGATGGATGGGAAGCGCCAGAACCCGCGCGCCAAGTCCTTCCGCGACCGGAAGCGACGCGCCATCATGATGCGGCGCATAGGCCGGCTGATGATGGAGCGGCTTCGGGTAATAGATAGCCGTCGGAACGCCCGCCTCTTTCAGAAACGCCTGAAGTGAATCCCGCTTTCCCGCGTCGGGCAGCAGAATCGTATAGATCGCCCACGCGCTCTCACTATCCGCCACACGCACAGGGGGAACAATGCCTTTGGGCATCGCGGCATCATACGCCGAAGCAATCGCATCCCGGCGCTTCAGCTCCCCGTCGAACACATCGAGCTTCGCCAGAAGCACAGCGGCCTGAAGCGTATCCAGCCGCCCGTTGATCCCGATCCGCTCAACTTCATAGCGTGTGCGGCCTTCGCCATGCGTGCGCAGGGAATGATACAGCGCCGCCAGATCGTCATCATCCGTCAGGATCGCGCCGCCATCCCCATACCCGCCCAGCGGCTTGGACGGGAAGAAGGACAGTGTGGTGGCCTTCGCCTCATGCCCCAGACGACGACCATGATACGTCGCGCCAAAAGACTGCGCGCAATCGGCCACCAGCGTCAGACCTTCCTGCGCGGTCCACGCCTTCAGTTCGTCCCATGGCGCAGGCTGACCGAACAGATCCACCCCGATCACTACCCGCGGTTCCAGATCTCCGGCCTGACGCACGGCTTCAAGCCGCTCTTTCAGGGACTCAAGACTGATCTGGAAGGTCTGCGGATCCACATCCACAAAAACCGGCGTTCCACCGAGCAGCAGAACGACTTCCGCCGTTGCGGTGTAAGTAAAGGCGGGCAGGAAAACCGCGTCTCCCGGACCTATCTCCTCGCCCATCAGCACCATCAGCAGCGCATCCGTGCCGGACGACACACCGATCGCATGTTTCGCCCCCCCGAACTCCGCAAGACGCTGCTCCAGTTCCTGCACCTCGGGGCCAAGGACAAAACGGCAATGCGCCATGACGGCATCCACACGCTTCTGGATGCTGCCGCCAAGGCGCTTCTGCTGGGCGGGAAGGTCGAGAAAAGCAATCTGCCGTGTCATGGCGCTATCATCTCCGGATCGGGATGGGACATCGCGACCGGCGTATCGCCATCGCGGTTATGAAGAAATTCAGGCACCAGCCTGTACAGGATCGCCATGATGGCGCCCAGATCACTGCCATGACAGGCCGCCTCGAGCTCATCCATCGCAGCGGCCGCCACCCTGAAATCGACCGTTCGCGGCGAGGCAATCCGCAGACCGGGCGCATCGGTCGGGACCGGCGCTTCACGACCATGGAACAGTTCCTCGAACAGCTTTTCCCCGGGTCGAAGGCCGGTAAAGCGGATTTCGATATCACTTTCAGGGCGCAGACCGGCAAGGCGGATCATCTGGAACGCCAGATCCATGATCCGCACCGGATCGCCCATATCGAGCACGAAAATACCGCCCTGCTTCAGGCGCCGGTCGGTCGCATCATTCTCCGAACGCTCATGCGTGCCACGGACTGCCGCCTGCAACACAAGCCCCACGGCCTCGGGCACCGTCATGAAATAGCGCGTCATGTCCGGATGGGTAACCGTCAGCGGCCCACCATGCTCAAGCTGGCGGCGGAACAGCGGCACGACCGATCCCGTAGACCCCAGCACATTGCCGAACCGCACGGTCACGCAACGCATACCGCCCTGCCCGGCCCGCGCGCGCATGTCGAGCGCCTGCCCGTACACTTCCGCGCAGCGCTTGCTGGCCCCCATCAGACTGGACGGATTGACCGCCTTGTCCGTGGAAATCATCACCATCGCCTGCGCGCCCGCACGCTCGGCCTCATCCGCCACAATCCGCGTGCCGATCACATTCGTCAGCACACCCTCGACCGGATTATCCTCCACGATGGGCACATGCTTGAGCGCTGCGGCATGAAAAACGAGCTGCGGACGGTACGTCCCGAACACTTCCGCCATCCGCCGCCGGTCGCGCACATCCGCCACGATCTGCTGGCGCTTCACATCGCCAAAGCGTTCCGAAATATCCAGATTGATCTGCCACAGCGCATATTCGCTGCTCTCGATCAGCAGGAGCAAGGCTGGATGAAAGGATGCGATCTGCCGCGCCAGTTCGGAGCCGATACTCCCCCCGGCCCCCGTCACGGCAATAACCCGCCCGCAGATCAGACGCGCCATCCCCTGCGAATCGAGCGCCACCGGCGGCCGGTTCAGCAGATCCTCAATCGCAATCGGCCGGAGCTCCACGCGGTCCGCGGGCTGCAACGCCGTGAGAGACGGTGTGCGCTGCACGTCGATATCATACGCCCGTGCGGCTTCGAGAATATGGGCCAGCTCCCGGCCCTTGATCTCTCCCGCCGTGATGACCAGCGCGTCCGGCAGTTTCCCCGATGCGAACAGCCGCTCCAGAATGGCGGGGGTCTCGTTGATCGTCCCCAGAATGGGACAGTCGTGAATGCGCCGCCCGGCCTGCTGCGCGCCCCCCGTCAGAAGCCCCCCCACACGCCGGTTGTTTTCGCTGTCCCTCTCCATCGCGCGGATGAACAGATCAGCTTCATGATCCGCCCCGAGCAGCAGGATCCGTTCGCCATCCATCGCAAGGCTCCGGCGCCGCGCCGCAAGCCGCCACATCATGCGGATAGCCCCGAGGAAGACGAGCAGAACCAGCGCATGAATGATCGGGAAAGTAGGCGTCGGCAGCGGATAGCCCGCCACATGCAGCATCCCGGCAAACAGCAGCGCGCTCAGCACCGAGGCACAGGCGATGTTGAACAGATCCGCCACGCCCGAGAAGCGCCAGTACTGCTGCGGAATGCGGAACGGCAGCCCACCCACCAGCAGCGTGATTCCGCCTCCCGCGATGAACCACAGCGGATGCAGCCACCCCCCGGCCGGATCAGCCAGCCATCGCGCCACGGGAGCGGCGGCTGCCGATACGACTCCATCCAGCACGACATTGAGCGCGATGCGCCGCGCCGGAGTCGAAGCGCGCGGAGACGGGCCGGAAGGGGGCATTGAGGCCGGGGATACAGGCCCTGTAGGATGAGCAGATGTCACGCGCCCCTTATAGCGCCAAAAGCCTCCCTCCCATAAAGTCGTCCCATGCCCTTTTCTTTCCAGAACCTTACCAGCGGCGTCACGCTCTCCTGCATCGCCGCTGTCGTGCTGTGCAATCTCCTGATCCTGCTCATGATCCGCGCCGGCGTTCTGGACCATCCCGTCCCCCGAAGTTCCCACACACGCCCGACTCCCAAAGGCGGCGGGATTGGCATCGTGGGCGCCTTCGTGCTCTGCCTTCTGCCCGCACTTTATGAGGCCCAGGCATCGTTTCAGGTCATGCCCGCCATCATGGGGCTTCTGTTGGGCATGATCCTGCTCGGAACAGTCTCCTGGCTTGATGACATCCGCCCCTTCCCAGCCCGCTACAAACTCGCGGCCCAGTTCATCGCCGCCATCGCCGCCGTCATCGGAAGCGGCGCGCCCCTCTACGACCTGATCCCGTTCGTACTGGCGGCGGTCTTCATTACGAATGCCCTCAATTTCATCGACGGCATCAACGGCCTTGCTTCCGGCGTGATGGCCATCTCGGCGCTGTTCCTCGCCAGCACAGGCCTCATGCCCGTCGCATTCGTCCTGCTCGCCGTCTGCCTGCTGAGCTTCCTGCCCTATAATTTTCCGAAAGCGCGGATCTTCATGGGCGATGTCGGCAGCCAGCCGATCGGCCTCGCCATCGCCTGGGGCGGCATGACCGGCTTCGGTACGGGAAGCGGCCTGCTCGTCATCGCCCTGCTCTCGGGCGTGCTGTGGGACGTGATGTTCACGCTTGCACGCCGGGCACGCGCCGGTGACAGGCTCGCACAGGCGCATCGCGGCCATCTCTATCAACTGGCCGTCCGTTCAGGACTGCCCGTCCCGCTCGTCACATGTCTTTACTGGGGATTTGCCCTCTGGGGCGCTGCGGCTTTCGCCGCAGGTCAGATCATCACAATGGTCCTGATGATCGCCCTGCCACAGCTTGTGTGGACAGGATATGTCTGCACGCGGGCCAAGACCCGCGTGCAGGACCGCTGGTAACCAGCGGAAGCGTTCAGCCTGCGCGGCGGCTGCTCAGACGCTCGACAGAAGCCGAAGCGCGTTCCGTGCGCGTCGAGCGCGTGCCGGAAGCTTCCGCCATGACGCCACGCATTTCGCGCAGGAAGGTGGAGCCCTTCAGCGTGCGCTGCACCAGCACCGAGCGACGATCCAGCGGATCGACCTTGCGGCGGGCCAGATCGAGCTCGCCCAAACGGTCGAGAGCGCGGGTGATGGCGGGCTTGGAAACCTTGAGTTCCAGAGCCAGGCCACGAACCGTGTGCGCCCCGTCCCGCAGATAGCAGGTCAGGAACACGGCGAGCTGGCGTGCCGAAAGGTCGGGTCCGTCACGACGGACCATGGAAACGATGGTGTCGCACAGAAGGTTGAGCATCTGATCATTGGTAGCCTGGGGCATGATCTCTCTCCTAAGCAGTCCATCCCGCATCTGTTGTCCGATCCCATAACGGGAGCCGACAGGACGAGGGTCGACGTGAAATTATGTATGCCTCTCCCTGCCGGGAGAGACGTAGTGGCATTCAAGTGGTGATTCGAAACGCATACGCAAGCATATGGGTTTCAAAACAATCCAGTGGACGATGACTCTGCATCGAAACGATAAAAGGGCATATGCCTCATTGAGGCGCGTTTGACACCCTAATCTTTCAACACTCCGTCGCTCGGCCACACTGTTCGCCTGGTGAAACGCTTTATGGAAGCTCAGGAATTATTATGAATTCGTGACAAACTCTCCAGAATTGCCCGAAGACCAAGCACTTCTCCGCCTTCGGGACGCCCCGAAACGCCACCGTCATTCCACGCATAAGTGTCGATATGCGCCCATTTTTGGCCATCCGGAACGAATTTCTGAAGATAAAGCGCCGCCGTGATCGCGCCTGCCATGGGCTTGGACGTCACATTTCCGAAATCAGCCACTTTACTATCCAGCCATGCATCATAGCCATGCCAGAGCGGCATTCTCCACATTACATCGGCGGTCGACTTTCCCGATTCGAGAATGAGTGAGGCCAGTTCATCGTCATTACTGAACAACGCAGGCACATCCGGGCCGAGTGCCACACGCGCAGCACCCGTCAGGGTTGCAGCGTCCAGAAGGGCATCCGGATGGCTTTCAGACGCTTCCGTTATGAGATCACACAACACCAGACGCCCTTCCGCATCCGTATTGCCAATCTCGACCGTTTTGCCGCTCCGCGTCCGCAGCACATCCCCCGGCCGCATCGCATGACCCGACACACTGTTCTCGACACACCCCAGACGCAGTTCCAGATCCACATCCAGCCCGACATCAATCGCCGCGCACATGACGGCCAGCATCAGCGCCGCCCCGCCCATGTCCTTTTTCATGCGCAACATCCCTGCCGCGCCCTTGAGATCATACCCCCCCGTATCGAAACAGACGCCCTTGCCCACCAGCGAGATCCTTGGTGCGCCCTCACGCGCCTTCCACCGCGCCACAACCACGACCGGCTTGCGCTCCGAACCCTCGCCCACATCCGCCAGACACGGATACGCACTCCGCAGATCGTCCCCATCAACCAGACTGACGCTCGCCCCGCGATGCACCAGCGCCTTGCCCGCCATCTCCGCAAGCTCACGCGGCCCCAGCAGATTGGCCGGCATGTTGATCAGATCACGCCCGAACCACACCGCCTTGGACAGCGCAATGAGCCGCTTCGCATCATCCGGCACGACCATCCGCGTCGTGACAGCTTTGGCTTCCCCAAGACTGAACCGATACGCCCCCATGCAGAACCCGAGCAGCGCACTCTCAAGCGCCCCGTCTTCAAACCCATGCAGAACCGCCGTCCAGTCCCCTTCGGGAAGCGCCGTGCCCAGCTTCCCGAACGCCACCGGATCATTCGCACGCCCCGACGCCACACACAGAATCGCCGCCCCGACGCCACCGTCACCGGGCAGCAGCGTGAACGCCCCATCCTTCGCGGAAAATCCCTGCCCCTGAAGAAACGCCGCATGCTCTCCCAAAAGGTCTGAGACAGCCGCACTGTCCTCACAGGCCACCAGATGAACCAGACGGGCCGAAGGCGCCTCGGCAGACGTCACGAAGGGAAGCTGGGGATGCGGATTCATAGGACTTTCTTCCTCAAATACCTGCCCCACCCGAGAAAGATCCGCCGGGAGGGCTTCAGATGCTTGCTTTTGCCCCGCAGGCACCCGACCATTCAGACATGAAGGGTGCATTCCACGGAACCTCGTCCGGTCATCATACCATGCCAGCCAGCATCCGTGCTGCCCTTGGCCCCACCAATACCGGCAAGACCCATTATGCCCTGACACGCATGATGGCCCATGCGTCCGGCATCATCGGCTTTCCCCTGCGCCTGCTGGCCCGGGAGAACTACGAGCGCCTCGTCAAAATCAAGGGCGAGCGTCACGTCGCCCTCATCACGGGCGAGGAAAAAATCGTCCCCCCCGGCGCGCGCTGGTTCTCCTGCACCGTCGAAGCCATGCCGCTGGACCGCAAGGCGGAGTTCGTCGCCATCGACGAAATCCAGCTCGCCTCTGACCCCGACCGTGGCCACGTCTTCACGGACCGCCTGCTCCACGCCCGGGGCACGGTCGAGACGCTCTTCCTCGGCGCTGAAACCATCCGCCCTCTGCTTCAGAAACTCGTCCCCGGCATCGAGATCGACATCCGTACCCGGCTCTCCAGCCTCGCCAGCACCGGACACACAAAACTCTCCCGCCTGCCCCCACGCTCGGCCATCGTCGCCTTCTCCATGAGCGAGGTATACGCGCTGGCGGAAGTCATCCGCAGGCGCCGGGGCGGCTGTGCCGTCATCATGGGCCAGCTCAGCCCCCGTACCCGCAACGCCCAGGTCGAGCTCTACCAGAACCGCGAAGTCGATTATCTCGTCGCAACCGACGCCATCGGCATGGGCCTGAACATGGACGTCGATCACGTCGCCCTGGCTCAACTCAGCAAGTTCGACGGCACCGTCCCCCGCCCCCTGTTCCCGCAGGAAATCGCCCAGATCGCCGGACGTGCGGGACGCGGCATGAAAGACGGTACGTTCGGCACCACAGCCGACTGCCCGCCCATGTCCAGCGCCCTCGTCGAAGCCGTCGAGCAGCACCGCTTCGACCCGATCCAACGCCTCTACTGGCGCAACCACGAACTCGACTTCGCCAATCCCGCCAACCTGCTCAAAAGCCTGACCCGTCCGCCACCGCTGCGAGGCCTCACCGCAGGCCGCGTCGCCTCGGACGTCACCACACTCGAATCCCTGATGCTCGACCCGGACATCCGCGAAATAGCCCGGGGCAAACGAGCCACGACGCTGCTCTGGGACGTCTGCCAGATCCCCGATTTCCGCAAACTCGGCGATGACAGCCACACCCGCCTCTGCGCGCGCCTCTATACCCATCTGGTCAAGGAAGGCTCCGTCCCCGCCAACTGGATGGAAGGCCATATCCGTGGCCTCGCCAAGACCGAAGGCGATATCGACACCCTCATGCACCGCCTCACCGGCGTGCGGGTCTGTTCCTATGTCGCGGCCCGCACCGAATGGAGCCGCCATTCCGCGATGTGGCAGGAACGCGCCCGGGAAGTCGAGGACCAGCTCTCCGACGCGCTGCACGAACGTCTCACTGCCCGCTTCGTAGACCGCCGCGCCACAACCCTCCTGCGCCGCCTCGACAGCGACGGCGACCGCACCCTGCTCTCGGCGGTCAAACCCGACGGCGAAGTCCTCGTTGAAGGTCACAGCATCGGCCGCATCCGGGGCTTCACGCTGGAAACAGACGTCTCATCCGGCCCGGACCGGCAGATGATCCTGCGCGCCGGTCGCAAGGCCCTCATCCACGAAATCCCGCGCCGCATCCGCCTTCTGCAGGATGCCCCCGACACCGCTCTCAGACTGGACGTCACGAACGGCGAAATCTTCTGGGAAGAGACACGCCTCGGCCGCCTCACCGCAGGCCCGTCCCTGCTTCGTCCCGCCATCCAGCTTTTCCCGGCCGAGTTCACCGACACGGTCCAGAAAACCCATGTCGAAACCCGCCTGCTGAACTTCATGGCCCATCTGATCCAGACAGATCTCAAACCCCTCTATCGCAGTCAGACACTCGCCGAGCGCGAGCCGCAACTCCGCGCCATTCTGCACCGGCTGATGGAAGACGGCGGCATCACCGAAACCCTGCCCGAAGACCACGCGCTCCCACCCGCGCTCAGAAGCCGACTGCGCAAAGGTGGCGTCGAGGTCGGACGTTTCTCGATCTACTGCCCGGCCCTCTTCCGAAACCGCCCGCTTGCGCTTCTGGGCCTCCTGCACGCCCTGCACAACAAGACTCCAATCCGTCCCACCGCGCCCGGACGTGTCTCCCTCCCCTGGAGCGACATCCACGGGCAGTTCGGCTGGATCCGGGCGGCCGACACCGGCCTGCGCCTCGACATCGCAGAACGCTGTATCGCGGAGATGCATCACCTCGCACTCCGTCGCGATCACGCTGCCCCGATGAATCTGGCCTCCAGACTGGGCGTGAAGGCCGAGACGCTCCCTGCCGTCCTCAAGGGCCTCGGCATCGCGCACCAGCCGCCCGAGACACAGTCCGCCGCCCATGCAGGTCCACCCCGCCCACTCATGATCCTGAACGACCGCAAAACCCGGGCCGCGCGCCGACGCAGACCCCTTGCGCATCAGGCGCCTCCCAGACGCCCACTCCCACCACGGACCGACAGCCCCTTCGCCGCACTCGCAGCCCTGAGGGAAAAAATCCGTCCATGAGCGAAGACTACCAGCGGCTGGACCAGTGGCTGTATTACGCCCGCATCGCCAAAACGCGCCCGCTCTGCGCCACCATGGTCAGCAAGGGGCGCATCCGCATCAACCGGCAGCCCACCAGCAAGCCTCACGCCAAACTTCACGTTGGCGACATATTGACTTTTCCGGCCGTTTCTGGCGGAGAAGTGCGCGTGTGGCGCGTCTTGGATCTTGGTGAACGCCGCGGTCCGGCAAAAGAAGCCGCACTTCTTTACGAAGCCATCACAGAAGACGGCTGACGATGCTTGCGTCTGACGCCAAACCTTCGCATATCATCCCGCTCGGATGAAACCGGCCGGATGCCGGACCAGCAAGACGATCGGAGACGTCAATGACCTATGTGGTCACCGAAAACTGCATTAGTTGCAAGTTCACGGATTGCGTGGAAGTCTGCCCCGTAGACTGCTTCTACGCAGGCGAGAATTTCCTTGTCATCAATCCCGACGAATGCATCGACTGCGGCGTGTGTGAGCCGGAATGCCCGGCAGAAGCCATCTTCCCGGACAGCGACAACCGCGCCGCGCCATGGATCGAAGTCAACGCGAAATATTCCACGCAATGGCCGAACATGACCCGCAAGATCGACGCCATGCCTGACGCGGAAGAGTGGAAAGACAAGCCGGGCAAAGCCGCCATGCTGTCCGAAGCGCCACACAAGGACTGATCCCCGTCCTTCAACGCGGCACGTTTCACCCGGTCTCTCACGAGACCGGGTTTTTTTATGCCCGGCCCCCGTCCTGAACCGGGCAGGAACAGAACACAAAAAAAGGGCTGACAGGATTTCTCCTGTCAGCCCTTCCCTCAGGTCTCGAAAGAAACCTTAGCGGGACATCATGTTGATTGCAGTGTCATGCATGATGAAGACCGTACCGCCGATAATGACAATCACCGATGCCGCAGCAAAGATGAAGCACATCAGGTTCCAGCTCTGCTCGCTGCTGGTGTTCAGATGGAGGAAGAACACCAGGTGGACGACGATCTGCACAACGGCAAGAACCGTTACTGCTGCAAGCGCCATCCCCGGAGACAGGGCGTGGGCCATGACAGCAGCAAAAGATGCCACCGTCAGGATCACGGCCAGAACGAAGCCGATCAGGTAAGCCGAATAGGAGCCATGGCTGCTATCGTGGGCTGTATGTGCCTGAGCCATTACATCACTCCTGCGAGATAGACGAACGAGAAGACACAGATCCAGACGATGTCCAGAAAGTGCCAGAACAGGCTGAGGCAGGCCAGCTTGTTCATCATACGCTCGGACAGATCCTGCGGACCCATCATCTGCACCATCAGAACGACCATCCAGATGAGGCCGCAGGTGACGTGCAGACCATGCGTTCCAACCAGCGTAAAGAACGCGGAGAGGAATGCGGAACGGTCAGGACCATTGCCTTCTGCGATCATGGAACTGAACTCGTTCAGCTCCAGACCAACGAAGGATGCACCCAGAACAAACGTAACGGCCAGCCACACCAGGACCATCGTCTTGTTCTTCGCCATCGCGTTCAGCGAGGCGAAGCCGTACGTGATGGACGAGAACAGCAGAATAGCCGTCTCGATCCCCACGTTCGTCAGGTCGAACAGTTCCTTGCCCGACGGGCCACCGGCATACTGGTTCCGGAGGACCGCAAAGGCAGCGAAGATCGCCCCGAACAGGACACAGTCCGTCATCAGGTAGAGCCAGAAGCCGAACACGTTGGGGGACTCGTGGTGTTCCCCGTGGTGATCGTCAGCGTGTGCCAGAGGCGACATTGTTGCTTCGTGAGCCATAAGTCTTATGCCCCCCTCTTACTCTGCTGCCTGCGTAGCAGCGATACGACGGGAATAGACTTCCTCGTTGTGCTCGATTTCGCTCACCGGGACATAGTAGTCGACGTCGCGGTTTGCGCTGCGCAGGATCATGGTTGCAACGATACCGATCAGGCCGATGGCAGCGAGCCACCAGATGTACCAGATCGAAGCGAAACCGAGGATGAAGCTGAACAGACCGATGAAGACACCAGCGGATGTGTTCTTCGGCATGTGGATCGGAGCCAGCGGCTTGCCGTGAGCCTTCAGACCCAGCTGCTTCTCGGTGTGGAACGTGTCGAGACCATGAATGTCAGGAATGACCGCGAAGTTATAAGCCGGCGGCGGAGAGGAAATGGACCACTCCAGCGTACGGCCGTTCCACGGATCACCCGTCAGATCAAGGTTCTCGGGCAGGTTACGGTCACGGATGGAAACATAGAGCTGCGTGAGCTGGCAGACGATACCGAGAGCGATAACGATTGCACCAACTTCAGCAACGAGCATCCACGGATACCAGTCGGGGTTGTCGTAATGGTTCATACGACGCGTCATACCCTCGAGGCCGAGGACATACAGCGGTACGAACGCAAGATAGAAACCAACGAACCAGCACCAGAAAGCGCGCTTGCCCCAAGCTTCGTTCAGCTTGAAACCGAAAGCCTTCGGGAACCAGAAACCCATGCCCGCGATGTAACCGAAATACACGCCGCCGATGATGACGTTGTGGAAGTGGGCAATCAGGAACAGGGAGTTATGCAGGATCCAGTCAGCGGCCGGCATGGCCATCATGACACCGGTCATACCACCAATTGAGAAGGTGATCATGAAGCCGAGCGTCCAGTGCATCGGAGCCGTGAATTCCACGCGGCCCTTATACATCGTGAACAGCCAGTTGAAGATCTTCACACCCGTCGGGACGGCGATGATCATCGTCATGATACCGAAGAAGGTATTGACGTTGGCACCGGCACCCATGGTGAAGAAGTGATGCACCCACACGACGAAGGAGAGCACCATGATGGAGCACGTGGCGTACACCATCGTCTTGTAGCCGAAGAGCGGCTTCTGGGAGAACGTTGCAGTGACCTCGGAGAAAACACCGAATGCCGGAATGACAAGGATGTAAACTTCCGGATGGCCCCAGGTCCAGATCATGCTGAGATAAAGCATGACGTTGCCGCCGGCATCGTTCGTGAAGAAGTGCATGCCGAGGTAACGGTCAAGGCTGAGCAGAGCCAGCGTCACCGTCAGAACCGGGAAGGACACGAGGATCAGAACGGTCGTGCAGAACGCAGTCCAAGTAAAGACCGGCATCTGCATCCAGCCCATGCCAGGCGCACGCATCTTGACGATGGTCGTGAAGAAGTTCACGCCCGTCAGCAGCGTACCGACACCGGAGATCTGAACGGCCCAGATATAGTAGTCAACGCCGACACCCGGGCTGAACTGCATCTCGGACAGAGGCGGGTAAACCAGCCAGCCGCACTGAGCGAACTCACCGATGAACAGCGAGATGTTGATCAGCAGGGCTCCGACCAGCGTCATATAGAAGCTGAGCGAGTTCAGGAACGGGAACGCTACGTCGCGCGCACCGATCTGAAGGGGAACCACCAGGTTCATCAGGCCCGTCATGAACGCCATCGCCATGAAGAAGATCATGATGGTGCCGTGAGCGGAGAAGACCTGATCGTAATGGTGCGGCGGAAGGTAACCGGGGTTACCCTTGTAAGCCAGCGCAAGCTGGGTACGCATCATGATGGCATCCGCGAAACCGCGGAACAGCATGACGATCGCCAGGATGACATACATTACGGCAAGACGCTTGTGGTCGACAGTCGTCAGCCAGTCACGCCAGAGATAGCCCCATTTACCATAATAGGTGACGGCACCCAGTACGGCGAGACCGATAACAGCAACACCAAGGAATGTACCGACAAGAATCGGCACATCCAACGGTATGGCTGAAAAGGAGAGTTTTCCGAGCATCTGTCGGTTATTCCTTCATGCCAGTGTCGGACGGTGCAGCGTTTGAAGCAGACTGCATGTGCATGACCTTGCCCGTCTTCTTGTCCACCATCATGCCGTTGTTATACTTGGCAACGATGCCGTCGAAGAGATCCGGCTGGACATGCGCGAAATACTGAACCGGTGCAGCTTCCTGCGGTGCAGCATATTTCGGGTATGTGGTGTCGTCGAGATTTTCGCTTCCGCTCTTCACTTTCTCAACCCAGTCGTTGAACTGAGCCGGATCCATGGCGAGGGTACGGAACTTCATATCCGAGAAACCACGACCGCTGAACTGTGAAGCCTCACCGAGGTAATCCCCGGATTCACTTGCAAGCAGATGCAGCTGGGTCTGTTCACCAGGCATAGAGTAGATCATCGATCCCAGACGCGGGATGAAGAACGACGTCATGACGGTGTCAGAGGTGATCTGGAAGTTCAGCGGCGTGTTCGTGGGAACATCCAGCTGGTTGATCGTTGCGATCCCCAGGTCCGGATAGATGAACATCCACTTCCAGTCGAGAGAGACCACCTGGACATTCAGGGGCTTGACGTTGTCAGCCGTCTGAAGCGGGCGGTACGGGTCATAAGCATGCGTGCTCCACCAGCTGATGGCGCCCAGAAGAGCGATCAGAATGGCGGGCACGCCCCAGATGACATATTCGATTGCGGTCGAATGATCCCAGGTCGGGAGGTATTCGGCCTCTTTGTTGGAAGCACGATACTTCCACGCAAAATAAAGCGTCGCGGCGCAGGTGGGAACCACGACCAGCATCATGATGACGAATTCCGCCACCATGACATCGCGGTTCATTTCTGCGACCGGGCCGCGCGGCTGAAGCAGATCAACCGTACAACCCGATAGCATCAGCGCCGGCAACGCTGGGAGATATCGCCAGAGTTTTTTCATCGGTCCTGCTTTCATCATCCGTTCCGGCTTGCAGTAGTCGCCGGGAAACGGTTTGACACGATAAGGTCCGCATCAGTGCCGCCGAACGCTGCCATAGTCTGCTACCTTTCTCGTTCGTATCCTGACGTCAGGAACCGGATCAAAGATCCGACCCTGAAATTCATTCAGCATGGGACACGGCTGTCCCGGTTCCTCAGGTTTTTTCCGCCTGAATCGCCTCAAAGACAAGGCTTATCACGGATTTCGTGAGCCCTCCCCCCGCATAGCCCTCAGAGTGAAATGGCTGTTTTTCGCCACATTTGATCTAATTACGACTTTCATTAAACACGAACATTACAGATTTTTAATGTAAACTCGTTTAGAATTCGCGGAAATAATTCAAGACTTCTTTAGTCCAAAAAGCAGAAAGGGGCGGCATCAACTGCCGCCCCTTTCCAGAGTTCCAGTATCGCTGAGAGAGTAATCTCAGTCGTTGTTACCTGAACGAACCCCCATGAACTGGATCAGGAACTGGAACAGGTTCACGAAATTGAGATACATCGTCAGCGCATCATAGACACTCAGCTTCGCAACATCATCTGCACCAGCATAGGCCATGTACTGCTGGTACGTGATCTTGATGCGCTGCGTGTCATAGGCGGCCAGCAGGGTGAAAAGGCCGACACCTATTACAGAAACCAGCATGGCAAGCGGCGAACTGTGCAGGAAAATGTTCACCACCGAAGCCAGAACGATCCCGATCAGCCCCATGAAGAGGAAGGATCCGAGTCGAGCAAGATTGGCGCCCGTCGTGTAACCCCACAGCGACATTCCGGCGAAGGTAATGGCCGTCACGAAGAACGTGCGGGCTACTGAAATTCCCGTATAGCTCAGCAGGAGATTGGCCATGCTCGCGCCCATTGCGGCGCTGAACAGCAGGAAAATGCCCTGCACGGCCGGACGCGACAGACGGTTCACACCAAAGGACAGAACCATCACGAAGACCAGCGGCGCAAAGATGCTGATGCCACCCAGAAGGGTCGGGCGCAGAACGATGGCACCACTCGGCGTCTCGGCCAGATGGAAGAATAGGGCACGCAGAGACGTCTCCGCCACGCCATAGGCGACCAGTCCCGTGATCACCAGACCAAGCGCCATCCAGTTGAAGACCCGGCACATATAAGCACGAAGGCCGGCGTCGAGACTGCCTGCTCCGGCCTGCACACCGGCTCTGCTGAAGTTGGAATTAAAAGCCATGACACCTTTTCCAATGAGAGGCCCTTCTGAAAAGGGCGCTTGACGAACCCGGGAGGGCCGTCCGTACACTCGACCTGAATGTGGGGTTTTTACCGGAAGGGTCAAGAATACTCCGCCATCCTTTCCTCTTTTTCATGGGAAACGAGCCTCTTGAGACTTTTTGTCGCACTCGACCTGCCAGACGATGTCCGGGAAACGCTTGCGCTGATGCGCGGTTCCATGCCCGGTGTGCAGTGGGTTCCAGCCGAAAACCATCACATCACCCTCCGCTTCATCGGAGAGATCACGGACCGGCACCGGCTGGAGGAAATCGACCTCGCCCTCTCCCGCCTCGCCTGGCAGCGTTTCGAACTCTCCCTCACACAGGCTGACATCCGCGAGGGCCTCACGGCAGACAGCCTGCTGATCGGGGTCGAGCGCACCCGCCAGCTTGATGCGCTCCAGTCGCAGGTCGAAAGCGCCCTGCGCCGCGCAGGCTGCCCCCCGGCAAAACGCCGCTTCCAGCCCGCGGTCACTCTGGGGCATTTTTTCCCCAACCAGCGGGCCGACGCCATCAAATGGGTCCAGAGGCACAATCTCTTCCGCAGCAAACCGATGTCCGTGGAACACGTTACGCTCTTTGAAAGCCTGCGTAGTCTGGGCGAACACGTTTATGTCCCGCGCGAAGAATATGCCTGGCAGCCGGAAATGCCCCTGATCCCCGAGGAAGAATGACCCTGCCCGTTCCGTCAGCCGGGGAGCGCCTTGAGGCGCTCCTCACGGAAGTTCGTGCCTGTAAAGTCTGTGAGACCCATCTGCCCCTCGGGGCCAGACCTCTGATCCACGCCTCCGCGACGTCGAGGATCCTGATCGCCAGTCAGGCACCCGGCACCAAGGCCCATATCGCTGGAAAATCCTTCTACGATCCGTCCGGCAATCGCCTGCGCGAGTGGCTCGGCATCTCAGAGGATATTTTTTACGACACACGTCACGTTGCCATCTTTCCGATGGGCCTGTGCTACCCCGGACGCCTACCTCAAGGCGGCGACAAACAGCCCCGCCCGGAATGCGCACCACTGTGGCGACGCCGCGTACTCTCGCTCATGCCGGACATCCGCCTGACGCTGCTCGTGGGCAGCTATTCGCAGAACCACATTCTGGGACGCGGTTCAGTGACGGAACGGGTCAGGAATTTCCGGGACTATCTGCCGGAATACTTCCCCCTGCCCCACCCATCATGGCGGACCGGCGTGTGGGAGAAAAAAGCACCTTGGTTTCAGGAAGAAGTCATCCCAGCCCTGCGTGAACGCGTCCACGCCCTGCTCGCAGAACGCTGACTCAGGACGCCTTGGCCTGCCGCAGTGCTTCGACGAGGAACCCTTCCGCGCCCGACGCCAGGATCTGAACCCCGATCGCCAGCAGGATCAGCGCCGCAAGTCGGCTGACGATCCGCGTTCCTGTCACACCCAGCATCGCCACAACGCGCTCGGCATAGGCGTAAACAATCGCCACCACGACCGCCATGGTCGTCGCAGCCGCAGAGACACCCAGATAATAATCGGCCGTCGGCATATGGGGTGGCGTGGATGAACTCAGGGCGATGGCCACGGAAATACTGCCCGGCCCCACAGTGAACGGCATGGCAAGCGGAAAGAACGCTGTCTCCCGCAGATCCGGCGTTGTCACGGTCCGGCCACCCTGAAGCGCCTGCTTTTCCTTGCGCGCTTCGGAGGTCTCCGGCTGTAACAGCATCAGCCAGGCGCGGGAGGCTACGACAAGCCCACCTGTGATCCGCAGCGCATTGATGGAAATTCCAAAAAACCCGAGGATCCAGCTCCCGAACCAGATGGACACCAGCATGATGCCCAGCGAGTTCAAGGCAACCTGACGCGCAAGCTCGACCACCTCCCGGCGGTCGCGCCCCTGCGTTGCCTGAGCAAAAATCAGCGATGCCCCGAGAGGATTGATGATCGAGAAAAGCGCCGGAAAGGCAATCAGCCAGCTGCTGAGCGTATTCCCCAGCCCGGGTGCAAGGCTCATGAACCCGTCAAACCTGACGCAGCCTGTGGCTGGCGCTTGCGTGCCAGACGTTCCTCACCCTTCAGAAAAGCCCGCAGCATCCGATAATCCTCGGAAAAACAGCACACCGTCCCGGCTGTCCTGTCTGGACAGACCGTCAGTCCCAGATCGTTATAGACGGCCATCAGCGACTGGCCAACCTGTATGAAGGCCAGTTTGCACCCTTCCTGCAACGCCAGGTCCCGCAATCGCCAGATGGCCGCAACACAGTTGCGTTCGGCCCCGGCAGGATCACCCAGCCCGATGATGAACTGTCCCGTCCGCAGGAACGGAATGGCCGCACGCCCCGCTTCATCGAGCAACAGCCCCGTCGGACGACGCGCTCCAAGCTGCGGCAATGCATGGGCCAGACTGTGGTAGCGACAGGCGTTCTCAGCCGTCCAGGCCTCGAACCGGATCCGCGTCCTCCGCATCCCGCGCCACAGGACATAAAATCCGCACAGCGCCGAAAATCCCAGAAACCAGCGCCCGACAGCGGTGTGTGCATCATAGATCATCGACCGCCACCAGATCGGCCCGAGATGACGCTGCACAGCCACCCAGCCCACACCCAGCAGCCCCAGCCCCCAGAGCGAAAGCGGCGCCAGCATCGAAGGCGTCAGCGGCGCGGCCAGAAGATGCGCGCGGCGGTAGTAGCAGTTCCGGAACGGCAGCAGCAGCAGCATCACGAGAATGATGACCACCGGCCCTTCCCACGGCGCATGCCTCAGCATCAGCAGCACGACCGCCGAAGCCAGCATCCCGAGCGAGAACTTCCACGCCAGCGCGACACGCTGCGACAGCCCCCAGGACAGCGCCACCAGCCCGACACCGGCCACCGTCAGCAACAGGTCAGCAATCTGCGACACTGCGGCCCCAAGGGACGTCTGAAGCGGGGGCAGATCCGCCACCAGTGCATAAAGCAGCAGCAGAATGCCTACGACAGCCTGAACGCTCGTCGCCACGGCCACGGAGAAATCGGCTTCCGACTCCCGGATGACCTGACTGGGCCGCACCCGCCGCGGCGTCTGCCCTGCCGAAACCAGAGCCTGCTCGCCCCGCAGGAAAATCTCATGCCCGGCAAACATCAGCCCCGCCAGAAGCAGCGGGATGATGTAATAGAAAAGCCGGAAAACAAGGATCGCACCCATGATCTGCGACGCTGGCAGATAGGCCTGCAACGCCAGCAGCATGGCCCCGTCAAACACGCCGAGCCCCCCCGGCACACTGGCCACAAGGCCGGCCGTATAAGACGCCAGATAGATCGCAAGGAACGTCCCGAACCCGAAATGCGCCTCAGGCGGCAGTGGAGGCAGCACGCAATACGCAATCAGCGCCGTCGCGGCCATGTCCGCCGCACTGACCGCGATCTGAGCAATGGCGATCCCAGGTCCTGGAAGCTCGATTTCATATTTCCAGACACGCACATGCCGCCGCACGCGCGCCACCAGCACATAAGCCAGCAGCACACCCCACAGCCCCAACCCCACAAGCCGCAGCAGAACCGTTGGCAGATGCGTCAGAACCGGCACGGCATGCGGCTCAATGACGAGAATACCGCCGATCAGCGCCATGGTACCCAGCAAATACGTTGCCGAGCAGAACGCAATGATCTGCGCGATTGCGCCGGGTGCCACACCCCAGCTCCGATAGAGCCGAAAGCGCACCGCCGCCCCGGAAATCGCCGCACAGCCCAGATTATGGGACAGCACATAGGAGCAGAACGCCGCAAAGGCGGAGCGCTGATAGGACACGTCCGCCCGCACATGCAGACAGGCCAGACGGTCATAGAAAGACAGGATGAAATAGGACAGGACCGTCGCCGCACCGCCCGCCAGCAAAGCAGAGTCCGGAATGGCGCTCAGACTTGCGCTGATGTCATGCAGCGACAGATGCCGCAGTTCCCGCCAGATGACGACCACCGCCGCCACCAGCAGAACCAGCCCGACAAGAGCGGGCGCGCGCGACATGAAAACCTGCCACCGACGCTTGGAAGGCGGGACATCCGGGCAGCCGCAGTCCACTGGCTCCGAAGCTGCGGAAATGCAGACATCCTCTTTCACGGCAGAGGCGTGGAGCCCCTGCACGCCCGCACTCAGTCCGTGATCCTGCCGCTTATCCCCGGGCATGCCCACGGCTCAGCCCTGCACAGGCTCTTCGACAGGCCGCGCGAGAGCGTCCCGGATCAGCCCGACCGTCTCCGGCAGCCCGAACAGCGACGCAAAAATCCCGAAACGCGGCCCCTCGGTCTGCCCAAGCAGCACTTCATACAGGCACCCGAACCACGACCGCAGTTCAGACTTCTCGAAATAGCGCTTCCCGACTTCGAACACGACATCCTGCACCTCACCCGGCGGCGTCTCGGGCGCGAGCTTCGCCAGCTCGTCCGCCAGATCCACCAGCCCCTTGCGCTCGGTCTCCGTCGGCGCACGGTAGGTCTTGTTGGGGTAAACCTGCTCCTGGAAATAGGTCAGCGCACAGCGCACCAGACGATCCACATACGGATGCGTCTCGGGCGACAGCGTCGGATCATAGCGCCGCAGGAACTTCCACAGCGTCTCCGGCTTGTCGGCATTGGCGACATTCGCAAGGTTCAGCAGCGCTGTATACGACACCGGGCTGGTGTCTTCCGGACGGATCGTCCCGCCATGGATGAACCAGACAGGATTGGCCAGAAGATCCGGTCCTTCCTGCGTCTCGGCCTTCTGCACAAGCGTCAGGTAGTCATCCGTCGCACGCGGAATGACATCGAAAAACAGACGCTTGGCCCGCGTAGGCTGCTGGAACATGTACTGCGACAGGCTCTCCGGCGTGCCGTAACGCAGCCATTCCTCAACCGACAGACCATTGCCCTTGGACTTGCTGATCTTCTGCCCCTGCGCATCGAGGAACAGCTCATAGGTCAGACCCGCGGGCGGCTCCTTGCCCAGAATACGGCAGATCCTCGAAGACAGCTTCACACTGTCGATCAGATCCTTGCCGGACATTTCGTAATCCACGCCCAGCGCATACCAGCGCATGGCCCAGTCGGCCTTCCACTGCATCTTGGCATGGCCGCCCAGAACGGACGTCTCGAACGTCTTGCCGGTCTCGTCTTTCCAGACAACCGTGCCGGCATCCGGATCAACCTTGATGATCGGCACCTGCATGACCTGCCCGGTCTCGGGATGGATCGGCAGAACCGGCGAATAGGTGGCCCGACGCTCCGGACCAAGCGTCGGAATAATGGTCGCCACGACTTCATCATGGACTTCAAGCATCCGGCGCAGCGCCGCATCGAACGTGCCGTTCGTGTAATACTCCGTGGCGGAAGCGAACTCGTACTCGAAACCGAAACTGTCAAGAAACTGGCGAAGGCGCGCGTTATTATGCGCGGCAAAGCTGTCATATTCGCCAAACGGATCCGGCACTCGCGTCAGCGGGAGCCCCAGATGCTTCGTCAGAAGCTCCTGCTGCGGCACGTTGGTCGGCACCTTGCGCAGCGCGTCCATGTCATCGGAGAACGCAAGCAGACGCGTCGGACGGCCCGTCAGAGCCTCATACGCCTGACGCACCCAGGTCGTGCGCGCCACTTCGCCGAACGTGCCGATATGCGGCAGCCCCGACGGACCATATCCCGTTTCCAGAAGGGCCGGAGCCTGCTCCGAAGCATCAGAAGCGCGCGCGTCCATGCGCGCGGTGATTTTTCGCGCCTCTTCGAACGGCCATGCTTTCGGAAGCGGCGCGTCAGGAGAGAGGGACGGGGCGATAGGTGTCTTGGATTTCTGCATGATTACCGGAAAAGGTAGGGAGACACCTCTTCCCGGTCAAGCAATACGACACATTGCGGTTTCACTCGGACGCATCCTTTACATTACGAAATATTTCAAAGACTTTTCCACGCTTTCTAACCCGTTGCAGACAGCCAGCTTTCACGTTCCGTTCGCAAAACCCGTAAAACATCCTCGCCGGATTTTTCCCTTCCCGCTACAGTGGCCGCAATGCCCCGCGCCCCCACCTTCCTGTCGCCATTCGACGCTCCGGCCCTCGTCGCCCGTCGCGGCCTGTCGTCGCTCCTCACCCCGGACGGCGAACTGCTGGACCTGACAGCGGAAGAAACCCGCGAACGCCTGACCCAGCTTCCCCCGCCCCTTCTGGGCCACGGCCCGGCCGCCCTGCGCGCGCTCGACCTCTCCCCGCTGTCCCAGCCGGTGCCCTGGTTCGACCTGCTGGACCTGTTCCTGTTCGTCCGCCCCGCCCCGCCCGTCGCCCCCACCCCGCGCGGACTGGCCCTCGCCCTCGGCATCGCGCCGCCTGCCACCATCGCGGCGGCCCTCCGCCCC
>CALFLO010000112.1 GCA_937880175.1 uncultured Gluconobacter sp.
GTCAGGCTCATAACCTGAAGGCCGCAGGTTCAAATCCTGCCCCCGCAACCACTTCAAATCTTGAAACCCCCACAGTCGTAAGACAGTGGGGGTTTTTCGTTTGCGTTCCCAAGATATAAAAATCAGTCGCTGAAAATAATTGTCTTACTACCATTCAGGATTGTGCGCCGCTCAATGTGATAGCGCACAGCACTGGCCAGTACGCGACGTTCGATATCCCGGCCTTTGCGGATCAGATCTTCAGGAGAGTCCGCATGGGAAATGCGTTCGACATCCTGTTCGATGATTGGTCCCTCATCCAGATCGCTGGTGACATAATGAGCCGTTGCACCAATCAGTTTTACGCCCCGCGCAAAAGCCTGATGATAAGGGCGCGCTCCCTTGAAGCCGGGCAGGAAAGAATGGTGGATATTGATACAGCGTCCAGCCAGTTTCTGTGAAAATTCATTGGAAAGAATCTGCATGTATCGTGCCAGAACAATGAGTTCAGCTCCGCTATTCTGAAAAATCTCCCAGATCTGTTCTTCTTGCGCTGCCTTTGTATTCTTCGTGATCGGCAGATAGTGAAAGGGAATCCCGTAAAAATCGGTATCGGCATATGTGTCCGCCGGATGATTGGCAATAATCCCGACCGGCTCGATGGGAAGCTCACCAATACGCCAGCGATACAGCAGATCGACCAGACAGTGATCAAATTTCGAGACCATGAGAAGGACTTTGTGAGGCTTGCCCATATCGGTCAGCGACCATATCATCTCAAGATGAGAGGCTGCTTCTGCCAGCGTTTTTTCGAGCTGCCGGGTGATCGAATCCGAATGAGCGACATCAAAGACAATCCGCATGAAGAACTGATGCGCGTCAGTATAGTCAAACTGCTGTGCTTCGGTGATATTTGCGCCAAGCTCATAAAGCCGTGCACTGATCATGGCGACGATGCCCGGACGGTTAGGGCAGCTCAGCGTTAATGCAAACGTGAAATGGGACGCAGATAAACGGATCATTTTACACTCGTTCAGAATTCGGGATGCCGCCGTTCATGGCGATATGAATATCGTCGAACAGGCTTTGCGCGAGACTGCGGAAAACCATGAATTCGTAATGCAGACGTGGCTCCCGGCAGATCAGAACGACCGGGATATGGCCCGCAAGCGTTAGGGCAACGCGGCCAGTCTCGAAACCCGAAGGGTGAAGATCCACGGGCACGAGTTTTGCTGCAATGGCGGCCGCTCCGCCTCCGGAGAGCAACAGTCTGACCCGGCTGTCAGTCTGGTTCGTCACCGATGCCCGCCCGTCACAGAGCGTTGCCAGACGCGCGGTCAGGTTCCCCCCTTCCGGCCCGCGGCAGAACCATTGATTGTGCCCTGCCCGGAAAGCAGCGTAACCGCCTGAGCCCGTTTCTTCCTGAAAACTGTCGGACAGCATGACCCCCAGAGCCTTTCTGACTGTGTCAGTGACGGCCTCAAAATGCCCTTTGAAGGGACGAACGCTCACAATCTCCTGCTCCGGAAGCAGGGCAAGAGTCAGAGCGCCAACCGTCACGCGATCCTGCATCACCGGGAGCGCTGGGAGGAGAACTTCAGCCATGAAGACGCGTCCCTTCCGGATCGACAAAAACGGACGAAACAACCCGGGCTTCAGTGACCGTTCCCGCAAGAGGATTATGAACGGACAAGACTTCCCCCAGACGGGCCGGACCGTTCTGCAGGAAGCCCAGTCCGATCCATGATCCTACGGTTGGCGACCAGGCTGACGACGCAATCCATCCCTGATCGGAAGCGGCTGTTGCTTCTGCGCCCTTGGGCAAAAGATGCGCGCCTGACACCAGCGGGGCATCCGGCAGAAGTGGCTGCAATCCAACAAGCGTAGCGCGCGCAGGATCGGTCAATGCCTCACGCTGCGCCATGCGACGCCCAATGAAATCCTTTTTTGTAGAAAGCATGCGTCCCATCCCCAGATCATGAGCGGTGGTCTGTCCGTTCAGCTCCGGACCGGCGGGATGACCTTTTTCAATACGCATCACCCCCAGAGCTTCCGTGCCATAGGGTGCAATGCCGTAAGGGGCCCCCACGCGCATCAACTGACGCGCCAGAGAATCTCCATACCGGGCGGGAACAGCGATTTCGTAAGCCAGCTCGCCAGAAAACGACAACCGGAACAGGCGTGCATTTATTCCGCCGTAAACAGTAACTTCCGCCGCCGCCATATAGCCGAATGCCTCGTTCGAGAGGTCAAATTCCGGATCAACGATCTGCCGGATCACATCGCGGGACCTTGGACCCGCCACCGCGATCTGTGCCCACTCATCCGTGACAGAGATGAACTGGACATCCAGTTCCGGCCAGAGGCACTGATGACAGAACTCCAGATGCTGCATGACGCTGGCCGCCTTCGCGGTGGTCGTGGTCATGACGTAATGGTTTTCGCTCAGGCGCGCTGTTGTCCCATCGTCGAATACGAAGCCATCTTCGCGCAGCATCAGCCCGTAGCGCGCCCGCCCGACAGGCAATTTCTGCCAGGCATTGACGTACAGACGGTCCAGAAACGTCCTGACATCCGGTCCCTGAAGATCGATTTTCCCCAGAGTGGTCACATCGCAGAACCCAACCCCGTTACGGACGGTCTGCACTTCGCGATTAACGGTCTCCAGCCAGTTGCTTTCTCCGGCGCGTGGATACCATTGCGCGCGCCGCCACAGCCCATTGTCTGTAAAAACGGCGCCCTGTTCTTCCGCCCAGCGATGGGTTGGCGGAAGACGGTGCGGCTTGAAGTGTTTCCCGCGATGGGCTCCGGCCAACGCCCCCAGTGCAACAGGCTGCACAGGAGGGCGGATCAACGTCGTCCCGGTCTGCGGAATGGTCCGCCCGGTGATCTCAGCCAGCAGGGCGAGCGCGTTGACATTGGCCGTCTTGCCCTGATCGGTCGCCATGCCAAGCGTCGTATAACGCTTGAGATGTTCAACCGACTGAAACCCTTCCTGCGCCGCCAGCCTGACGTCCTTGGCAGTGACATCATTCTGGAAATCAACAAAAGCCTTGCCCGCCCGCCGCATATTTTCGGCATCCAGACCGTGCCAGACAGGTATGATGTCGTAAGCCTCGTCGACTACGCTCGGGGAGGTCAGCGTCTGTTCCCGTCCGTCCCCGCAGCCAGTCTTCCCGGCAGCCAGATACCCCGCAGCCAGACCGCTTTCAAACGCATCCCGGTCCGTCATCACACCCGACGCCACCCCGGCAACATGCAGATCCTGATTGGCAGCATTCGGGGCCGGTACAAAAGCCGCGATATCGTCCCGGTAAACGGGGCGCGTACCATGATGGGTCGTAAGGGCGATATCTGGTGACCACCCGCCCGAAACAGCAATAAGATCGCATCCCAGACGGTGCTCTTTGCCGTAATTGTCCCGAATGACAGCCGCCGTCACGCCCAGTCGCCCGAATGTATTGGCAATTGTTGCATTGGCGAAAAGTTTCGCTCCGCTTCTGCTCGCCAGATCCTGCGCCGCCTTTGATGGATGAGCACTGGCCTCCACAATAGCCACAACACGCGCACCAGCCCGCTGCAGATCCGCGACAGTCCGCAAACCGTCACTGTTATTGGTGTAAACAATGACCCGACGGCCCGGAACAACACCGAAGCGGTTGATATAGGTCCGGACACTCGCCGCGAGCATGATACCGGGGCGGTCATTATTCGGGAAAATGATCGGCCGCTCGATCCCCCCCGTCGCAACCACGCATTGCTTCGCCACCACACGCCAGAGCCGTTGACGCGGCTGCCCGTCCTGCGGCGTCGCCAGATGGTCGGAAACACGTTCGAGCACGCCATATGTGCCGCCGTCATACCGCGCAAAAACGCAGCTCCGGGTCATGATCCGCACATTGGGCATCTCGGAGAGACGCCGTTCCGCATCCTGTGCCCACATCCAGCCCGGACGGCCATCAATCAGCGTCGCATCACAGCGCAAACGTCCCCCCGCAAGGGAATCCTGTTCACAGAGAATAACCTGCACACCGCTTTGCGCCGCCGCCAAGGCAGCGGAAAGGCCTGCTGGTCCTGCGCCCACAACCAGCACATCGCAGAAGGCATTGCTCTTCTCATACCGATCAGGATCAGCCTCCTCGGCCGCACGTCCCAGCCCGGCCGCGCGACGGATAATTGGCTCGTAAACCTTCTCCCAGAACGACGCCGGCCACATGAAGGTCTTGTAGTAAAACCCCGCCGTGAAAACGGGAGAAAACAGCCCGTTCACCCCCAGGGCATCCACGGCAAGACTTGGCCAGCGGTTCTGGCTGGAGGCCACCAGCCCGTCGAAAAGCTCTGCCACTGTTGCGCGCGTATTGGGTTCGCGCCACGGACCCTGCCGCAGTTCTACAAGGGCATTCGGCTCTTCCGGCCCTGCGGAAAGAAGCCCGCGCGGACGGTGATATTTGAACGACCGACCTACAAGACGCACGCCGTTGGCCAGCAACGCGGAAGCCAGCGTATCGCCCGGATGGCCGACATAGGATGTCCCATCAAAGGTAAATCTGATCTGCCGGTCCGTATCGATACCGTTGCCGCCGCCATGGCGAAACGCCCGGCCACCAGCCTGTGCCAGACCGCGAAACAGGGACCTGCTCATGGAGCGTCCTCCACAGAAACCGCATTCACGCTGTGAACGGCGTGCGTAAGGGTGTTGCGCTCCACCACAAGCCAGGCCCTGCAGCCCGAGCCGTGATACCAGAGCTCTTTATGCGCTCCGCAGGGATTGTCCCGCAGATACACATACGCGATCCAGTCTTCCTCCGGAGCCTCCAGAGAGGGCCGGCGGACAGTGGCATCCCCGCGATAGGAAAATTCCTCCAGCCCGCGCGGGCCACAATGAGGACAAGTCAGACGCATGGCAGGACCCTCAATGCAGATTGGGCTGTGCGCCCATGCCTTTTTCGTCAATGACCGCGCCTTTTCCGAACCGGTCGAGACGATAGGCCGTTGCAACGGCATGGGGCTCATCACGCGCCAGCAGATGGGCAAAACACAGGCCGGACGCAGGCGTGGCCTTGAAACCGCCGTAACACCAGCCCGCATTCAGATAGAGCCCGCCCACGGACGTCCGATCAATAATCGGGCTCCCATCCATGGACATGTCCATGATCCCGCCCCATTGCCGAAGCAGCCGGACACGCCCGATGCGTGGCATCAGCGCCATGCCTCCCTCCAGCACATCCTCCACAACAGGCAGGTTCCCCCGCTGTGCATAGGAGTTGTAGCCGTCGATATCCCCGCCAAAAACAAGGCCGCCCTTATCGGACTGGCTGACGTAAAAATGCCCGGCCCCGAAAGTCGCCACACAGTCGATGAAAGGCTTCAGCCCTTCGCTTACAAAGGCCTGAAGGACATGACTTTCAATCGGCAGGCGCAACCCGGCCATCGCCGCGACCCGTGAGGAGTTTCCTGCACAGGCCAGACCAATTTTTCTAGCGCCGATAAAGCCCCGCGTCGTCTCCAGACCCGTAACGTGCCCGTCATGAACCCGAATGCCCTGAACCTCGCAGTTCTCGATGATATCGACCCCCAGACGATCGGCCGCACGGGCATAGCCCCACGCCACGGCATCATGCCGGACAGTACCGCCGCGCCGCTGCAGAAGACCGCCCTGAATGGGGAAGCGCGCATTGTCGAAGTCAAGAAAGGGAAGCTTTGCACGGACGGCCTCCCGGTTCAGAAGTTCAGCATCCACCCCGTTGAGGCGCATGGCATTTCCCCGCCGGATATAGGCATTGCGCTGCGCGTCGTTGTGGAAAAGATTGAGGACACCGCGCTGACTGACCATCGCATTGTAATTAATATCCTGCTCCAGCCCTTCCCAGAGCTTCATGGACTGTTCGTAAAACGGAACATTGCCCGGAAGGAGATAATTCGAGCGCACGATCGTCGTGTTGCGACCGACATTCCCGCCGCCGATCCATCCCTTTTCCACAACCGCGATTTTGGTCAGGCCATACCGGCGCGCAAGATAATACGCCGTCGCCAGCCCGTGGCCGCCACCGCCAACAATGACGATATCATAGGCTTTCTGAGGCGCCGCCTTGCGCCACGCCGGTTTCCAGCCGGTATGGCCACGCAGCGTTTCCCGCAGAAGGGAGAAAAATGAATAGCGCTCGCCGGACATATGCACGCTTGCTCCAAGGAATGATGCAAGCATAAGGTGCCCTTTGCGGACGCTAATATAATTTTTCCTTATGGTATGGCTGTGGCAATCAATCTCCCGCCTTTCGACGTGAATGCTCTGAGCGTTTTTCTTGCCGTCTGCGAAAAAGGCAGCATGGCGGCCGCCGCACGCAGCCTCGGGATCACGCAACCCGCCGTCTCCCAGACCATAGCGGACTTTGAAAGCCGGATCGGCGCCATCCTGTTCGACAGAAGCGTCCGTCCGCTCGCCCTGACCGCTGCCGGAACCGTTCTGCGGCAATATGCGGGCAATCTTATTACGGAAATGCACCAGATCGCCTGGCGTATGCAGGAAATGCAGAAAGGCCGGGTTTCGCACCTGCGGATCGGCATTGTCGATTCCCTCTCCAAAGCCATTCTGAAAGACTTTTCAGCCTTCATGCAGGACCGGGTGGAACATCTCGTGGTTCTGGCCGGGCTGACCGAATCCCACGCTGCCGCCCTCCTGACGCGCCAGATCGACTTCATTATTGGCGTTGATGACCTCGAAGATGTTCCCGGTCTGGAACGCTGGCCCCTGTTTGAAGAGCCTTATGTCCTCGTCACACCCGCAGGAACCCCGGCCCCTGAAAGCCGTGAGGATCTGGAAACCCTCCTGACCGGCACGCCATTCGCGCGTTTTTCGCTCCGTTCCAGATCCGGCTCCGAAATCGAGCGCTTTTTACGTCGCCTGCGGATTGATGTTCCAAAAGGTCAGGAATTCGATCTGCCGTCCGGTGTTCTGGCCGCGTGCAGAAATGGAAGTGTCGCCATTTCCACTCCGCTCTGCATGAGCGAAGCAGGCTACGACCCGCAAGAAGGACTGGCCGTCCACCCTTTGCCTGTGGGAGGCGTGCGCAGACGCCTGACACTCGTCTCGCGCCGACGGGAATTCGGGCGGCTTCCGCTGGAAATGGCTGAAATGCTCCGGCAGTCTCTGCTCACGAAAACAGAGCCCATGCTCAGAAAACTTTTCACAACGATCTATCAGAACTGAGTACACCACAAACTTCTGGTAGCGTTTTTCGCCCCTCAGGCAGACAGGTTTTTCCCCTGCGTTTCAGGAGCCCAGAACCCGCAGATCACAGCACCTGCGAATAAAAGAACGGCAATCGCTGCCAGACTGGCCGACAGCCCGTATTGGGCGATGGCAGCGGGAAAGGCCATCGTGCTGAGTGTCGCAACAAACCGACTGCTGGAAACCATCAGGCTCACCCCCCTGGCCCTCAGATCCGTCGGGAAAACTTCTGGCGGATAGACATAGGTCAGACAGTCCGCCGCGGTCAGAATAAAGCCAAAAGCCGTCAGAAGCAGGAGCGTCATCAGCGGTGGAGGCGCAAACACGCTGATTATGAAAAGACAGCTTCCCTGAAGAACAAAACTGCCGACAATCAGCGAACGCCGCCGGAAACGCTCGACAATCCATAACCCTATGACAGAACCGCTCAGCAGCAGCGCATCATAAAACAGCCCGCTCTTGAACGGGTCATGAAGCCCCGCATTCCGCAGAACTTCCGGCAGAAACGCACTGAGGACAAGATAAGGAACATTGTGCAGAACATAGAAAAGCGTCGCCCCGACACTGCGGCGCCACTGCTGCCCGGAAAATAACTGCACCACACGACCCAGTGTGCCTGACCGTCCAGTGGACGGCGTATCGGCACTCCGGGACGGCAGCTCAACGGCACCAAAATAGCGATCCGCAACCCTGCGGGCATCGGCAATCCGCCGCTGGGACAGAAGCCACAGAATGGATTCCGGCATTCCATATCGCAGAATTGCCGCACAGAGCGCGGGGAGGGCCGCACTCATGAAAATGATTGTCCACGTCCCCTGCGGCCAGGCGAGATGCATGACATAGCCAATGGCGTAAGCGGACGTATAGCCTCCCACCCAGGCCACACTCAGCCAGCTCATCAGCCTGCCGCGGGACGCCGATGGAAGAAACTCACTGACATAGAGCTTGCCAGCAACGTAATCGACACCCAGCAGACAGCCGATAATAAAACGCAGGACGAGCAGACTGGTCAGATCTGAAGTGAGCGCATGCAAAAGCGCCAGGAATACAAAAGCCATCATGTCGAACGCGAAAGGAAGCCTGCGCCCGATTTTATCAAGGATCGGGCTGGCAAGCAGACTTCCAAACAGAAGCCCGGCCAGCGGGGCAGACGCCACCAGACCCGTCTGATGGGGGCTGAGATGTAATGCCGACGTCAGACTGGGAAGGGCAGGGCTGATGGAGCCCAGAACATAACCATCCGTGAAAATGCCGCACGCTCCAGCAATCAGGACCCTGATATGGAACTTCTGAACTGACAGTTCATCAAACAGCATTACATTTTCCCAGGCAGTGGCTATCATTCCAGCTTCACATCGAACGTACTGTCTTGTCACGGGTCTTTCGGGCCACGTCCTTCAGGAAATACGGAGTTCATCATGAATGAAGTCTCAGCCAACCGCGTCGTCATGATATCGGGTGCCAACCGTGGCATCGGAAAAATTCTTTCCGAACAGTTGCAGCAGGCCGGCTGGCGGATCAGCGCAGGCGTCCGGGATGTATCGTCCATGACGTCCGGCCCGGACATGTTCGTGCACGCATTCGATGCGAAACAGCATCAGGAAAAAGCGTGGGTCGAGGCCACACTCGCCCATTACGGCCGGATCGACGCCGTCATCGCGAATGCCGGCGTCATGATCCCATCGTCAATCATCGATATCAGTGACGCGGATATGGACACGATGCTGACGGTCAACCTGCGCTCGCCAATCCGGCTGGTTCAGGCCGCATGGTCCTGTCTCAAGGCCTGTCAGCGGGGACGTGTCATCATTCTGGCCTCGCTTTCCGGCAAACGTGTCAAATCCGCCAGCTCAGGCCCTTATGCCATCACCAAACATGCCGCCGTGGCTCTGGCGCATAGTATCAAGAAGACGGGCTGGGCAGATGGTATCAGGGCAACGGCCGTCTGCCCCGGCTTCGTCGCGACCGACATGGCCCGGAACATTACCTCAACAAGCACTGCGGAAATGACGCAGCCAGAGGATATCGCACGCATGATCCTGGCTGTGCTGGACCTGCCGAACACCGCCAACGTGGCTGAACTTTCAATCAGTTGCTTTGAAGAAGACCTTTACTGAACACCCCTCAAAAACGGACCGCCCCGTCAGAGCGGTCTGCCTGCCAGCGTCATGTCCAGTGCCATTGCGGCAGGTTCCACAGGTTGGAGCGGACATTGACGTTACTCTCATACCCCGCCAGATCATCCTTTACGCCTTCGATATTATTGACCTGATAGAACGGTAGCATGGGCAGATCCTCACGCAGGATTTTCTGGATCTGTCGATAACACTGGATGCGGGCTGCACGATCAAACGTCCTGTTCCCTTCCTGAAACAGCCGGTCAACGGCCGGATTGGCGTACTGGAACACATTCTGCCCCCGGCCCCCTTTCGCCGGGGTGGCCGTTGACGTGAAGAAACTGGACGCGTCCGGATCAGACCCGGTCATGTAATCGACGGAAACCAGCGCGCTATCGAACTCGGAGTTGACCCAGTAATGCCCCCACATCACGGCTGCCGGACGGTCCTCGATCCGCATGATGATGCCGATATCCGCCAGATACTGCTGAATGATTTCCTGCGCCTGCGTGCGAAGGGCATTGCTTGAGGTCGTCGCATTCGTGAATTCCAGCCGAATGCCATTGCGCGACCGCACCCCGTCCCGGTTTTTCCGCCAGCCCGCCTGTTCCAGTTTCTCCGCGGCCGCATCGGGATCGAAGCGGTGCGCAGGCAGATCCGGGTTAAAGAAAGGAGATTCGGCGGGAAGGAAGGATTCCGTTGATATCTCAATGCCCTGAAAAAGGGTCTTGAGCATGGTCTCCTTGTCGATGGCTTCGTAAATCGCCTGCCGGACGGCCAGATCCTGAAAATACGGCCGCCCCATATTGAAAGCGAGCCCCTCCACAAAAGGCTGGGGGGCCTGAATGATGGTCCGTTTCTCAAGAGTCCGGGCCTGCGGATAGCGGTCAGGCAGAATGCCCTGCATGCCGAGATAATCGATTTCACCGGTCTCGAACTGCGTGAACATCACCGTCAGATCAGGAATGTACCGGATGATCGCTTCCTCGATCTCCGCTTTGGGCAGATGATAATGCGGGTTGGCCTTCAGGCGGATCTCTTCGGACGGAATCCGCTCCCCCCAGACATATGGCCCGGACCCGACCGGCGCGCGCGAAAAGGCGGACGTGTCGCTCCTGTTCTTCAACAGATGCGACGGAACAATCATGGCACTCGCCAGCACGGCATGAAACGGCGCATAGGGCTCGCGCATATGCCAGCTCAGCTCGGAGGGGCCGGTCTGCTCGATATGGTCGATGAGGTCGAAGCCGCTGCGGGTATAGGCCGGAAATGCCGGATCCCGCAGGGTCTGGAGCGTGAACAGCACATCCCCTGCCGTGACTGGCTGTCCGTCATGCCACAGCGCATTACTCCGAAGCCGGATGCGCCAGGTTCGGCCATCCGGAGAGATATCCCCGTTTTCAAGGGACGGAATGGCCGTGACGAGATCCGGGATGAAGTCCCCCCGGGCATTGATCCGCCACAACGGGCTGAAAAGATTCATCAGCACCCCGTCATCCACTTCGATATGAGGCAGAAGGGGATGAAAGACGGTCGGCTCCTGAGACAGGCCAACAATGATCTGCTTCTGGCTGGACGGCGCAGTCGCCGCCGCCGGAGCGTCGGCAGCCATGGCATGTCGGGGGGAAAATGCCCGGCAGGCCATTCCCCCCAGAAATCCCGCGGCGAGGGTCAGGCTCTGGCGGCGGGAGAGCTGAAAGGAGCCTGCCATCCCTCAGAAGCCGCCGATCAGCCGGATGGGCGTGCCGTCCGTAAACCGCGAAAGCCGGAACGGCGTGGGATCCACAACAGGCGTCGTGCCCGTAACCAGATCGGCCGTGAGCTGACCGGCGCCGGGCCCAATGCCAAATCCGTGCCCCGAATACCCGGTGGAAATGGTCAGCCCGGGTACGGAAGACAGCGTATCAATGACCGGCACGGCATCGGGAACAACATCAATCATGCCGCCCCAGTGTTGCAGAACCGGAATATGCCCGACGGACGGAAAGAAAGCCTCCAGCTTCGCCACCATGGAGCGTGTCAGCTTGACGTTGGGTTTGGGGTCAAGGGTCCGGGTCTTCTCAAATGCCGTGGGCATGTCGAGGTCCCACCGCGTCGGTGTCAGAAGCTCCGTCAGGAACCGGTTGTCCAGACGGGGGGAAACGGCTTTGCGCTCGGCGCGGAAGGCCGGAAGATATTGCAGCCCGAGTTTGAACATGTCCGGCACGATCGGCACGCTCAGCCCGACGCTGGGCGCAATATTGTAACCCCCGTCATCACGCTTGCGGAAAGCCACGGAGCCCAGATAGGCCGAAACATCCGGAAGTCCCTGCACCGGAGCCGTCCGGCAGACGGAGGAGAGGACCTTCATCTGCGGCAGGGAAACCCCCAGATTGCCGCAGAAAAGACGGGACCAGGCCCCGCCGGCAACAACAACCTGGCTCGTGCGGATATAGCCCAGCTCCGTCACCACGCCGCAGATGCGTCCGCCCTCCCGGTCAATGCCGCGCACCGCGCAGTTCTGCACGATGCTCGCACCCATCTCCCGCGCCGCCAGCGCAATGACCGGGGCTGCGCGCTGCGGTTCGGCCCGGCCGTCTGTCGGGTTGTAGAGGGCCGACCTGAACGTCCCGACCAGACCCGGGAGAATGCTGTTGATCTCGTGCCCGGTCACAACCCGGCTGCCAATCTGGTAAGGCTGGGCATCGGCGACGAATTTTTCATGACGGGCCTGATCCGCCGCCGTCTTCGCAACCGACAGCACGCCACAGGCCGTAAATCCGGTGTCGATCTTCCGGTCGGAAAACTCCTTCCACAGACGGAAGCTCTCCATCATCAGCGGCAGTTCACGGGGATCGCGCCCATTGCGGCGGACCCATCCCCAGTTGCGGCTGGACTGCTCTCCGCCGACATGCCCCTTCTCGCACAGGACCACCGAGATGCCCCGCTTGGCGAGGGCATAAGCCGTGCTGACCCCCACAATCCCGCCGCCGACAATGACGACATCCGCGCTCTCGGGAGGAAGCTGATCGGTTGCGATGGATTTGACTTCAGGTCCCATAACACTTGTCCTTTGTTGTCATGAACATTCAAACACCGCTCAGTTGCAGCTCTGTCCGAAGACAGGCCGACTGATGCGCCGGGCCGACCTCGCTGAGGTCCGGCTGCCTGCTGAGACATTCGGACGTCATATGAGAGCAGAGAGGGGCGAAGACGCATCCCCCCGATGCCTGTGAGAACTGTGAAGGTGCTGGCTCCGGAGGCAGCGGGGCGCCATGCCGGGGTGCTGCCGCCAGAAGCTGCGCCGTATAGGGATGACGCGGCCGCCGGAAGAGATCGGCCGTTCTGGCCACCTCCACCAGAACGCCGCGATACATCACGCCCACCCGGTCAGAAACAACGCCGACAACCGCCAGATCATGCCCGATGAACAGGATGGAAAGCCCCAGCCGGTCCCGCAGATCCACGAACAGATTGACCACCTGCGCCTGAACACAGACGTCCAGGGCAGACACGGCTTCATCCGCCACCAGCAGTTCCGGCTGCATCAGCAGTGCCCGCGCAATACTCAGCCGCTGCCTCTGCCCGCCTGAAAACATGGCCGGTGTGCGGTTCAGGATATCGGGCGACATCCCCACAAGCGCCAGCGTTTCGAGAATGTCCTGATCACTGTCGATCCCGCGCAGCGCCAGAGGCGTCCTGAGGATGCGATGGATCGTCTGACGCGGATTGAGGGATGCCGAAGGATCCTGAAAGATCAGCTGCATCTTGCGCCGCACAGCCCGCAGCCGCGCCTGCGAATACGTGGTGATATCCGTCCCCGACAGGACAACCTGACCCGACGTCGCATCCAGAAGACGCATCGCCATGCGCCCCACGGTCGTTTTGCCTGACCCGGACTCTCCCACAAGTCCCAGAATCTCCCCGCGTCCCACATCGAAGGAAACATTCCGGACAGCCCGTGTTTCCTTCACCGCGCCGAAAAGGCCACTGCGCTGGACATAGGTTTTGGAAAGGTCCCGGACGCTCAGAACAGCCGTATTCATGGTGCAAGCTCCTCCCACCGTGCACAGCGGACGGTATGGTGAGCCTCTCCGTTCGCCGCGATGGAGACAAGGGGCGGCATGGACGCGAGACAGGGCGTATCCCGCACATCATCGCAGCGCGCGGCAAAGCGGCAGGCCGTTCCTCTCTGCCCGGGGGAAGGAACCTGTCCACGCGGCGCTTCGAGATGGCCATATCCCGCCAGCACAGCCTCAAGCCGTGGTGCGGCGGAAAGCAGCGCCCGGCTGTAGGGCATGGCGGGCCGCCGGAAAAACACATCCGCCGGAGCATCTTCCACCACCTGACCGGCATAAAGAACGATCACCCGATCGGCGATGGCGGATGCGACGGCAAGATTATGCGTGATGAAGACCATGGCCATCCCCGTCTGATCCCGCAGCCCCTTCAGAAGCCGCAGAACCTGAGCCTGCACGGTGACGTCCAGCGCCGTCGTCGGTTCGTCCGCGAACAGCAGATCAGGCTCTGCCGCAATAGCGAGCGCAATCATGACCCGCTGCCTCATCCCGCCGGAAAGCCGCTGGGGAAGCAGCGCCAGACACCCCTCCGGATCGACAATCCCGACCTGCTCCAGCAGGGCAATCGACCGGCTGTGCAGAGCCACTCCTGTCAGACGGGTATGGGCTTTCAGAACCTCCCGGATCTGCCCGCCGATTGTCTGAAGAGGATCCAGACTGGAGAGCGGATCCTGAAAAATCATGGAGATCCGCCGCCCCCGCAGGGCACGCAGCCTGCGAGCCGGAAGACCGATCAGTTCAGTCGATGCCTCCTGCTCCCCCGAACCCACACCCCCCGACAGGCAGGCCGAACCCTGAATGGTCGCGTTCTCCAGGAGGCCCATGACCGCAAGGGAACCGACACTCTTTCCAGACCCGCTTTCACCAACAAGCGCCACGATTTCGCCCTGTCCGATATCGAACGACAGGTCATCCACGATATCGGGGCCACCGAAACTGACGGTGAGGTTGCGAACCGAAAGGAGCGGTGCGGCATTTCTGTCAGTCATGAGCTGCGCCTTGATGGATCAATGGCATCCCGCAGGGCATCTCCGAGCAGATTGAACATGACGACCGTCAGAACAATCACCGCACCGGGGATAATGGCCAGCCACGGATCGGATTCCAGATATTCCTGCGCATTGTTCAGCAGGTTTCCCCAGCTCGCATCAGGCGGCTGGATGCCGTAGCCCAGATAACTGACATAGGATTCCAGCAGGATGGCCCGGGCGATATTGAGGGTCGCACTGACGATGATGGCCGGCAGGATGTTGGGGAGGATTTCGCGGAACAGAACCTGCGCATCGCCAGCGCCCATGGCCACGACGGCCGTCACATAATCCTGCCGCCGCACAATCCGCGTCTGGCTCTGGGCAACGCGGGCGACTTCCATCCAGCTTACCAGCGTGATGATGCCGATGATCGTCCCGATGCCAGGATGCAGGACCGCAGCAAGCGTCAGCAGCAGAAAAACAACAGGGAAACACAGCACCGCATCAATCACGGTCGTGATCAGGAAGCGCGCCAGACCGGCATGGTAACCCGCAACGATCCCCACCGTCGTCCCGATCAGGGTGCTGATGGCCGTCGAAACCAGCCCGACCAGCAGCGAAACACGCCCCCCCATCAACACCCGGCTCAGAACATCGCGCCCTATTTCGTCGGTTCCCAGCAGATGCCCGTTTCCAAGAGGGGGCAGGAAACGATGGTAAAGATCGACATGGAGCTCCCCAAACGGCAGAAGCCACGGCCCGAGCCCGCACAGCACGATGATGGTGGGAACATAGAGTGTGGGAACCATGCCGCGCGGATGGGCCAGCAGGCGCCGCAGGACGGAAGGCAGTTGCACCGTCATGCCCTCAGCCTCGGATCAGCGACATGATGCAGCAGCTCCGCCAGCGTACTGCTGACCAGAACGAGAATGGCACTGAACATCAGAACCCCCATGACAACGGGATAGTCGCGGTACTGAAGGCTATCGAGAAACAGACGGCCAATCCCCGGCCAGCTGAAAACCGTCTCCGTCACGAGCGCCCCGCTGAGCAGGGTCGGGAGATAAATCCCCGCAACCGGAATCATGGGAAGCAGCGCGCCCCGCAGCAGTCGGTGGACGATGATGCGTCCGGAAGACAACCCCAGCGCCCGTGCCGTCCGGATCTGGTCCTGCTTCAGGATTTCGCCCGCGAATGTCCGCATGTACCGGCTCCAGACCGGGACGGACACCAGCCCGAGCGTCAGGGCGGGCAGCGCAAGATGCCTGAGATATCCCACAATGGACCGGTCGCCCGGACTGCTGAAGTTTCCGGTTGGAAACCACTGAAGCCGCACGGAAAAAATGTAGATGAATACCAGCCCGAGCCAGAAGGTCGGAAGCGAGAAAAGAATGATGGAGATCACGGACGTCACATCATCCACAGCACGGCCCGCACGCAAAGCACCCATTAGCCCCATGCCCAGCCCCAGACTGAACGAGATCCCCAGCGCAGCCAGACCAAGCTCGATGGTCGCGGTCAGATGTGAGACAATGATGCCCAGAACCGGCGACTGATCCCGGAACGAGTGTCCCCAGTCGCCCGTCATGATGCCGTGCAGCCAGTGCAGATACTGCCGCCACAGAGGCTGGTCGAGCCCCATGCCATGCGCGATCTGCGCAAGCCGCTCCGCCGTCATGCCGGGGGCAAGCGTGAACTGCGAGAGCGGATCTCCCGGCGCAAGATGAAGGAGCGTAAACCCCGCCATCGAAACCAGCAGCAGCAGCAGGATCTTCACGCCGCCCAGCCGCAGCACATACAGGAGGTTCCCATTACCCATGGAGCGTCACGGGACTGCTGGAAGGGCTGTTCAGACCGGAAAAACGGCTGAATGCAAACGCCGAAATATCGAGTGGAGGAGCCTGTCCCTGAACAAGAGCGGCCATGATCCTGCCGGTCAGAGGCCCAAGACAGAACCCATGCCCGGAAAACCCCCGTGCCATCACCAGACCGTCCACACCGGGAACATGGTCCAGAACCGGGAGCGCATCAGGCGTCTGATCGACAAGACCGCACCAGTAAGCGTCGATTTCCGCCTCCCGCACCGCCGGAACGACATCCCCGAAACTCTGAAGGGTCTCCAGAAGACTGGCGACAGTCGGGGCAATGACAGGCCGCCCGTCTTTTTCCCGCATGAGGCCATCCCAGGATTTGATCCCGCTTGTAAAACGGAACGCCCCGTCCAGTTGCTGCCGCCCGGCACAGGCGGCGTCCGAATTGCAGGCGCTGGCAACGGACAGAACCTGCGAGAGAACGGGCGGCAGAGGCCGGGTCCGCACGACCGTCACGTTCTTGACGTCAACCGGAAGAGGGCTCCCGAAAGGGGCAAGCAGATCATTTCCGGCAACGCCGGTCGCCAGGACAACGGCGTCTGCCGGAATGGTTCGCGAGGTGGTCCGCACCCCGCAGATGCGGCCGTTCCGGCTTTCGAGGGATAGCACGGCCTCACCGTAAACGGTCTCGACGCCCAGACGCCGGGCGGCGTTGATGAAGGCGTTTACCGTTGCATCCGGGTCCGCATGCCCATCTGTCGGGCACCAGGTGGCCCCGGCGATCGCGGGTGAAAGAGCTGGCGCGATATCGCGAACGGATTGTGCATCCGCAAGAACTTCAATGGGCAGTCCCGCTGCCTCACCGTCCTGCGCAATCACCCGCAGGGCTGGAAGGTCTTCGAGGCTTAGGCCAATTCTGAGATTGCCGTGCTGCGTGTAGCCTGTGAAGGCCTGGAGTTCCTCGTCCAGACCTTCCCAGATTTTCACGGCTGCCATGGCAAGTGGCAGTTCAGCGGGATGGCGCCCGGACTGCCGGACGCCGGCCAGCGTCCATCCGCTGGCCATTGCTGCTGGACCGTATCGGTCCACGAGGGTGACGGAACAGCCTGATTTCGCAAGTTCCCAGGCTGTTGCCACCCCACTGATTCCACATCCGATGACAACAACATCAGGCATTCCGCGTCTCCCGGTGTGTAAAGGCCTTATTTCATGTTGTAATTGACTTGGAAGAAGTAATATCCGCCATTGAATCCAATCTGCTGGACGTCGAAATTATAGCGCTGAACACCAAGATAGTTCGTGCTCTTGGGCACAACAGGCTGCTTGGCATTGAAAATATTGTTCGCACCCAGCGAGATCCTCCACCGCGGAGAAATCTGGTAGCCCACAAGGATGTTCGTCTGCTGGTTCGCCCCGTTGTTGAAGGGCATATAGACCGTGTTGGAATAGGCGTAGGGGCCGGTCACATACTGCTGCTGTGAGACCACGTTTCCATAATGGATTTCATGGATGGAAACTGACCATTTGTCCTTACGCCAGGTCCCGCCGATGATTTCCTTGCTGTGAGGCGTATAGCTGGTCAGGAACCCGCGATAGAGCGCGTTCAGCAGGGAATTGCCGTTTCCATCCGTCGCAGTCCGGGTGATGACGGGGTCGTTGAGGTTGATCGCAACGTCCCAGTTGACGGTCCCGAACCGTCCGAAAGGCGTTTCGTAATTCGCCGTAATGTCCATGCCGCGTGTGCGCGTATTGGCCGTGTTGGCAAAATACTGCGCCGTCACATCCGCGGGGATCAGCCCGCTGGGCAGCCCGAACCCACCGGCCTCAAGAGCATCGATGGCCGTCTGACCATTATAGACACCCCCCAGCGTGATGCGGTTGCGCATGGAAATCTGATAGACATCCACGCTGATATGCATGCGCGGGATCGGGTTGATTACGATACCGGCGGAATAGTTCATGGACCGCTCCGGACGCAGGGACCGGGACCCCAGCAGTCGCGCAGCTTCGGAGGAGACAGGCAGAATGCCCGAAGCGCCCGTCGGGGAAACCCCCATGTTGGAATAATGTTCCTCAGCAAGCGTTGGTGCCCGGAAGCCGTTGCTGATCGTACCGCGCAGACCAATCATCGGATTGATATCGTAACGCATCGAGGCCTTGCCGGTCTCGGTGTTGCCAACATCCGTGTAGTGTTCGACGCGCCCGGCAAGATCAAGCTGCCAGCCCTTCATCAGCTGCGCGGAAAGATCCATGTAGCCCGCAGTGACATCGCGGAAGTTCTTGGACGCGGAGAGCGGGGAAAGCCCGTCATCCGCGGACGGCCCACCGCCATAATAGGACGCCGGCTCACCAGCCCCGACCTCATACGTGTCGTAGCGGTACTGGGCACCCAGAGCGAAATTGAGCGGCCCGGCCAGAAGAGGCACATCAAATCCACGGCGGATACCGGCATCGGTCGTCCATTCCGTATCATTGAAGGTCATCATGGGGGAGAAGCGCGTGGGGGTTTTGCCCGTTGCGGCATACAGATCGGGATTGACGGTATCGAACATGCCCACATCAGCAACGTTCCCGCCATATGTGGTGCTGACATCCCAGTCCCACCCGACAAACCGCCCCTTGAAGCCGCCCGTAAAGCTGTAATCGTTCTGCGCAAGGGTGATCTGCGGCGAAAATCCGTTGGGATAGACTTCAGGCAGAACCGTCGGCAGACGATAGTTCTGGTAGCTTTCTCCGTTGACGTGACCAAAGGACGCGAAAGAGTAGGCCTGGATATTATCGGTGATATGATAGCCCATATTATAGGAAATCGTCTCGCGCATCTGGCGCGGATTGCCCATGATATGGTTGTCATACGCTCCCGTACGATCATCCATGCCGCCACGGTCGGTATGGTCCATGTATTTGTATTCAGCACTCAGATCAAAGAAACCACGCCCTTTTCCAAGGTCCGTGCCCCAGTTGAGGGATTCCCCTGAAGTAAAGCCGTCTCCCGCATAATAGCCACCATTGATGGCCTGTGCCGTGAGTTCGTGCGCCGAATGCTTGAGAATGATGTTGACGACACCCGCAATCGCATCAGACCCGTACTGGGCCGCCGCACCATCTTGCAGAATTTCAATGTGATCCACCGCCGAGACCGGGATCATGTCGATATCGACCGGAACCGAACCCTGCTGCGGCCCGGTATAATCCGTCATGACGGACGTCGTGTGCCGACGCTTGCCATTGACCAGAACCAGCGTCTGGTTGGGCGTCAGCCCACGAAGCTGTATCGCATCCGTCATGTTCGAGTTGCCGATATTCATGTTCGACCGCGTCATGGACGGCGCCATCTGGATCAGCGCGTCCCGCAGATCGGCCTGACCCGTCTGCTGCAACTGCTTCGCAGAAATCACGACGATCGGACTGACGCTTTTGCGCGCCGTCTGATGCGGGTCCCGTGTGCCGGTTACGATAACCTGCTCATCTTCCTTGCTGGCAACCTCGACAGGCCTGCGTGCCGTCTTGATGACAGAAGTTTTTGTGGACTTGGTCGCCGTGGTGTCCGTCGCAGCGGCAGCCGCGAAATCGGGCAGGATCCCAGCAAGGCTGGTTACCAGAAGAGCCAGCTTACGCGTTGTAAGAACACGCTTCTTTTCTTCAGCAGGACCACAACACACTGACCTCATTGAACTTCCCTCTCGCGGAGTTCCTGATGTCTTCAGGAATTTCTCATAACGTTTCCGATATGAGGCTGCTGAAATACACTGACAAAATCAATCGCCTTGGATTAATCTTCAGAAGAATTCCGAAGGGTGGAACGGCGGATGCGAAACGAATCGAAAAATGCAGTTCGCAAGGCAGCCTGTATCCTCAAAGCGCTCTCTGCATCCGGGATCGACGGAGAAGAGCTGGGTCATCTGGCCGCACTGTGTGAGCTCCCGAAAGCCACCACGCACCGGCTTCTGGCGTCCCTGATGCAGGAACATCTCGTTACGCGCGTCCCGCAGACAAGGCGCTATATCCTTGCCCCGGCCGGGCATTTTCACCTCAGCGAGTCACAGTTCCGACTCATGCACAGCCGCCGCCTGCGCAGTGTGATCGCCGGTCTGCCACTGCGGGAAAACGATGCCGCCTTCCTCCTGGCACGCTCGAACGACAGCGCGATCTGCATCGACGCCTATTTTGGAAACGAAATAATACCCTCTTTGACGCAGGGCGTGGGGGGGCGGATCCCACTGGGATTTGGACCCGGCGCCACAATGATTCTTGCCGGTTGTGAGGACGAAACCATCGACGGTGTTCTTCAGAAAAAAAGACCGAAGCGTCAGTATGAAATCCTGATCGAAAATATCGCCCGCGCAAAAGACTCTGGTTACACGACGGATCAGGGCGCCCTCATAAACGGCGTCGGAGGCGTCGCCGTCTCGATCCCTGAGCGAAACACCGGTACAGGTCTGGTTCTGGGCGTGGCGTTCTCCATCAAGGACCACCCTGCAGGCATTTATGACACCCTCGGAAAAATCCTTCTGGACGCTGTCTCCACAACACAGCCGTAGGCACATTCCGGTTATGAGTCCCGCGCCGGATGCGTTAGGGTGCCCTCATGCGTTATACACTGCGTCAGTTAGAGTATTTTGTGGCAGCGGGAGAAGCTGGCTCGATCCGGCATGCTTCTGAACGTCTCTCAATCTCCCAGCCCTCAATTTCGACGGCCATTTCCCATCTTGAGCTCGAACTCAACGTCCAGCTCTTTATCCGGCATCACGCACAGGGACTGTCCCTGACCGCTGTCGGACAGATTCTGATGGAAGAGGCCAAGCGTGTTCTGGGAATGGCCGAAAATCTCTATTCTCTGGCGGCTGAAACCACGGATCAGGTGCGCGGGACGCTCTCGGTCGGCTCAATGGTCACGCTTGCGCCCATGATCATGCCTGAACTCGTTCATAATTTCTGCACGCGATACCCGGCCGCAGAAATCCGGCAGGTGGCCTCCAATCACGAATGGCTGGCTGAAAAACTCAAACAGGCAGAAATCGATATCGCGATCACCTATGATCTGCACCTCCCACCCGGGATCGAATTCGTCCCCCTCGCCAGCCTGCCTCCCCACGTCCTGGTGAGCGAAAATCACCATCTGGCGCAGCGCGCCTCCGTGGATCTCGCAGAGCTCGCGGCTGAACCCATGATCTTTCTGGATCTGCCTCTCAGCAGACAGTATTTCAACGCGCTCTATCATCACGAAGGGCTGCAACCCAACATCTATGCCCGCACCGCTGAGCAGGAAGTGGTGCGCACGATGGTCGCAAACGGATATGGCTACACGCTAGCGAACGTCCGCCCATGCTCGGATATGGCACTCGACGGAAAGAAGGTCGTTCGCGTGAAACTGTCAGGCGATCACCGCCCGATGGTTATCGGGATGGCAACGTGGCAGGGCGTCCGCAAGTCCCGCCTGCTGGACCTTTTCGTCCATCACTGCCGCTCTTCAATCTCGGATAACGCAATCCCCGGCATGAGGCCCCTGACCTGAAAAACAGTGTGCCGACTACTCGGCGTAATCAGGCTCTTCCCTGTCGAGGATGAGTTTCATTTCCTCAAAGTGCCGGATGGAAAAATCCGTGATTTTCTCCCAGTCCCGCGCCGTTCTCTCAGCAACGTCATCAGACAGGACGGAAAGCTCACGCCCCGTGGAATAAGCGGTGACGAGGATCTGACACGCACGTTCAATCGTATACATGTCGTCAAACGCTTCTCCGACTGTCGGTGCGACGACCAGAATGCCATGATTGCCCATCATCAGCCTGGTCTTGTCCTTCAGAAGAGAGGCCAGACGGGCCCCTTCCGCATCGCTGTCCGCCATGCCGCCATACTGGGTGTCAACGGCGACCCGATTGAAATATCGAGCTGTATTCTGGTCAATCGGCAAAATCGTGGGATCGCGCAGCGTGGAAATCGTCGTGCCGTAAACAGGGTGCAGATGCATGGCGACCTGAGCCGCGGGGTTCAGGCTGTGGATCTGCCCGTGAATTGCCCAGGCCGTGGGATCCAGATCAAGTGCCGCCATATTTTCCGGATCCTTGGTATCCACCAGAATGAGATCGCTGGCCCGGATCCGCGAAAAATGACGCCATTTCGGATTGATGAGAAAGCGCGATCCGTCCGAAGAAACTGAGACGCTGAAATGATTGGCAACGGCTTCATGCATGCCAAGCCGGGCCGCAAGACGGAAGGCGGCAGCGAGATCGATCCGGGCTTGTTTCTCGTCATGGGCGGTCATGCAGGCGGTTCCTGAACAGGATGATCTGAAATATCGGGCTGCATTCTGGTTTAAAGATTTGCCGGGGGACGGCAAAGACGGATTTATCAAATGCACCCCCCCGTTTTTCCGATGCAGCACGATTTAAAACTCTTAGGAAAAGACTAAGCAACGATAATCAATTCGATTGTTTCTCGGGGCATATCGTTTCCATACAACAACGGAGAGGTCTTCCTGAGTTGTGGAAGAATTCTTCTGTCAGTCCAGTAGGAAATGTCCAGCATGACAACGGAAACCGTCGATACCCTCATTATTGGTGCTGGCCAGGCCGGCGTGGCGATGAGCGAACATCTGGGCAAAAGAGGGGTGCCACATCTCGCGGTAGAACGCGGCAAGATCGCCCAGAGATGGCGCGCCGAGCGTTGGGATTCCCTGGTCGCCAACGGACCCGCCTGGCATGACCGTTTTCCGAACAGGACATTCGAAGCGACGGCCCCCGACGGGTTCGCCCCACGCGCCCAGATCGTCGATTATTTTGAATCCTACGCCGGTCAGATCAACATGCCGATCCGCTGCGGGGTCGAAATCCGCCACCTCGGAAAGGCCGCGGACGGTTCGGGATTTGAAGCGCAAACGGCAGACGGAACCATCAGGGCGAAAAACGTCGTAGTGGCGACAGGGCCGTTCCAGAAGCCGTCATTCCCCGATATCATTCCCCAGGATTTCGACGTGCTCCAGATGCACTCGAGCGCTTACAGGAACCCGCAGCAGATTGCCGAAGGTGGCGTTCTGGTCATCGGGGCCGGCTCGTCTGGCGCCCAGATTGCAGACGAACTCCGCGCTTCGGGGCGTGACGTCTGGCTGTCCGTAGGCCCCCATGACCGTCCGCCCCGTCGTTATCGCGGCCGCGACTTCGTATGGTGGCTCGGCGTGCTCGGCCTGTGGGACATGAAAGTGCCCAGCCCGGACACCGAACACGTTACCATCGCTGTAAGCGGCGCGCATGGCGGTCACACTGTTGATTTCCGCAATCTCGCCGCCAATGGCATGACCCTGCTCGGCCGGACCGAAACCTTCGAGAATGGCTGCCTGCATTTCGCCAGAGACCTTCAGAAGAATATCGAAGGGGGAGACGCCAACTACCTGTCGATGCTGGATGCCGCGGACGCCTATGTCGCGGCTCACGGACTGGACCTGCCCGAAGAACCGGAAGCCCGCGCCATCGGAGCCCTCCCGTCCTGCGTCACGGACCCGATCCTGAGCCTCGATCTGGAAAAAGCCGGCATCAGGACCGTCATCTGGGCCACCGGCTACAAGTTCGATTTCAGCTGGATCGATATCGACGTCCTCGATGCCCGCGGCGCCCCGCGTCACGAGCGCGGCGTGTCCGTCGAACCCGGGCTCTACTTCCTCGGTCTGGCATGGCTGTCACGACGTGCCTCTCCGTTCATCTGGGGGGTCTGGCATGACGCGGACTACCTCGGAGAGCATATCGCAGGCCGTCGTCTGGCTTTGGCAGGCTGACGGCGGAGGCGCCCGGTGTCCGTCTCCGAAATCGAGAGCATCCTCTCGACGCTCGTCGGCTTTCCCAGCGTCTGCGGATTGCCGAACGGTGAGATCATCGACTGGATCGAAGCACATCTTCTGGCCTCCGGGGCCAGAGTGCGCCGCGTCCCCGGAGACGACGCCACGGGTGTCCCCGGGCGCTACAGCCTGTTCGCCGCCATCGGCCCGGAGGATGAAGCGGGCGGCATCGTCCTGTCCGCCCATGCGGATGTGGTGCCCGTCACCGGCCAGAACTGGTCTTCGGACCCATTCGTCCTGACCCGCCACGACGACCGGCTCTACGGCCGGGGCAGCAGCGACATGAAGGGCTTTCTGGCCTGTATGCTGAACCTCGCCCGCGAGGCTGGCAGGGAAGGACACCCCGCCCTGAAGCGCCCGCTTTATCTTGCGATTTCCCATGACGAGGAACTCGGCTGCCTCGGGGTGCGCTCCCTGATCGACGGCATCCGCGAAGAGGGCGACCTTCAGGCCGTCGGCTGCATCGTCGGCGAACCGACAGGAATGCAGGTCGCTGTTGCCCATAAAGGGAAAATCGCGTTCGAAATCATCTGCCGGGGGCAGGCGGCCCATTCGGCAAACCCGTTCCTCGGAAAAAGCGCCATCACACTGGCAGGTGACATGGTCGGGGCACTCGCCCGCCTGCAGGAACACATCCGCCAGACCGAATACCATGACGGACGTTTCGAAGTCCCGTTCTCCACCGTTCAGGCCGGGCTGATTTCCGGCGGAGCCGCCCTCAACATCGTCCCGGACCTGTGTACGCTCACAGCAGAACTGCGCCTTCTGCCCGGTCAGGACGGCGCGCCCTATCTGGACTGGCTGGAAAACGCCGGACGCGAAGCTGTCGGGAAACTCGGCGGCGGTACCGTCGAACTCCGCGTCATCAATTCCTATCCCGGCCTGAACGCGGCCCCCTCCAGCGATATCTGTTCCCTTGCCCTGCATGAAGTCGGCCAGAATCAGGTCGGCACCATTGATTTCGGAACGGAAGCAGGGCTCCTGAGTGAACATCTCGGGATGGATTGCATTGTCTGCGGCCCGGGCTCCATCGCACGCGCCCACAAGGCCGACGAATACGTCACCCTGCCCGAACTGGCCGCCGCAGAGCGTTTCCTGAACGGGGTCCTTGAACATCTCAGACGATGAGCGGCGTCATGAGCCGCTCCATTCATGAAAGACACTGCCCATGACATTTTCCATTGTCGCCCGCTGTGAGCGGACCGGTCAGTTCGGGATGGCCGTTTCGTCCTCCTCCCCGGCCGTCGCCAGCCGCTGCGCCTTTGCCCGAGCCGGTGTCGGCGTCGTGGCTACCCAGAACATCACGGACCCCCGGCTTGGGCCATCCGGGCTGGACCTGCTGGCGCAGGGCGCAACGGCGGAGGAATGCCGGGACATTCTGGTGCGCGGCAACGCCTTTCGGGAGTTCCGTCAGCTCATCGTCCTGGACCGGGACGGAAACACCGCACTCTGGGCGGGAAAACAGATCCTGGGATGCCACGCCGAAGTGTCCGGCACGAACGTCGCCGCAGCAGGCAATATGCTGGCCCGCGAAGATGTTCCGAACATCATGATCGCAGCCTTCAACGCGTCCAGCCCGGCGCTGGAGCTGTCGGAAAGGCTGATCCTTGCCATGGAAGCCGGGCTTGAGGCTGGCGGGGAAGCCGGTCCGGTCCATTCCGCCGGGCTGATGGTGGTACAAGAGCAGAGCTGGCCTCTGGTGGACCTGCGTGTGGACTGGAGCGACGCCCCACTCGCTGACCTGCGCCGCCTCTGGACGCTCTGGCAGCCCCAGATGCACGACTACGTCACGCGCGGCCTCAACCCGCTTTCGGCGCCGTCTTATGGGGTGCCGGGGGACCGCTAAGGCCCCCCGTTTTCTGGAAGAGCCTTTTCAGGCGTCTTCCAGAATCATTTTCGCCGCCTTCGCCCCGATCATCATGCTTGGCGCGCTGGTATTGCCGCTGATGAGCGTCGGCATGATCGAGGCGTCCGCAACGCGCAGACCCTCGATCCCGCGCAGCTTCAGGCGCGGCGTGACAACCGCGTCGTCGTCCACGCCCATGCGGCACGTCCCCGCAGGATGAAACACCGTCGCCGCACTCTGCCGCAGATAGTCCAGGATCTGCGCATCGCTCTGCACGTCTTTGCCCGGCGCGATTTCCGCGCCCCGCGTTCCGTCAAACGCCGCCTGCTCCAGAATTTTCCGCGCAGCCCGGATGCCTTCGCAAAGGATTTTCAGGTCGTGCGGATCCGAGGCGAAATTGAAATCGATCACTGGCTGCTTCGAGCCATCCGTCGCCAGCCTGATGCTGCCCCGGCTCTTCGGCCGCAGAACACAGGTATGGATCGCAATCCCATGCCCCCACTCGAACAGTCGCCCGCGCGGACTGCGATAGCCGGGCACGAAATGGAACTGGATGTCGGGCACGCTGTCGCAAGCGAGGGGCGTGCGGGCAAACCCGCCAGCCTCGACATAATTCGTGGTCAGCCACCCCTTGCGCCCGAAGAGGAATTTGAACGGGGATTTGAGAATGGCCGGTAGCGAACGGCCGGAAAAGCCCAGAGTCCGGTGATCTTTCGACCGGACCGTAACCAGCCCGTCCAGATGATCCTGAAGATTCTGCCCCACGCCGGGCAGATGATGAAGGGGCGAAATCCCCGCTGCAATCAGGTCTTCACTCCGCCCGATCCCCGACGCCATCAGGATCTGCGGTGAACCGATCGCGCCTGCGCAAAGCACGATTTCCCGCTTCGCCCGCAGCAGTTGCGTTGCGCCGTCCTGAACGATCACGATCCCCCGGGCGACCCGGTCCTCAATCACCAGATTGCGCACCGCGACACCCGACATCAGAGTAAAATTCGGCCGCTCAAGAATAGGATGAACGAAAGCGCGATACGCACTGAGCCGATACCCATCGCGCTGCGTGACGTCATAGATCCCGACGCCTTCCAGCGTGGCGCCATTGAAGTCGGAGTTTTCCGGCAGCCCCGCGCTGACACCAGCCTGCACGAAACTGCGTGATAGCGGATTGACGTCCCGCGGCGCCGTAACATCCAGCTCGCCCATGATCCCATGAAACGCCGTATCAAGCTGCCGGTGACAGTGTTCGAGATCCCGGAACTCGGGAAGAACGCTGTCCCACCCCCATCCCGTGCAGCCCAGAGCCTGCCAGTGGTCGTAATCCGTGCGGTCGCCCCGGATATAGATCATGCTATTGAGCGTAGTGGACCCGCCCAGCGCCTTGCCGCGCGGCACATGGATGCGCCGGGCCGCCAGATGCTCCTGCGGCGTGGAGTGGAACTGGTAGGCAAAGCGCCGGCTTTTGTAGAGCGTCATCGTCCCCGCCGGGATGTGGATCCTCGGGGTGCGGTCGCTTTTGCCCGCCTCGATCAGACAGACGCGGAAACGGCCATCAGCGCTGAGGCGGTTGGCGAGAACACATCCCGCCGAACCGGCCCCCACAACGATGAAGTCAAAAGACCGGGACAGGTCGCTGTGCATGTCCATCAGAAACCTGTGGAAACAGTCGCAAGGCAGGCGAAGGACGGCGCCACATAATAGCTGGATGTCCCCGCCACCGGGCCGGTGCTGTAAACGCCGGACAGGTAATGGCTGTCGCCCAGATTGACGATGTTCAGGCGGATGCTCGGCTTCTTGAAAAACCCGATATCGTGCGTGCGCGCACCCAGCATCATATCCACCTGCTTGTGGCCCGGGATGCGCTCGTCGTTCATGAACGTGCCGTATTCTTTGTCGACATACTTCATGGACACGCTGCCAAAGAACGTCCCGTCATCATACTGAACACCAATGGCCGCCATCCAGCGCGGCGCCGACGTCGCGATCTTGCCCTTCGTGGCGTAGGTCACACCGCCCATCGTGATGTTGTTGTCATTGGTGGCGTAAAGATATTCGGCAGACATATACGGCGAAAAATGGTGCCAGGGCGTAAAGCCGAGTTCCGCATCCACCCCGCGCGAGGTCATGCCGCCCGCATCGAGAAAGTACGGAACGGCGTTGATGTACTGGTTGATGGCATGGTGGACGAAGTTGTAGTTGAACAGCGTCACCGAACCCATGATCCAGTTGTTATGATACCGCGCGCCCAGTTCTTCGGCGATGCTGTATTCATCCTTCAGATGCGTATTGGCCGTCTGGTAAAGGCTGGCATCATACGGGCTGTTATACTGGTTGTAGAACGCCGATCCCATCGGAACACGGAAGCTCGTGGTCGCATTGGCAAAAAGCTGGATGTTGTCATTCACCTTGTAGCTGATCGACATGCGCGGAAGCGGCTCGGCCGAGTTGTAGCCAACAGCATATTGCGGACCGGGCTGCTGAAGCGTTCCGCTGCGCGCGGTCATGACTTCCTTGAAGCCGACATTGATATGCAGCCGGTCATTGAGCAGCCGCACCTCATCGCCGACATACAGCCCGACCATCTGCGTGATCGTATGATACCGCCAGCCATTGAGGACATTGCCGTCCGTCAGCTTGAGCAGCGAATTCGAAACATTCCCGGCCTCGTCCAGCCCCGAGAAAGGCTCGCTGACATTCATGTCGCTGTAGCCATACCACGCCCCGAAAACCAGATGGTTGATCCCGGCATCGTAATGCATGGCCGCATTCAGGCCGGTATAGTTCTCACGCCCGTACCAGTCCCATTTCGCGGCGACATTGCCATCCTGCGAATAGGTGTTCCCCGCAAGCTGGCCATTCACCGGCTGCGTCCCGTCATAATAGGTGCCGCTCGTCGGGATCGTATAAACGCCCAGCGGATAATTTCCCGACCCGTGATAGAAATACGGGGTGATATCCACGGAAAGCTGATGGTTCAGCTTGAAGTGGGACTGACTGCTTATGAAATAATCCGTCCAGTTCGTCTGGAAGCCCTTGTAGTAGTTTGCGTCGCCAAACTTGTAGGTCCCATCCAGATTGATCCCCCCGCCAAGACCGCTCTTGTTCCAGTCCGCCAGCGAAGGCGTGCTGTACCAGGCCGTGCTCTCGTTGTTGTACGTGAAAGACAGGGACGTATAGCTCTCCGGCGCCCAGTCCTTGATCGCCTTGAAATCCATGTGCCGGCGCTTGTTCCGCCCCGGCCCGCGCCACGCCTGACTGGTCAGGTTCGAAAATGACGCAAACGCCCGCACACCCGTATGCCCGATCTCCCCGGTATCATACCGGATGAACTGCCGGTTCATCTGATGCGTGCCATAGCTGACATCCACCTGCCCCGAACGCTTGTATTCCGGATTGCGGATCCGCACATTCATCGTGCCACCAGCAGAATAAACAGTCGGGATTTCGATATCAGGCGCGCCCTGTTGAAGCTGGACACTTTCCATGTTCTCGCTGTCCACCCACTCCGACGAATTGGGGGTGTAATTGTCCGGGTCGTTCATCGGCGCGCCTTCGAAGATGTAGCCGATTTCCTGCTGGTTGAGGCCACGGACGCTGACGGAGGACTGGTCGGTGACGCCGAAGGGGTCTCCCATGGCGACGTTGGCGCCGGGGGAGAGGTTGACGAGGGCCAGGGTGTTGGAGGCGGGGGACTGTTTGGCGATGAATTCGTGGGAGATGGTGCTGACGGAGCGGGCTGCGGTTTCGCGCTTGATCAGGCCGCCGCCCGGTCTGTGTCGGCTGACGGAAACGTTGATCGTTTCGCCGGGACCCGTGTTTTCCACGGAAGTGCGTTTCGGATGAGCCGGGGCTGCCACTGGCTGGGCGCTATGGGCGGAAGTGTTGTGTCTGGTCGTGGCTGCAAGGGCTGTTTTCGTGCCTCCTCCCAACAGGAGAACCGTCGAGGAAAGAAGCAAACAATGGCGTGAAAGCAGGGATTTCGTCTGCATGGCGGTACCTCGGCATGAATGACCCGTGCGGCGCGGGTCTTGCGTTAGGGAGGAGGGGCTGAGGGTGTGTGTTCAGTCGGGGATGACGGCGATGACGTCGACTTCGATCAGCCATTCAGGCCTGGCAAGGGCGACCACGACCAGTCCCGTGAAAACGGGAAAGACTCCTTTGAGGTGCTGCCCCAGCACGCGGTAGGTGGCCTCGCGGTAGCGGATGTCGGTCAGGTAGACCGTGACTTTGCAGATATGGGACAGGTCGGAGCCTGATTCCTTCAGGAGGAGGGTGATGTTTTCCATGACCTTGTGGGCCTGCCCGACCGGGTCGCCGACCGCGACGTTCTCACGCGTGTCGAGGTCCTGTGGGACCTGGCCGCGGACATAGACGGTGTTCCCGGCGACAACGGCCTGACAGAGATCGTTGTCGAGGCTCTGTTCGGGATACGTTTCCTTCGTGTTGAAGGGGCGGATTCGGGTGTGGACGGGCATGGAACTGTTTCCTCAAACTCTTCGCGTCTGATGCGAGTTTGGTGCGATAGAGTAATGGTCGCAATTCGGTGCGCTGAGTTAAAGAACGGATGTATGGGGAAGCGCTTCGGAAAAACTGAAGAAGGCTTCCGAAGAGAGGTGAACCCTCAGGTTCTGTGTCGTGCGAGTGCCCGGTAGAGGACGCCGGGAACGACAATTCCGAGAATCCAGGAGACGTCGATTCCGCCGATGGCGCGGGCAAGCGGGCCGGTATAGAGGCCGTTTGACAAGAACGGAATCTGCACGAGGACGCCTATGGCGTAGCAGATCAGGGCCGGGCGGTTGGCGCGGCCGTAAATGCCGCCGTCGTGCCGGAAAAGGGAGGGAATGTCGTAGGTTCCGTGTCGGACCAGATAGTAGTCAACGAGGTTGATGGCCGTCCAGGGAGACAGGACTGCGAGCAGCAGTGCGATGACGTTGTCGAGAATTTCCAGCACGCTTCCGTTCAGATTGATGGTGATGACGGCGCAGCAGAGACACAGCGTCAGGGCAGCAAGGGCCCGCGATTTTCCGGTTGGGGTCCAGTTGGGGCGGAAGGTCTGGAGGAAGGTCAGGGAAGAAAGCGCGGCGCAGTAGATCTGCATCGTGCAGCTCACAAGCGTTGACACCATCATCACGGCGAAAAGTGCCATTGGAAGTAGTGGCGAGTAGGGCCTTACGGCGTCGTACATGTTTCCTGAAAAGCCGGTGCTGCCGATATAGGAGCCGATGAATGTCGGGAAGGCGGTGCCGATGACGCTGCCTGCCAGACATACGAGGAAGGCCGTGCGTTCTCCGGTCGCTGACGGAAGATACCGGGTGTAGTCAGAGACATAGGGGGCGTAGGCGATCTGCCACAGGACGCCGAGCGACAGGGCTGTCAGGAAGTCGTGGGGTGTGGGGGACTGCCACATCGGCTGGGCGAGATGGCCGCCGGATGCGGACATATAGGCGAAGGCCAGCAGGACGAACGTTATGGCGGCGACAGGAATGAAGCCGGAGATGAAACGTTCGATCACGTCGTGGCCGATGGCACAGAGACCGCCGATTACGATGACGGAAATCCATATCGGGAGCTGGCTGACGGAGGTGCCGAACACCTGCACGATCTGTTCGCGGCTGATGGCAAAGAAAGTCGATGTGAATCCGACATACATCAGGATGATGATGGCAATGATCAGCAGGCTGCCGGACGAGCCGAACTGCCCGCGTGTCTGCTGCATCTGGGGAATGCCGAGATGGGGCCCCTGGGCGGCGTGAAGGGCCATGAAGACGCCCCCCAGCAGATTGCCAGAGAGAATGGCGAGGAGGGACCAGCCGAGGGAGAGGTGACAGATATTGGGGTAAAGCAGGCCCGTCATGATGGCCATGATGTTCTGGTTTGCGCCGATCCAGACCATCAGGAGCGACCATGCGTTTCCATGGCGGCGGTCTTCGGGAACGGGAAAGATCGTTTCGTTCTCAACGGCAAAGGCTGAGGATGTGGTTTCCTGAACGGTCTTTTTCTGGGACGGGTTCATGAAGGTTGGATCTTTCCCGTTTTCTGACTCAGATATCGTTCCACTCTGGCACTGTATTGGCCGGGTCGATAGCCCTCATGAAGCGTGAGATCACGTCCTCTTTTTCAGGCTCGGCGCCGCACATCAGGGCGATGGCGAGTCCCGTCAGGGAGGACGCCGGGGTGTGGCGGCTTTTGGGGGTGTCGTCCGATCTGGCGCAGAGATCCATGACGAGGGTTGGGCAGCAGAACAGGCCGGAGCGGATGGTTTCGCCCCAGTTCGCGGGCAGGGCGTTGCGTTGCGCCAGCCCTTCCAGAAGGGGGCGCCACAGGAACCGGGCCTTGTCCCGAAGGAAGGCCCGTCTCAGGGGCGGGAGAGACCAGTGTGTCGTGACGAAAGCGGTTCCGTTTTTGATCCGGATTTCGGGAGAGCCTGCCAGCTCAGCAGAATGATAGAGCCAGTCCGCATGGGCGAAGATGTTGTGAAATGTGGCTTTGATCTCGGCCAGAAGGGCCGGGATGTTGCGCCCGGCGAAGGCAGGATCGAACAGGGTCAGGCTGGCGCTGTCTGGGTTGAACCAGACATTGGCGTTATGGGCGTCTCCGTGGGCTACGACACCGCCGCTTTGCGCCAGCGTTTCGGGTGCCAGATTTTTAAGCGCGTGGTGGAAGCAGTCTTTCAGGGTGCGGTCGTAGCGTATGCCGTCGATCACCCAGTTCAGTTCGAGAAGCTCGCTTCCGGTCAGGATGGTGTCGGGGAAAGTGAATTTCCGTTCCGGGGCAAAGAACCGTGTTGCGCGGCCGCCGAGCATTTCGGGCGTTTGATCCGGTGTGGTGAGGCGATGGTGAAAGAGCTGGTGGATCGGTTCGTCCGCGCTCTGTTTTGCGGTGATCGGGTGCCATGAGCGCAGGTAGAGCGTGGCGCTCAGCTGATCGAGTGCCTGCTGGGCCTGAATGAGGGCAGGTCCGTCCGCGTCGGGCAAAGGTGCTCCGCGATCAACCGCGCGGGCGGCATCGGCGAGTTTCGGGATGGTTTTGAGCGGGTAGAGCAGGATCTGCCGTCCGACGCGGCGGCAGACATGGACAGGCATATCGACGGGAAAGCCTGCCTCCAGAAGGATTTCGCCCCTGTAGAACTCCTGAAGGACGGAGTCCTCGTTTTCTTCGTGGTGGAACTTGAAGAAAAACCGTTCTCCGTTGTCACGGGTCATGAATCCGTTGACGGAGTTCAGGCTGTAATCATCCGTGCCGAGAACGACTTCCGTGATCCGGAAGCCGAACTCTTCTGCGATCATGCGTGTCAGGAGATCCCGGGCGAGAGTGGGGTTTCCGCTTCGGGCCGCGGTGAGGATTCCGGCCGCGCTGACGGTTTCCTCGCTGGTTGTTTCGGGGCTCATCGTGGTTCGAGCTTTGGCATGGGACGGGCCGAAGAGACGGCGCGGGCATGGCCGGAGAAGTTCTCGTAACGGGCGAAGCGTTCCGCGTGACGGGCGGCTTCGGGATAGGCTTCCGGCGAGACGCGGGCGAAGGACATGCGCTTCATGAAATCATGAACTGAAAGCGGAGAGTGGGTCCGGGCTGCGCGGTTTGTCGGGAGGACGGCGTTCGGGCCAAGGACGTAATTGCACAGCGTGACGGGAGAGGCCGTGCCGAGGAGCACTTCCCCTGCGTTCCGGATGCGTCCGAGATCCGCCATCGGATCGACCGTCAGGATTTCGAGATGTTCCGGTGCGTAGGCGTTCGTGAAATCGACGGCGGCGCTGAAGTCCTTCGTCAGGATGACGCCGCCATGAGCCCCGCCCAGAACGGCGCGGGAGAATTCGGCGCGTTTGGGGTCCATCTCGGCCCAGTGTGCGGGCAGGGCGGCGATGACGCCTTCGGCAACGCGGGGGCTGCTGGTGACGAGCCATGCAGAGGAATCCGGGCCATGCTCGGACTCGATGATGAGGTCCAGTGCGGCCAGAACCGGGTCGACGCTGTCATCGGTCAGGATGATGCTCTCGCTGGGGCCTGCGGGGATGCCGGGGTCGATCCGGTCGGACAGTAGTCGCTTGGCGGCGACGACATATGGGCTGCCGGGGCCAACGATTTTGGCGCAGGCCGGGACTGTCTCCGTTCCGAAGGCGACAGCGGCAACGGCCTGTGCGCCGCCGCATTTATAGACCTCCTCGACCCCGATCAGACGGGCGGCCACGAGGGTGCCGGCATCGACGGTGCCGTCGGGAGACGGGGGTGTGACGATGATCAGGCGGGGGACGCCAGCGACTTTTCCGGGGATGGTCGTCATGTTCACGACGCTTGGGAAGCTGCCTTTGCCGCGCGGGACGTAACAGGCCACGGAGTCGATCGGGACGTTGCGGTCACCGGCCCAGATGCCCGGCTGGACCTCGATCATCCAGCTTTCTTCCGGTTTCTGGGCTTCGTGGAAACGGCGGATGTTCCTGATGCCGTATTTGATGGATTCGAGGACGTCGGGTTCGATGCTGGCGAAGGCGGCGTCGAACTCTTCCGGCGTTGCCTTGATGCTCATATCGGGTGTGGTTACCCGGTCGAAAGCCTGTGCGAAATGGCGCAGGGCCGCGTCGCCTTCGGTGCGGACCTGCTCGATGATCGGCTTGACGCGTTCGAAGAAGACCGACAGGTCGCTCTCTGTCCGTTGCAGCAGGGCTTCAGGGATTGTCCCGGTCTGGGTCAGATCGTGGAACGTAATGTTTTCAGACATCGGATATCTCTTTCGAGCCAGGGGTTGTGAGGATCAGAGAGCGGCGAGTGTTCCGCCATCCACGTACAGAACCTGTCCGGTGATGTAGGCGGAGGCTGTGGAGCAGAGGAATTGCAGGGGGCCGGCAAGGTCTTCCGGCAGTCCGAAGCGGCCGAGCGGAATGTTCGACAGCATCTTTTCCCGCCATGCGCCGTCCTGGAAGAACATGTCGGTCATGTCGGTATGGAAATAGCCCGGCGCGAGGGCGTTGACCCGGATGCCGCGCGGCGCCCATTCGACGGCGAGGCTGCGCGTCAGTCCGAGGATGCCGGATTTCGAGGCGCTGTAGGGGACGGCTTTTGCGACACCTGCTGCGGAGGTGAGGGAGGCCATGTTGACGATTGTGCCCCCGTTCGGCATCAGGCGGGCGGCCTGCTGTGCGACGAAGAACGGTCCCTTCAGGTTGGTGTCCAGAAGGCGGTCCCACAGGGCTTCGTCCACGTCATTGCAGGCGCGCAGGGTCTCGTCACCGGCATTGTTGATGAGGATATCGAGGGTGTGGCTTTCCCGGGCGATGTGGAAAAAGGCTTCGCGGATCGTGGTGAGATCGCTGACATCCATGACGAGCGGATGCAGTTCCATGCCGCCGGATGCGGCTTCGGAGCGGGCAGCTTCGAGGGTGTCAGCGTTGCGGCCGGAGATCCAGACCTTTGCGCCACAGCGTGCGAGATGGAACGCCATGGCTTTTCCGAGCCCTCTGCCGCCTCCGGTAATGAGAGCTGTTTTGCCTGTCAGCGAAAAAAGCGTGGGCATGTCTACCATGTTCCGTCCGTGCCGTTTGGAGAGATCAGGGTTTTGAGGCGGTTTTCTGCGCCTGAGAGCAGGTGGGTATAAAGGTCTGGCAGATCGGTGAGGCGGCCGGCCGGGGTGACCAGCCGTTCGAGGGCCGGGATGATGTCTGGCAGGAGGGCGATGGCCTGAGGCATTTCATTGGCGAAGGCGCTGACGCCGCGGATGTCCAGTTCTCGCTCCACGATCAGGTTGAGGTCGATCTGCGGGGCGTGGTGGAAAATTCCTGCGAGGGCGAGGCGGCCTCCTGGAGCGACGCGGCTGCATGCCATTTGCACAACGGTTGCGGAACCGGTGGCGTCAAGGATGCAGCGTGGGCCTTCGGGGCCGAAGCGGGCGCTCCAGTCTTGTTCGTCGGGGGAGAGCGGGGTTGTGCCGATGGTTTCGGTGAGGAGTGTCTGGCGTCCCGTGTTGCGTTCAAGCAGGTATACGTCATGACCACGCTGCCGGAGCAGGAGGGCGGCCAGCCCCCCGATGGTGCCCCCGCCGCAGACTACGACAGGCGCGCCGGGCGGTGGGTCGAGGCGGTTGACGGCGTGTAATGATACGGAGAGTGGCTCGACAAGGGCGCCGTATCTCAGGGGGATTGTGCGGGGGAAAGACAGGATCTGGGAAGCGGGCAGGATGACGTCCTGTGCGAAGCCTCCGTCGCAGCTTTCTCCGATGAAACTGAGGTGGCGGCAGAGGTTTTTATGGCCCGATCGACAGGACTGACAGGTCCCGCAGCCGACCCTTGAATCTGCAATGACGTGTTCGCCGGGGGTGAATGAGCCGCAGTTATCGCTGATTTGCGTAATGACTCCGGAAAACTCGTGTCCGGGTGTGACGGGACATTGTGAAATCCACTGGCCGGTCTGGAAATTATGAAGGTCGGAGCCGCAGATTCCGGCTGCTTCGACCCGGATTCGGACTGATCCATCAGGAAGGTCGGCAGAGGTCTGGACGGGAAGAACGCGGATGTCCCCGACGCCTGAAAAGCGGGCAGCAAGCATGAGAGTTGTCCTTTCCCTTCAGGGTGAGGTCGGGCGTTCCACCACCTTTCCGGTATAGATATGATGATGACGGAATGAAAAGGCCGGTGCACTGGTTCTTCGCGTAGCTTTTTCCGGGGTACGGCTTCGGGAAATATGCACCAGAAACACATTACCAATACGGAAGAATGTATGTTTTATAATGGTCTGATGTTGCAATGGAGTGTGGCAGTATCAGCGCCTTTGCGGATAACGGATTGACTGGCATCAGGACGGAGAGTGGCACGATGGATACCATTGGCACACTGGAAGCAGAGACGATTTACCCCATTCCTGCGGATCGCCGTCATGGGACCGCAAAGGACCTGTTTACGGTCTGGTTCGGGCCCAACCTCATGATGCTGACCGTTGTGACCGGGGCGCTGGCGACAACGGTTTTCGGGTTGTCTCTGGTTCCCGCGCTTCTGGCGCTGCTGATGGGCAATCTGGTGGGCGGCATTTTCATGGCGCTTCATGCCGCGCAGGGGCCTCGGCTTGGCGTGCCGCAGATGATTCAGACGCGGGGTCAGTTCGGGTTGTTCGGCGCTGTTCCGGTGACCGCGATCATTGTGCTGATGTATGTCGGATTTGCGGCCTCCAATCTTGTTCTGGGGGCGGAGGGGCTCCAGTCCTGCTTTCCGGGGTTGGGTCGGTTTCCTGCGATCCTGATCATTCAGCTTCTGTCCATTGCTCCGGCCATTCTGGGTTATCATGTGATCCATATTGCGGCACGTCTTCTGACGCTGCTCTGTGGGGCTGCCGTGCTTGTCTGTCTCTGGCAGGTCATGGCGGTTCATTCGGTCGCGCATGAGGGTGTTGCGCAGCCATGGAGCTGGACCGGTATTTTGCGGGCTCTGTCGCTGGCGGCCTTATGGCAGATTGCCTATGCGCCTTATGTTTCTGATTCATCGCGTTATCTTCCGTCGGGACCCAGAAGCGAGAAATATGCGTTTGTGGCGTGTTTTTCGGGTTCTGTTTCCGGTTCGATGCTGGCCATGGGGCTGGGGGCGGCGATCGGGCTTGTGGCTGGTGGGGCGCATGTCATTCAGGCTCTGACGGCGATTCTGGGTGTGGCCGCGGTGCCTGTTCTGCTTGCGCTTTCAATCGGTATTGCGGTGGCGAATGCCATGAATGTTTATTGTGGGGCGCTTTCGACGCTGACGGTCGCACAGACTTTCACGCCGGGCCTTCATTACGGAAAAGGGGCGAGGCTTGTCGTTACTGTCGGGCTTCTGTCACTGGCTTTCGGTATGGCGACGCTCATGGCTGACCAGTTCATGACGGCGTATAGCGAGTTTCTGGAGCTTCTGATGTCCGTCATGATTCCCTGGACGGCCATCAATCTGACCGATTACTACATTCTGCATCATGGAGACTATGATGTGGCGTCTTTCTTCAGGAAGGATGGTGGTCTTTATGGGTATTATAATGTCCCTGCGCTGAGCTGTTATGTAGTTGGGATTGTGGTTCAGATTCCGTTTCTTGCGACAAGTCTTTATACGGGGAGCGCAGCCAGGTTTCTGGGCGGTGTGGATATTTCCTGGATGGTCAGTCTTATTTTCACGCCTGCTCTCTATATTCTTGCGGAACGCACTTTCCGGCGGAAGGTTTTGCCCGGCGGAGAACGGGCATGAAGCTTCTGTACAATGCGCGGATTGCGCTGCCGGGGAATGAGCGGCTTGAGGGTGCGCTTCTTGTCCGTGACGGCCGGATTGCGGAGATTGGCGAACGCTCTGTGCTTGTGGACGGTTGTCCGGAGGGTGTGGAGCAGATCGATCTTGGGGGTGCCTGCATTCTTCCGGGGTTTGTTGACAGTCATCTTCATCTGCTGATGGGGGCCGAATATCTTTCGAATATCGGGCTTCGGGATGCCAGAACGATGGCGGAGGTTGTCGGGCGGGTTAAAGCATTTGCTGCGGCGCATCCGGAGCGGGAATGGCTGCTGGGGCTGGAATGGAGCTATGGGTATCCGGATCTGCCGCCGGAGGGTTTTGATCGGGCGATGCTGGATGCCGTTGTGCCGGACCGGCCGGTTTTTCTGAGATCTGGGATGGCTCATGCGGCGTGGGCCAACAGTAAAGCGCTTGAACTTGCCGGGATTGATGCATCTACCCCGGATCCCGAGGGCGGGGAAATTGTTCGGCGGCCGGACGGTTCTCCGACAGGATGGCTCAAGGAAGAGGCTGGCAAGCTGGTCGGGGCTCATGTGGTGCCCATGGATGATGCAATGATCCGGGACGGGCTTGAGCGCGTGCTGGGTGAGATGGCGCGGTGCGGAATCACGCGGGTTGAGAGCGCGGCTTATGACGAAGGGCTTTTCCCGGCGCTTGGTGAGATGGAGGCTTCGGGCGTGCTGACCTGTCGTGTCGGGGTTATGGTCGAGATGCCGCCGCCAGCGCTGTCGGAAAAGCGACTGGCCGAGATTGAGGAGCTGCGTCGGCGTTACCAGTCCCCGATGCTGAGTCTGGATGGTGTGAAGTTTTTTCTGGACGGGGTTCTGGAATCGCATACGGCCTGCATGCCGCAGGGATATGCGGATCGCCCGGACGAAAAGGGGACGCTGGTCTGGAAGCCCGAGGCCTATAAATCTGCTGTCTCGCAGGTTTCTGAGGGAGGGTTTCAGATCTGGACGCATGCGATTGGCAGTGGTGCGATCCAGTTGGCTCTGGATGCGTATGCGCAGGATCCGGAAAAGACGCGGTTGTTGCGGCATCGTGTTGAGCATGTGGAAATCCCGTTTGTGGAAGACATCTCCCGCTTCAGGGAGTTGGGCGCTGTTGCGTGTCTCCAGCCCGTCATGGTTGCGCCATCTGATGAGTGGATGGGGATGCAGGGTGTCTGGGCCCAGCGGGTTCGTGAGAGTGAGCTGGAGCGGGCGTTTCCAAACCGTGCGCTCCTTGATGCAGGGAGTGTCGTGGCCTTTGGGACGGACTGGCCGATCGTATCGCTTTCGCCACTTCGGGGGATCAGCAAGGCGGTGACGCGCTGTAGTCTGGCGGGTGGAGCGTCCTTTGTTCCGCAGCAGGCCATTACTGTGTCCGAGGCGCTGTATGCCTATACGGCAGCGGGGGCGTTTGCCTGTCACCGGGAGGCGGAGGAAGGTAGCATTGAGGTTGGGAAGCTGGCGGATCTGGTGGTGCTGAGTGCTGACCCTGCGGACGTGTCGCCTGAGCAGATCCCCGAGATTTCTGTTCTGATGACCATTCTCGGGGGGCGTGTTGTTTATGATGCGCGGCCTGAGGCTGCGAGCATTCTCTAGCTGTTTGCGCTCATGAAAACCTGTGCGGAGTTTCTTGCATATGCCGCTTGATGACGGTGTCTTTTCCAGTGTGGCGGCGTCTGCCCGGCAGCGTCTTCCACGACTGTTTGCGGATTATGTTGATGGTGGCGCGCATGGGGAATGGACCATGGCGCGCAACCGCGCGGCTTTCCGAAAATGGGGGATCGTGCCGCGGGGAATGAAGAATGTCGAGACGGTGGATGCGTCCGTCCGGTGTTTCGGGCAGGACTGGAAAACACCGTTCATGCTGGCGCCCGTCGGGTTTGCGGGGATGCTTCATTCTGACCGGGAAACGGGGGCGGCGCGAGCGGCTTTACGTTGTGGGGTGGGAATGGCCGTTTCCACCTTCTCCATCGATCCCATGGAGGCCGTGGCAAGGGTCGGAGGGGCGCCGCTCGCGCAGATCTATGTTTTCCGGGATCGTTCCCTGACACGCGATATGCTGGCGCGGGCCGCACAGTGCGGCATTGATGGCATTATCGTGACGATCGATACGGCTGTGACGCCGGTTCGGGAGCGGGATGTTCGTAATGGCTTCCGTCATCTTTCCCGTCCCACGCTCATGCAGATGGCGGGGCTGCTCGCGCATCCCCGCTGGTGCCTTGGCATGGTGGGGCGAGGCACACCTGCGATCGGCAATCTTGCCGGATACACCACCGCGCATGGCATCATGGGACAGGCCAAGGAAATGGCGGCCCAGATTGATCCTACGCTCGACCGGGCCGGGATCGAATGGCTCAGGAGCGAGTGGAAGGGGCGGCTGGTCGTGAAGGGTGTCATGCATTCCGAGGATGCCCGCGCTGCCATCGAAGCGGGGGCGGATGGGGTGATCGTCTCCAATCACGGGGGGCGGCAGATGGACCCGTCCCCGGCGACGATTGATGTTCTGCCGCAGATTGTGGCGGCTGTTGCGGGACGGGGCGACATCGTTCTCGATAGCGGGATCCGCCGGGGCGGCGATGTTGTGACGGCGCTGGCGCTGGGCGCGACGGCTGTTTCCATCGGGCGTCCATGGGCCTGGGCGCTTGCCGCCGGGGGCGAGGCGTCCGTTGAGAAAGCCATCAGGGCGTTGTCTCAGGAAGTTGTGGATATTCTGGGTTTGGCCGGTCTTGAAGACATTGCTGCCCTTCGCAGGCGCGGGCCGGATGGCCTGTGGGAAATATAGTCTGACATTGCTGGGCCAGAGGGCCCGCAGGATGTCTCGAGACAAAAGAGAGCAGACCGTATGACGAAAAATACCGAGTTTTACACCAGGCGTGCTGCCGAACTGTCTTTTCGTAACGAGTGCTGGATTGACGGGCGGTTTGTTCCGGCCGTGTCCGGGCAGCGCTTTGACACCATCAACCCGGCGACAGGAGAGGTTCTGACCCGTGTGGCGCGGGGTGATGCTGAGGATATCGACAGAGCGGTCGTCAGCCTGTCTCT
>CALFLO010000113.1 GCA_937880175.1 uncultured Gluconobacter sp.
GTGCGGGATTGATGGCGGAGGGGCTCTCCGGTTCCGGCTGCCCCACGGTCGTCATCGTCATGCCGCTCTGTTCGGTATTGGCTGTCGGTGAAGCAGCGGGAGCGGGTTTGGGCGGAGGTGGAATGGTTGGCAGGGCCCCCTGAGCCGCGCTCTCGCGCTGGGCCAGATTGCGCTGCGCCTCAAGCTGGGTCGTCAGCGACAGGCGTGCTTCGGGTGTGGGAAGATCCGGCGCCTTCGTCGGAGTGCGGCCGACATGCGGGTAACGCAGGTTTTCGCCCGGCGGCGGGGCGCGCAGCTTCGCGATTTCGCCGCCTTCAAAGTCGTGCCACCAGCCGGTTACGGTATCCGTCGCGTCCCGGTGCTGACAGGCAGCCAGAAGCGGCGCGGTCATCAGCAGGAGAAACGGGATTTTTCCCGCAGTCCTGCGTATTGCCGCTGTCGTGGGCTGCCTGCTGTTCCCTGGGACCACTGTGCCGTTCCTGCCGTCTTTAGAATGTCCAAACGCCGCGGAGACTAGCGGTTCGTGGCAGGGATGGCGAGAGTTCCTGTCGAGGCGGATCGGATGCCGGATCCGAAGCCCGTTCCGAAGGAGGACTTGGCACCGACGAAAACGAAGCGCAGGATAGGGGGTATGAAGATGCATGCTGGATCTGGAAACGATATGGATATCACCAGAATGACCCCGACCCGCCTGGACGACGAGCCGGATGCTCCGGAGCCCGAAACCCGTGAGGAAGACAACAAGACGCTGAACAGCCCGATCAGCGAGCTTGAAGGCCGTCTGTTCGATCAGCGGAAAGTCCTGATTTTTGGCGGTATCAACGACAAGATCGCGCGCGATGTCACGGGACGCCTGCTGGCGCTGGCCGGAACGTCCGACAAGCCGATCGACGTCTACGTGAACTCGCCGGGCGGTCATGTGGAAAGTGGCGACACCATCCACGACATGATCCGCTTCGTGGATTCGATTGCCCCGATCAATATGATCGGAACCGGCTGGGTCGCTTCCGCCGGTGCGCTGATCTATGCGGCTGGCCGTCCCGAGCGGCGCGTCTGCCTGCCGAACACGCGCTTCCTGCTGCATCAGCCGATGGGTGGCGTGCGTGGTCCGGCAACGGATATCGACATCGAAGCCCGTGAAATCATCAAGATGCGCGAGCGTCTGAACCGGATTTTCGCCAAGGAAACCGGACAGACCTACGAAAAGGTCGCCAAGGATACGGACCGCAACTACTGGATGTCGGCCAATGAAGCCATTGCCTATGGCCTCGTGAACCGCGTCATCCATTCGGCAACCGACCTCAAGTAAAAACTGCAAGCTCCAAGGGGCACGGCGTGCCTTCAGGCACGCCGCGAAGACTGTCATGAAAAGCCTGGCCGAAATCTATTCCCATCTTCCCGACGCACCGTCGGAGAAGACGCTGGAGCGCGTTGATTACGAAGCGCGCCACTGGAGCAGCCCGATCCAGGGCCCGCTCAAGCCTGGTACGGAAGAACACAAGCAGGCCGTCGCCGCGATGTTCCGCGAGACGTTCAATCCGTACAAGCCGTCGGTAATCGACTGGCCCAAACTGGATCCCGAGACGCTGCACCGCATCACGTCCCTTCCGATCTGGGACATTGCGGTCCAGACCGAAGGGAAGGCGCGTCTGCGCATGGCCGCTTATGCGGACATGATTACCGACCCTGACATGAAAGATGCGCTCTCGCGCAATGCGTGGGAAGAGAACCGACATAAGGACGTCCTGTCCAAGCTGGTCGAAGCCTACAACATTCCTATGGCGCCGGAGCCTCCGTATATCACGCCGAAGGATACGGAATGGGCCTATCTGGTCACGGGTTTCTCGGAATGTGTGGACAGCTTCTTTGCGTTCGGCCTGTTTGCCCTTGCCGAGCGGGCTGATCTGTTTCCGCCGGAACTGATCGAGACCTTCGAGCCGGTGATGCAGGAAGAATGCCGCCACATCCTGCTGTTCGCGAACTGGCTGGCCTGGCACCGTGCCACCATGCCGTTCTGGAAGCGGCCATGGTTTGAGATGCGTGTCATCGGCGTGTGGCTGTTTTTGGCCTATGAGCGCATGGGACTGGCCCGATCGATCGATGAAAATGGCGAAGAGCACACGCAGGACAACAACTTCACCGTGACAGGTGCCAAGGACATGACGTCAATGGACGTCAAGATCCCGGACCTCATGCAGCTTTGTCTGGATGAAAATGACCGTCGTTTCGCCGGGTATGATCCGCGACTGCTGCGGCCGACGACGACCCCGGCGATTGCGCGCGCGATGATCAAGGGCGCAAAACTCTGGGATCGTGTCCGCAGCAGGGTTGCAGCCTGAGCGATCCGGCCTGCGACAGTTGTACGGTATAAAAAAGGGCTCCTTTCGGAGCCCTTTTTTCATTTTAGTCTTCCGGAGTGCCATCTGCGTCGGGCTCAGGGTCCGTCATCAGGGCATCGGAGAGAACGCCAGCCTCTGCGCGGATACGACGCTCGATCTCCGAAGCCATCTCCTGATGGTCACGCAGGAACTGCTTGGCGTTTTCACGTCCCTGTCCGATCCGCTGGCTGTCGAAGGAGAACCATGCGCCGGATTTCTCGACGATGTTGCCCTTCACGCCCAGATCGAGCAGTTCGCCCATTTTACTGATGCCTTCGCCATACATGATGTCGAACTCAACCTGACGGAACGGGGGCGCCATCTTGTTCTTGACGACCTTGACGCGGGTCTGGTTGCCGACGACCTCGTCCTTGTCCTTGATGGACCCGATACGGCGGATGTCGAGGCGGATGGACGAGTAGAACTTCAGCGCATTGCCGCCCGTCGTCGTTTCCGGATTGCCGAACATCACGCCGATCTTCATGCGGATCTGGTTCAGGAAGATCACGAGCGTGTTGGATCGTGAGACCGTCCCCGTCAGTTTGCGGAGAGCCTGGCTCATGAGACGCGCATGCAGACCGACATGGCTGTCACCCATATCGCCTTCGAGTTCAGCGCGTGGCACGAGGGCCGCCACGGAGTCCACAACCAGAACGTCAACAGCGCCGGAACGGACCAGCGTATCGGCGATTTCCAGAGCCTGTTCACCGGCATCCGGCTGGCTGAGCAGAAGATCATCGATGTTGACGCCAAGCTTGCGTGCATAGCCGGGGTCGAGCGCATGTTCCGCGTCGATGAAGGCCACCGTGCCGCCCTTCTTCTGGGCTTCGGCCAGAACATGGAGCGCCAGCGTGGTTTTACCAGAGCTTTCCGGGCCGTAAATTTCAACAATACGCCCCCGTGGCATTCCGCCGATCCCGAGAGCAATGTCCAGCCCGATGGACCCGGTGGAAATTACATTGGCTTCCACTTTCGGGCGTTGGCCCATGCGCATGATCGAGCCTTTGCCAAAGGCACGCTCAATCTGGCTGAGTGCGCCTTCAAGCGCCTTGGTCTTGTCCATTCAATCCTCGCAATAGGTTGGGGCTGGCGTTTCCGGAACACGATAGACCGGGCGGCCACTCTCGCAAAGAGCCATGATTTCTGCGCCTGCCCACTTGCTGTGTTCGCAAATGTTCTCATGCAGGCATATCATGCCTACACCCCGTTTCGCCAAGGGGTAGAGAAGATTTTTTCAGAAGCCGGGGCGTCTATCTTAGGGGAGCAGAACGACCGGCGGGGCGTTTGAGTTTCCAGACATAGGCGATAATGGCCGCGACGACTTTGAAATGTTCAGCAGGAATTTCACTGTCGAGAGGCAGGGTGAAAAGCGCGCGGGCCAGAGGTGGGTTGGCGACGATCGGGATGCGGTTGTCCTGAGCAATTTCCCTGATGCGGGCTGCAACATCGTCCATGCCCTTTGCAACAACCTTGGGTGCGCCACCACCGCCTCTTTCGTAAACGAGGGCGACAGCATAATGCGTCGGATTGGTCACAACGACTGTTGCAGTTTTGACGGCGGCCATCATGCGCTGTCTGGCGGCTTTCGCACGCAGAGCTTTCTGACGGCCTTTGACGTGCGGATCACCTTCCGTGTTTTTGTACTCGTCCTTCAGGTCTTCACGGCTCATCTTCAGTTTGGAGATATGCCGGAAACGCATCCAGAAAATATCGAAGCCAGCGATGACCAGTTGCGCCAGAATCATTGCGGCCGCGCCCTTGAAGCCGAGATCCGTCATCATTTTCAGGAGCGGGCCAGGTTCTAGCCCTACCATTCGTGGGACGCTCGTGATGGCGTCTTTGGAGATGTTCCACAGGACAGTGGCAAAAATCGCAAACTTGGCGAGGGCCTTGAACGTATCGGGGAGCGTTCCGCCACCGGCGATGCGCTTGAAACCAGCCAGTGGAGAAACCCGCTCGAATTTTGGAAGCAGGGATTCAGGATGGATAAGAAAGCCGGTCTGCAGAAACCCGGCCCCGAGACAGAGCACGGCGACGGTCGCAGCCATCGGGACGGCCAGCTTCAGCCCGGCTTCAATGGCATGGTTCGTGCTGTTCAGCAGACCGCCCTGTGCCATGGGAACAGTGCCGGCATTGGCCATGAGCACCTGCATGACGTGAACGAAGTCCGTCACCAGATACGGCAGGACCATGAAAATTCCGGAAAATCCACCCAGTAGAACCATGAAGTTCATAGCTTCACGGGACATGACGATCTGGCCGTCGTCTCGTGCTTTCTGGAGGCGCTGTGAGGAGGGGGCTTCTGTCTTGTCGCCGGAATCAGACATTCTTCAAAGTCCCGGAAGGGCCCGGAGCACGTCAAAGGCCTGTCCCTGCCAGATCGTGATCATGGTGGTCAACGTGAGGCCCAGAAGAGCAATACCGCCCAGAAGCTGAAGTGGGCTGGCGGTATTGTAGATCTGCAGGGTGGGGAGCAGACGGGTCATGATGCCGAGCATGCCCTGCCAGACAAGCGACAGGATCAGAAAGGGCGCACTGAGCTCCAGTCCAAGAGCGAAACTGCGTTCCGTGAGCTGAATAATCCCTTGGGCAGAATCGCCCAGCAGGTTCCAGTGACCATGCGAAGCCGCGGCCAGAAGGGCACCTCCAGGCGGAATGATGTTGTAGCTGCCTAATATCGCGCGAACGGGAAAGATGTATGCGCCGGTTACGAGAAGCACGAGGGGAGCCAGCAGGTTCAGAAAACGGGCCGGCGCAGAACTTCCCGACCCCAGATCCGGATCAGGCTGAAGCACACTGGAAATGCCCATACAGACCGCGATGATCTGACCCGCAATGGGGAGCGCCATGCAGATAAGCCGTGCCATCCAGCCGATCAGAATCCCGGCGAAAAGTTCGACAGCAATCATGCCGCCCAGAGCCACTGGCGCCAGAGCATCCAGATGGCTCTGCATTAGCAGTGGAGCGACAAGCGGGAGGAGCAGCGCGGTGAGAGTAATGGCACATCCTGCACGGATCATCATGGGCATTGACTGCTCACCAAGGCCCGGCATGACCATCACGACTGCACCCGTGCGCGACAGGACAAGAACGAAGGCCAGAGCCCAGACGCTCAGAACCGGACCGCTCAGATCAAGGCCCGGGAGAGTGGAGGCTCCGGCGGTCGCCAGATCAGTGTTCACAGGCCGACGTTTTTCGGGATGGAAAATCTGGGCACAGTCATTTCAGTCAATTCCAGATCCACAAAGCGGGTTTTCAGGTCGTGCCGACGAGAATGAGCTGATCGAAGAGGTGTCGCGTAAAGCCAATGAGCGTGGCGGTCATGAAAGAGCCGGCCATAACCATGACGGCGCCAATGGCCAGAACTTTCGGTACGAAGGACAGCGTGGCTTCGTTGAGCTGGGTGACAGCCTGTATGAGTGAAACCAGAAGGCCGACCCCAAGCGCGGTCAGGAGAGCAGGAGCACTCAGCTTGAGAGCGACGATGAACGTCTGCTCCAGAATGGCGCCGAGATCGATGGCCTGCATGCTCAGATCGTCATTTTCATTACGTCCTGATACGCCTGGACCATACGGTCGCGGATCACGGTCGTGGTCTGAAGGGCGAGCTGCGCGTTGGAAACCGCGGTCACGATCTGGGTCATGTCGCCGCCACCGGTCAGGCCCTGGGCTGCCTTGGCTTCAGCATCATGACCGCTGTCGATGATGCTGCCGACGGACTGTGAAAGGACCGACCCAAAATCCGAGCCGGAACTGCTGTTGCCAGCCGCGGCGGACGACTGGAGCCCGTCATCGACAGTATCCGTGACACCCTGAAGGCGGCTCTGGAGGCTTTGGACGGCGTAAGCGTTATGGGCCTGGGTAAGGGAGGTGAGCATCTGGGTTTACTTCAGCAGGTCGAGCGTGCGGGACAGCATGGTCCGGGTGCTCGAGAGCGCGTTGAGGTTGGCTTCGTACGAGCGTTCGGCTTCACGCATGTCCATCATCTCCGTCATGGAATCCACGTTGGAAACCTTGACGTAGCCGCGCTCGTCGGCAGCCGGGTGCGATGGGTCGTAGCGGGTGTCAAAGTCCGACATGTCCTGTGCGACGTTCTGGACGCCAACATTGGATGCACCGGTTTCGTTGTCGACCTGCTCGGCGAAGGTGATGGTCTTGCGGCGATAGGGATCCGCACCCGGCTGGGAGCCGGTTGTATCCTGATTGGCGAGGTTTTCCGCGACGATGCGCAGGCGCTGGGCCTGTGCATCCATGCCGCTTGCGGAAATGCCGATGGTGGTGGACAGGTTCATCCGTCAGCGTCCTTATTTGCCGAGTGCCGTCTGGAACATGCTCAGGTATTTGGAATAGACGTTCACCGCGAGGTGCTGCTGGTCGTTCACATCCGCAACCTGTTCCATCTGCTGGTCGAGGGAGACCTCGTTCCCGTCCAGAGACTGTTCGGACGTGGTTTCAATGGTGCGGGTGCCCGAGGCGCTGTAGCCGATGTGATCGGGCTGAGTGACGGTCGGGGTGATGTCGAATTCGCCCATGGCAGCCTCGAACGGGGAAACGTCCTTGGCCTGATAGTCCGGTGTGTCGGCATTGGCGATATTGCCAGCCAGCACCTGCTGGCGTGCCTGAAGCCAGTTCATGCGGTCGCGGCCCAGAGAGAAGAGGTCGGTGCCGCCTGCGCTGGTTGGGTCGATGTTACGCATCGAGACAGTCTCCGTCATGCAGGAGCCGGAAAGTGCCGGCGAAAGGCATGATGGCGCGGAATCTTTAAGAAATGGTTGCCTGGGTGGCCGATTCTGCCGCGGAAGAAGAATGCGAGGAGGTTTTTATCAGGCGTCGCGGCCCTTATCGCGGGTAGAACGGCCTATGGCCTCTTCGAGGGTACGCCCGTCGCTGTCTTTCCATTCTGTCCATCCATTAGCGGCGCGTCCAAGCAAAGCGACCGCCGCAGGGCTGGGCGAGCTGAACAAAGCATCCCGCGTAAAATAGACGCGGTCATCCTCAAGGCGCAGAAGCCCCTGTTCCAGCATGGTCCGCCGCTTTTGGGCATAATTATGCACCAGAAAGCTGCTGCAGACTTCAGCGCGACCATAAGAGCCTGCCAGCACAACCAGCCCTTCTTCCGTATATTGGGCACGTCCGTCTACGCCGGAGGTACGGCAATAAAATTCAGAGAATGAAGGCTGTTCCTGTGAAGTGGACACGGCTTCGGCGGGCTGAGAGGGGACGGGAGAATTCCGAATTCGGATCAGGGGTTCGAAAACCGGGTATCCCAGGGTCGTCAGCAGGATATCGATCGTCTCGAAAACCTCACGGCATTCTGCCTCCAGCGCTGGGAGGGTATGGGGTCTTGTTCCACTTGTCCCGTTGTCCATTTCGAAGCGCTGGGCTTGTGTAGCGCGATTGATGGCCAGCCATTCCAGATAGTGCGCGTGCGTGACCGTCAGGCTCTGGGTTAGCGAGAAGGCAACGACAGCCCGGTTCCACCAGAGACCTTTCTTTTCGTTGTGCTGTTTTAGCCGGTTTCCGAAATTGCCGGTCTGCCGACATAGGCGCGTGGCCGTTCTGTTTCGTCATTTTCACCGAACAGAATGTAAATGCCGACCGAACTCGCCTCGGGCCGCTCCAGGAATTCATCCAGTCGCAGACGAGGAATTTCTACAACCTGCACGATCCGGGTGGTGATGGAGGCGATCCGGATCCCCTGCGGGTCGCCGGAAGGAAGGAAAATCTGGATCGTCTGGGGATGGGCGTTCACAACATGCGGTCCTGCGCAGGAACAGTCAGAAAAATATTTGTGGCAGGAACAGCGCGCTCAGGACAGGGGCTTTCAGTTTTGCAGACAGTATCTTTGGCAAAACTGACGGGCAATTAAGCGGCCGTTAACGGGTCTTGGGCATCATGTCTGGGAATGAGGATGACTGACCTATGACCCTGCATGAGTGCGTGAACGCGATTGCCGCCCTGATTTTCATTGTCGTGCTGATTTTCTGTGCCCGACCCCTGTTGCGTTTTTTGGACCAGAAAAGAAGTGGCGCGCGGGGTGGGCAGGCGGGACTGTCACTCGTGGGGCAGATGGCGCTTGACCGCACGCGGCGGCTTTCAGTTGTTCGTTATGGCGCGCGGGAAGTTTTGATTCTGACAGGGGGCAATCAGGATATCCTGATGGACTGGACGGAGCGGGAGACGTTTGCATCGGCTCTTCAGGTTTCCGATGCGGAGGACGTGGCATGAGGAAGACCCTGTCCTTGCTTCGGAAAATGCTGCCCGTTTTCGTATTTCTGGCCTGTCTGGCTTTTCCGCATCTGGCGCATGCGCAGGCCGTGAGCATTGATCTGGGGCAGAATGGGACCTCTGGCGGCGCGGGAACGACCAGTCGCCTCGTACAATTGACGGCGCTGATTACCGTTCTGTCGCTGGCGCCGAGCCTGCTGGTGATGATTACCGCGTTTACGAGAATCGTGATTGTCCTCTCGCTGCTGCGCAGTGCGCTGGGTGCGCAGGGAACGCCCCCCAATACGGTGCTGATCGGGCTTGCGCTGTTCCTGACGCTGTTCGTGATGCAGCCGACGCTTCAGAAATCCTGGGATGCGGGGGTTGAGCCGATGATGTCGGGGCGTGTTGGGGAAATGGAAGGTCTGACGGCGGCGGCCCAGCCGTTTCACGACTTCATGGCCGCAACGGCGCGCCCGGCGGATGTGGCGACGTTCCTGAACATCGCGCATGAGAAACCGCCTGCGAAGATCGGAGATACGCCCTGGCGCGTACTGGTTCCGGCCTTCATGATCGGAGAACTGCGTCGCGGTTTCGAGATGGGATTTCTGCTCTACCTGCCGTTTCTGGTCATCGATCTGGTGGTGTCCAGCGTGTTGATGAGCCTTGGCATGATGATGCTGCCGCCCAGTACCGTGTCCCTGCCGTTCAAGCTGATTTTTTTCGTGGTGGTGGACGGCTGGTCACTGGTGGCGGGAAGTCTGGTGCGAAGTTTTACTGGATAGAGGCCGGGGACAGAAAAAGCCCCGCCGGTCATGGACCAGCAGGGCTTTTTTGTCAGTTCCGGGTGTCGTTGGTGGTGCCTGCGGCAAGGCCAGCAGCCCGTGGGTCTGTCACACCACGGCAGGAATCGCTGCCGTGGCAGAGGATGGCGTTGATGCGCCCGGCCCCTTCATGGGGGATCGGGGTATCATGCGCGGCAGCGCGCGTCGCGTCTCCCACAGCATCAGCCGCTTCGTTCTGGCCCGAGGCGGCGATGACAGCGCGCAGATTATGCTGGTCCCGCAGGACGGCGGCGGATAGTAGGGGCTGCGGCGTACGGGCCGGGGACGCGCCAAGGACGACGCCAGTGCTTCCGGCAACGCGACCTGTTCCAAACAGGTTGTTTTCGCTCAGGGCGCAGGCGACGGCCATGCCCGAATGATCAGTCACGACAAAGGACGTCGAGGCCGGAAGGGCAGGCAGGGAGCCGCCCGCGGAATGGCCACTGCTGAGGGCTGCCTGTGCGGCAGCGAGTGTGGTGTTGCCTGACGCGCGCCATGCAGCCACGGCACTCTGTGCGGGTGCACCGGTCGTGTAGCGGATGGCTGCGCCAAGTCCACCATCGGCGGGTGGGGCGAGGAACGAGGCGTCCACACCGCCCTGGCGGGTCGTCAGCGCTTCGGTCTGGACGGGCAGGGTCTGGCGCATGTCGTCGTCATTCAGGCCGCCGCCAGCTTTCTGGGCTGCGGTGACATAGACGTCGGCCAGGGCACCATTATAGAGATCGCCTACGCCTGCGACGCGGATCCGTTCGAGGAAGCCTGCAAGGCGCGGCTGGGCCAGACTGTCGCCTGCGACCAGAGCGGAGGTTTCGCCACGGCCGAAGATGGCGCGCGCATTGTCATCGGCGAGCAGGGCCGTGTGTACGGCGGCCAGATCGGTCGCCAGCGTACGGCTGACGGTGATGCCTGTGCTGGCCAGGTTCAGGGCCGGGGCAATGAGATCGTTGAAGTCGACCGTCCCGTAATGAAGCTGCATCAGGTACAGGCCGCGGAAGCTGGCTGGCGTGGCGGCTGGCCGGTCCGCACCTTTGCTGGTGCCGGGGCGCGTCAGGAACGTGATGGACTGCGCTGTCTCGCCGGGACGGCTGATGAGGCATGCGCCGCCGCCGCCGAAGGATGCACGGGACGGCAGGGTCACGCCGAGAGCCAGAGCGGTTGCCGTTGCCGCGTCGGCAGCATTGCCACCGCGGGCCAGAACGTCATGCCCGACCAGAGCGGCCTGCGGCTCATCCGCAACGACCGTGCCGATGCTGCCGCCTACGGGAGCGCTCGTTTCGCTGATACCGACGAAATGCGATCCCGGGATCCACGAGCATGCGCCCAGCAGAAGGCCTGAAGCGACTGATGCCATCAGTGAGGCAGGCAGGCGGGAAGAGACGCGACGGGCCTGTGTGGCGTCCGGGGTGGAAATCTGGTGCTGTCGATGCGCCACCTGGCGTTTCTCCAATGTCTGGTCACGACTGTCCGGCCTCGTGGCCTTCGCGGATGGCGGGCGCGGGCAGACGGGTCTGCGCCGTGGGTCCTGATCCGGCTGTTGTTCCCTCATAACGGCAATCTGTAGTTTGTGGGAGAGGCGAGTTGGTGTCTTCTCTTTGCCACGGACGTTCTTTATGCCGTATGGACCTCACATCCCGTTTTTCTTTCAGCTGATCCGGAGCTTTCCGTTGAGATACTCTCTGCTTGCCACAGTGTCCGCCGTCGTTGCCGGAATGGCCTTTGTTGTGGGTGGTCAGGCTCTTGCTGCTCCGGCGACGTCTTTCACGCCTGCGCAACGGGCCGAGATCGTCGGCATCATGCGCGAGGCGCTGCAGAACGATCCGAGCATTCTGACGGATGCCATCCGTTCGATCCGCGAAAAGGCGGAAGAGCAGAAGCAGGATTCGACGCTCGCGGCCGTGAAGGCGCATCAGTCCGAACTTCAGACGGCGCCTGACTTTGCCATTCGAGGCAATCCGCACGGCAAGATCACGGTCGTTGAGTTCTATGACCCGCGCTGTTCCTACTGCCGCTCCATGATGGGCGAGGTGGACAGTTTCCTCAGCCGCCATCCGGATGTGCGGCTGGTTGAGAAGGTTGTGCCGGTACTGGGCAGCAACAGCGTGCTCGATACGCGGGCCATTTTCGCAGCCAGCGTGCAGGGCAAGTATGAGGTCATGCGCAAGGCGTTGATGGAAGACAGTACCAAGCCCAGCATGGAGCGGATCGTCGCTCTGGCGCAGGCGAACGGCATTGATGCGAAGAAGCTGACGGCCGATATGAGCTCGCCTCAGACCATCACCCTGATCAACACCAATCTGGATCAGGGACGCGCCGTTGGACTGGACGGAACACCGACGTTCATTTTCGGGACGGCGGCTGTGGCTCCGGGCGCGCTCGAATCCGACCAGATGGATGCGTTTCTGGAGCGTGCCCGCAAAGCATAAGGCTCAAAGGAGATATGGTTCAGCGCTTCTGGCCGTCTGCGCCTGAGCCGTCCATATCGCCGTTGCCATCCACAATGCCAGCACGGGACGGTGCATCCGCACCCGGCTGAACCGTGCGGGTGATGGCGGCAACTTCTTCGTCCGAGGCCGGAGGGGGGACGCCATGGTCCGCGGAGGGAGCGTCAGGGCTGTCGTTCTCGCGTTGCAGGACATTGGACAGCGCTTCAGGGTCCGTGTGCTCCGCTTCGTCCACAAACCCCATGGCCAGAGCATCGTCTCCGATCTTGAGGGCGCGCAGGGCGGCTTCCGCCTGTTCGGTCGCAGCCTGAAACTTGTTGTCGTCGCCATGGAACGGTGGGTCAGTGATGATGGACATGAGAAGTTCCTTCTCTCTGAGGCCGGAAATCAGATTGTGGTGGGACTGAAAACACGATGGTGCGCTCACAGTTCCTTATTGGGGCCGCGGATCATCTCTGGGTAAGAAAGCCGCGAGTGGAAGGACGTCGGATGAAGTTCTCTGGAAACGGGTCTGTGGCGGTGATGGGAATCGTGAATGTCACGCCCGATTCCTTTTCCGACGGGGGGCAGTTCCTGCGTCCCGAAGCCGCACTGGACCGTGGGCGGACGCTCCTTGCGGATGGGGCGGACCTGTTGGATGTGGGGGCTGAATCCACGCGACCGGGCTTTCAGCCCGTGTCGGCGGAAGAAGAATGGGCGCGACTTTCTCCCGTTGTCGGCACGCTGGCAGCGGAAGGTGCCGTCGTTTCCGTGGACACCACCAAGGCGTTTGTTGCGCGGCGCTCTCTGGAAGCTGGAGCCGCAGTCATCAACGATGTCTGGGGCCTACAGGCCGATCCGGAGATGGCGTTCGTGGTCGCAGATTCGGATGCCGTGGCCGTGATGATGCACAACCGCCATGAAGTGGATGAAGCGCTTGACCTGCGCGCGGACTGGCGGCGGTTCTTCGACCGCTCGCTGGAACTGGCGGAACGGGCCGGGCTGGATCGTAGCCGAATGGTGCTCGATCCCGGTGTCGGGTTTGGTAAGACACAGGCGCAGAATGTCGAGGCTGTGGCGCGGCTTGGCGAACTGAAGGCTGAGTATGGGTTGTCGGTTTTGCTGGGGGTGTCGCGCAAGTCGATGTTCGGGCATTTTCTGGGGCGCGCTACATCAGAGCGGCTAGCGGGGACGCTGGCGACCAGTCTGTACGGGGTAGAGCAGGGCGCCACGATCCTGCGGGTGCATGATGTGCGTGAGCATGTGGATGCGCTGAAGATGCGCCATATTCTGAAGGATGTCCGATGATCGTTCCTGCCCTGACCTCCGTTTTCGTGCGGGATCTGTGCCTGTTTGGCTATCATGGTGTGCTGCCGGAAGAGACGCGCATCGGGCAGCGTTTTGTTGTCGATATCGAGATCCGGGCCGATCTGTCAGACGCGATCGCGGGCGACGATTACCAGCAGGCGGTCTGTTACGGGACGCTGTGCGATATCGCTTCATCCATCGTGACGGGCCCGCCCCTTCAGCTCATCGAGACGGTGGCCGGACGCATCGCGGAGGCGGTTCTGGCGAAGCTGGACCGTGTGGACTGGGTGCGGGTCGAGGTGCGCAAGCCCTCGGCGCCGGTGCCCTATGCAGTGTCGGGAACAGCGGTCTCCGTCGAGCAGGCGCGGGTTCATGAGGTTGCGTTCTCGCTAGGGAGCAATCTGGGAGAGCGGGAGGCTGTTCTGGCTGCTGCGGTAGATCGGCTGTCCCTCGTGGACGGGCTGGAGATCGTGAGTGTGTCGTCACTGTATGACAGCGCGCCCTGGGGCGGGGTAGATCAGCCGGCTTTCGTCAATATCTGCGCCACCGGGCGGACGACACTGGAGCCTCATGCGCTTCTGCGGGTCTGCAAGGCGATCGAAGGGGATCTTGGACGGGTGCCAGGCGTGCGCTGGGGCGCTCGGGCAGTTGATATCGATGTTCTCTGTTATGGCGATCGGGAGATCCGGGACCGGATTCTGACGCTGCCGCATGCCTGTCTGTTCGAGCGCGCTTTCGTGCTCGAGCCTCTTGCAGAAATTGATCCAGATCACGTCATTGGTGGACGTCGCGTGCGGGACGCGCTAGCAGTCCTGCCGCGGAGCCCGGGGGATGTGACCCGGCGCGCCCCTGACGGCACGGGTCGTTGGGGTAAAAAGGAGCCTGAACCCGCATGACCAACCTGAACGCCACGATCATGACCGCCGCATCGGCACGTCTGTCGGACAGTCAGGATAGCCTCTCTTCCGAGGAACTGCGTCCCATGGGAGCGTTGCCGCTGCCTGCGGATGCGGAAGTTCGGATTGCTGGCGCCGTGCGGGAAATCCTCAAGGCTCTGGGGGAAAATCCGGAGCGCGAGGGACTGCTTGATACGCCGCAGCGCGTGGCGAAGATGTATCTCGAAGTGTTCAGCGGCCTGCATCAGGACCCGCGGGATCATCTGAAGACGCAGTTCTCGGCGGATCGGCATCATGGCGCGGTCATCGTCAAGGACATCCGCTTCCATTCGATGTGTGAGCATCATCTGCTCCCGGTCTATGGCAAGGCGCATGTGGCCTATCTGCCAGCGGGTGGTCGTCTGACGGGGCTGAGCAAGATTGCGCGCCTGGTCGAAGGCTTCGCCCGTCGTCCGCAGCTTCAGGAGCGCCTGACGGACCAGATCGCGCAGGGCATGGAAGATGTGCTGGCACCGGAAGCCGTTCTGGTCGTGATCGAAGCCGAGCATATGTGCATGAGCATGCGTGGCGTGCGGTCGCCTGGCTCGACGACCGTGACGTCCATCGCACGTGGAACCTGGCTGCGGGACAGCGCCGCACGGATGGAGATCATGTCGCTCCTGCGCGGATGATCTGACCTGATATCTGTAAAAACAAAGCCTGACATCAATAGCTTAGTGCTGGAGACCAATTGCAGCAAAAGATGTCATGGCGGATAAGTATTGTTTGTTACAAATATTAAATGGTTATGGTATTGATAATATAAATTTTCCATATTACTGATTTCATCAGAATAATATATGGATTGTCATGACGCCTGTAAGGGAAAACCAGCTGCAAGCGTCAGGATGTTCCGATGAAACAGCACGGTCAGTCCGCAAATATCAGGGCTCCCACTTCTGGACCAGTCTGTTTCAGGTCGTCTCGACCGTCAGCCTGCTTCTGTTTTGCTACATTCTGATTTATGCCGGGCTGACAAGAGGCTGGTGGTGGTCTCTGGCGCTTACGCCCTTGGCGTCCGGCCTGTCCATCCGGACCTTTGTTCTGCAACATGACTGCGGACATGGCTCACTCTTCCGGGGGCGATGGGCCAATGACGTGACAGGGTGGCTCTGCTCCCTGTTGACGCTGACCCCGTATGACCACTGGAAGAAGCATCACGCCCTGCATCACGGGTCCTGGAATAATATGGACACGCGCGGGCGTCTGTCGGACCTGTATTCGGACTGTATCACTGTTGCCGAATACCGGAAAATGACGCGCCTGAAGAAGTTTCTGTACCGGATGAGCAAGAACCCGGTCCTGACGGTCTTCCTGATGCCCCCTGTTATCTTCTTTATCGTCTACCGCTTTGCTTTCGATACACCGCGTCACTGGATCCGTGAGCGGGCCGGTGTTTATGGCACCAATCTGTGTCTGGTGGCGATGTTCGCCGGACTGTCCTGGCTTGTCGGATGGAAACTCGTTCTGCTTGTCAGCTTGATGGTGATCTATCCGGCTGCCGTGACCGGTGTCTGGCTCTTCCTGGTCCAGCACAGGTTCGAGGGGGTGCAGTGGGCCGGAAATCCGCAGTGGAACAGCTACGACGCCGTGGTGAAGGGATGTTCGTTTCTGCGTTTTTCCCGGATCATGCGCTGGTTTACGGGCGATATCGGGACGCATCATGTCCACCACATGGCGCCCGGTATTCCGAATTACAGGCTGCTGGCCTGTCACGAGGCCCATCCGGCATTTCAGGACGTGAAAATCCTGACCTGGCGTGACGGAATCCGCGAAGCCCGCAGCAACGTGCTGTGGGACGAAGACATGCAGGCTATGGTTGATCTCCGTTCGGTGACATGATGCATGCTCCTACGGCGAAGGAGTGGCCCTCATGGCATTTGGAGAGCGTGTGTTTCAGGCTCTGACGCGTTATGCGCTGGCCTATCAGATCGACGAATGGGGCTGGCAGGTCGGTCCCCATACCTATGGCGCCCCGGTCATTCTCGAAGCGGGGGAGGCCGGTCTGACGATCGGTGATTACTGCTCGATCGGGCCGAACGTGACGATCATTCTGGGTAATCATCGCGCCGATCTTGTGAGCACCTATCCTTTCAGAACGCTTTCGCATTTCTGGCCGTCTGCCGAAGAGGGACAGGACGATCATTCCAGCAAAGGTGACGTCGTTATTGGCAATGACGTCTGGATCGGGGCGCATGCCACAATCATGTCCGGGGTGACGATTGGTAATGGCGCCGTCATTGCCGCGCAGGCTTTGGTCACGAAATCCGTGCCCCCTTATGCCATTGTCGGCGGCAATCCAGCAAAAGTGATCCGCTACCGTTTTCCCGAAATGGTCATTGCGCGTCTGCTGGCGCTGGCATGGTGGGAGTGGCCGGAAACGCTGGTGGAAGAACGCTCAGGGCGCCTGATGAGCGACGACATCGAAGCGTTTCTGGCGCTTTATGAAAATGCTCCGTCCGGTTCTGGAAACGGTTCATCCTGATTTGGTGAGCAGGTCGCGCCTTCATGGGGCAGCGGGCTTGCGATACGCTGCTCTGAAACCCTCGTGCAGGAACTCCCCGGGTCTCCGTGCGATTGGGCTGTGTCGGGAAACATGCCGCGCTAGGTATTTTTCCCTGTATCAAAGGGGATCTTGATGAGTACCGCGCAAACGATGATGTCGCAGATGGCGGAAAAAGGCGGATTTATCGCTGCTCTGGATCAGAGCGGGGGCTCCACGCCTGGTGCGCTGAAGCAGTATGGCATCCCTGAAAGCGATTACTCGGGCGAGAGCGAAATGTTTGCGCGCATGCACGAGATGCGCGTGCGGATCGTCACGGCACCGTCTTTCACAGGCGACAAAGTGATCGGGGCCATCCTGTTCGAGCGGACCATGGATGGCGATGTGGCGGGGGAGCCAGTCCCGGCCTATCTCTGGCGCGAGCGGGGTGTGGTGCCGTTCGTGAAGATCGACAAAGGGCTGGAAGCGGAAGAGGATGGTGTCCAGCTCATGAAGCCGATGCCGGGGCTGGACTATCTTCTGGCACGGGCGGCGAAGCTGGGCGTTTACGGGACGAAAGAACGCTCCACGATCCGTCTGCCGTCAGAAAGCGGAATCCGCGCTGTCGTGCAGCAGCAGTTTGCCGTGGCAGAGCAGGTCCGCAAACATGGGCTGGTGCCCATTCTGGAACCCGAAGTACTGATCAAGAGCCCGGACAAGGCTGCCTGTGAGCAGCTTTTGCATGACTATGTTCTCGAGGAGCTTCAGAAGCTGCCCGCGGACGCACGGATCATGCTGAAAGTGACGATCCCCGAAGTCGCGGATCTGTATGACGATATTGCGCGTGACCCGCGCATGGTTCGTGTGGTTGCGCTGTCAGGGGGCTATCCACTGGATCAGGCCTGCGAAAAACTGCGTCATAACCACCGGATGATCGCGAGCTTCTCCCGTGCTCTGATCGGAGGGCTGCGGCATCAGATGGACGATGCGCAGTTCGATGCGACGTTGGGCGAGACGATCGACGAGATCTACGACGCCTCGGTCCACAAGGTCTGAGAGCAGGGTCCGGGCCGGACGTCAGGCGATACTGGCGTCCGGTCTGTTCCACCAGCACTGTTCTGGTGGCCGCGAGACGGTAGGCAGGTAGTGCTGCGGGTTGCCGCCAAGGCGCACGGTATTGGTCGGCGTCTCTTCCAGCTCGATCTCATGAACGCGTAGGATGTCGCCCTGATCCGCGAGGATAGCTGTCAGTTTGGCGAGCATGAGGGCGGCCATAAGCTCGGTCGTCGGATCACCGGGCGTGACGACGATCCGGCTGGCGCGTTCGGGCTCGTTCGTGCGGAACCAGTCGAGCAGCGGATCGGTTTCCGAAAGCTGAAGCGCATGATCGAGGCTATTGTCCACGAAATGGTGCCAGCGCGTCTTGGCTTCGGCAAAGGGCAGGATCATGTTGGCATGGCCATCCAGCCGGGTCTGCTTCGCCGGACGTAACGTCACGCGGACATACTCGTTATGGCCGTGTGGGATGGCGCAGCGTTCACTGGCGCCCGTGATGAGCCGATGCCCCATGCAGAAGCGCCGGGTGAAGACGAGTTCGGCGGTCATACGGCGCTTCCGTGCCCATGGCGGCTCTGCTGATAGCGGCGCCAGCCGTCCGCGCGCAGGTTGCAGGCCGGGCAGGTGCCACAGCCATAACCCCAGTCATGCTGGTGGGTGCGATCACCCATGTAGCAGGAATGGCTGTCGCGGTTGATGACGTCCACGAGTTTCTGGCCGCCGAGGTTTTCGGTCAGATCCCAGGTCTGGGCCTTGTCGATCCACATGAGCGGCGTGTGCAGCACGAAACGCTGGTCCATGCCGAGGTTCAGGGCAACCTGAAGGGCCTTGATCGTGTCGTCGCGGCAGTCCGGATAGCCGGAATAGTCGGTTTCGCAGACGCCAGTGACGATGTGCCGGGCATTCCGGCGCACCGCGAGGGCTGCTGCGAAAGTCAGGAAAATAATGTTGCGGCCCGGCACGAACGTGTTGGGCAGGCCGTTCTCGCTCAGGCCGATCTCTGCTTCACGGGTCAGTGCCGTTTCGGACAGGGCGCCGAGGGAAGCGAGGTCGATCGTGTGATCCTCGCCAAGCCGTGCTTTCCATTCCGGCGAAAAGGCCGCCATCTGCTGGCGCAGGGTCTCGCGGCATTCAAGTTCGATGGCATGGCGCTGCCCATACGCGTATCCAACCGTCTCGACACGGTCGAAACGGGAGAGAGCCCAGGCGAGGCAGGTTGCGGAATCCTGTCCGCCAGAGAACAGGACAAGAGCGGTATTGCTGCTGATGGTCGTCATGATCAGGGAATTCCGATCAGCTTGTGGGTCTGAAGGGACAGGCGCCAGCGTGGATGGCGCAGGCAGTGGGCGACGGCAGCCTGCGTATTGGCGATGCGGTCGGGGCCGTCCATCGGCTGAAGCCAGAAATGGCGGAAAGAAAGCGTCTCGAACAGTTCAGGCGGAAGTTCGGTCTGGGGATAGACCAGCTTGAGTTCCGCGCCTTCAGTCTGAACAAGCGTACCGCCGGGCTTGGGGCTGACACAGACCCAGTCGATTCCGGCAGGAGCCGCGATGGTGCCGTTGGTCTCAACGGCAATTTCAAAGCCGCGGGCCTTTACGGCGGCGATCAGGGTCTCGTCCAGCTGAAGCAGGGGTTCGCCCCCCGTGAAGACGACATAGCGCCGGCCACTGGCATCGGCCGTCCCGGTCCAGCAGGCCTCGATGGTGGACGCCAGAGCTTCGGCAGTCTCGAAGCGGCCGCCGCCTTCACCGTCCGTACCGATAAAATCGGTATCGCAGAACGTGCAGGCCGCGGTCGCACGATCCTGCTCGCGGCCGGACCACAGATTGCAGCCGGCAAAACGGCAGAACACCGACGCGCGGCCTGTCTGTGCACCCTCACCCTGGAGGGTCACGAACATTTCCTTCACAGCATATGACATGACCGCAGCATGTCGGCGAGGTTGGCGCCGGATGCAAGGGAAATCATCATTCCGTGCGGAGATGACGAGCATATCCACACGGCCCGGACATTCTCAGCCGCCTGAACCAAATCGTGCAAGCGTCCATGTCGTGCCGAGATACAGAACAATTGTCAGGGCGCAGCCGGCTAGCAGGGCGTTCCAGAACGGAACCCCGGCCCGTAGCAGTCGTGGAATCAGCAGAAACATCGGCAAGGACGGAAGCACATACCAGAACGTCGCTTCCGCATGGTTGCTCATGTTGAGGCGGTCAGGTTTTTCCAGCCAGAGCCAGATCATGCCCAGAACCGATACCAGAGGCAGGGACGCAATCAGGGCGCCCGCTCCGGGATAACGTCGTGCGACGCCTGAGGCCGCAGCGATCAGAAAACCCGAGATCAGACATTTCAGAATAAAGAAAACCATATCCTTACCTAGAGGTAAGCATCTGTTTTCGGAATTGTTTTCTTGAAGAAGATAAGGCCAACCCCAGAGAAGGAGTGGCGCGAGTGACGGGGCTCGAACCCGCGACCTCCGGCGTGACAGGCCGGCGCTCTAACCAACTGAGCTACACCCGCAAAGCCGCTTTTCAGCGCCTTGGGACCTTCCGTTTAAGAAGCTGTTTGGCTTCCTCTCGGTCGGTGGCGGTGATTTATCAGCCTCCCCTGGGGGTGGCAAGAGGGTTTTCTGAAAAAAAGCATTCCACGTTAAAAAAACTGCCTTGCCCGGCAGGGATGGGACGTGTCCTCTGTAACGTAGCGATACAGATATGGGGATGTCATGACACTGGGTCGACTGGGTGCGCTGCTGCTGATGGGAGCCGTTCTTGCAGGATGCGAGAGTGGTCCACGTCAGTGCAAACTGATCATAAGTGGTGACATGCCGGTTCTGAATGACTGGGGAAGCCCCATCGTTCGTGCCGCGATTAATGGACACCCTGTCGCGCTGATCGTTGATACGGGCGCGTTTTCCACAACGATCGGAAAGAGTTTCGTAGAGCCGCTCGGTCTGGATGATACGGGAGGGACGGTGTTCGTGCGCGGTGTGGGCGGCGACGAATACGGACGCGTCATGACAATCCGTACACTGGATATGGGAAGTTCCAAGGCCCGGAACATTGCAGTCGCAGGGGCTGGAAAGTTTACCGGAAAGGTCGCCGGTCTGCCGATCGTGGGGTTGTTCGGCCGGGATTTTCTGGGGAGATACGATACGGTCGTGGACATGCCGTCTCACCGGGTGAGGCTTGTCGAAACCGAAGACTGTGGGACGCCGACCCCTGGCTGGACAGGACGCGTTCATGCAGTTCCAATCAGTCACCCTTATGATAGTGGACACAACACCAATCTGGATATCCGTCTCAACAGCCATGCTACGGATGCCGTTCTTGATACAGGCGCGGCCAGAACCCTGATCAGCATGGATGGTGCAAGAGGGGCGGGGGTGACCCGCGCCATGCTGGAGCAGGATTCCGCCACGACTGGCTATGGACTCACGAGGGATCCGGTGAAGAATTATCACCATCATTTCCAGACCCTTCAGGTCGGCGATATCATTTTCCGCGATGTCGTGCTGAGTGTGGGCGGTGACCTTCCCGACACGGATGCCCTGCTGGGGGCGGATGTTCTCAAGCATTACCGGATCTGGCTTCCACGGGAGGGCAACCGGATGTTCGTCCAGCATGATGTCGATATTCCGATACCAGCTCCTTGAAGAAGTTTGAGGCGCATTAACGGAGTTTCAATCAACTGTTCTCTAGGAAGGAGAGCATCTGGCCGGTTTTATGCCGCTGCCAGCGTGTGATCTGTGTTTCTGGAGGCCGTCTGGCATGTCCGACATGCGCTTTGTTCCCCTGCAGCGGAGTTTCCTGTTGCGCAGGCGACTGCTTCTGACATTTGCCGTTCCCGTAGGTGTTTCTATTGGGGCAATCGGCTGGAAACTGGGGACGGCCAGGTCCCCCGTGGAAAGCCTGGTTTCTTCCGGTCTCCTCGCAATAACGATTTTTGCTCTCTTTTCCGTTGCCGGTATTGTTGCGTTCTTTCAGGTGGCCAAAGGTGGGGATGATCTGGCGGGAGCCCTGAGACAACTCGCCGCAGCAGGAACGCTGCCGCAGAATGTCCGGGAAGGCGCCCTGATCCGGTTACAGGTCATGCTCGGCGAAGCCCGCACGAATTCCGAACGCAGTGAAACCATGGCGTCCAATGCGCAGGCCGCCCTTGCTGCTGTCCGGATTGAGGCTGAAGACGCACGGCAGTCGGCACGTGAAGAAGCCTCCGAGCACGAACGGGTCATTGCCGTCCTTGGTAATGCAATGGCCAGCCTCCGTGATGGCGAACTGGCCTTCCGTCTTGAAGAGGCCCTGCCAGAGCGGTACGACCGCTTGCGGCAGGATTTTAACGATACCGCATCGACGCTTCAGAAGATGATGGTGTCGCTGAATGACAGCATTTCAACCATTTCATCTGGATCTGCGGAAATTGCTTCGGCTGCGGATGATCTGGCCCGCCGTACGGAACTGCAGGTCGCCCGCCTCGAAGAGACTACGGTCTCGGTCGGAAATGTCACGGAAACCGTCCGTAAGACTGCTGCAGCATCCGTGCACGCGAGTGACGTCGCAAGCCAGACCCGCGACCGTGCAGAGCGATCGGGAGAAGTGATGATGGCTGCCACAGCGGCCATGCAGGATATCCAGCAGTCTTCCATCCATATCGCACAGATCCTTGGTCTGATTGATGACATCGCATTTCAGACCAGCCTTCTGGCGTTGAACGCAGGTGTTGAAGCTGCCCGGGCAGGGGATGCGGGCAAGGGATTTGCCGTGGTTGCCGCGGAAGTGCGTGCCCTTGCACAGCGTTCAGCAGACGCAGCCAAGGAAATCAAGGGGCTCATCACGTCCAGCACACAGCAGGTCAGCCGGGGCACGTCCCTGGTCGAAGAGACGGGTGTCGCGATGAAGTCCATTGTGGAAAATGTCAGCGAGATCAGTGTTTTGATCGGTGAAATTGCGACGGCCGCACGCAGTCAGGCCAATGATCTTTCGGAAATCAGCGTTGCCGTCAGCCAGATGGACCAGAATACACAGCAGAACGCCGCAATGGTCGAAGAGGCGACTGCAGCCAGTCACAATCTGAGCGCAGAAGCCAAGGAACTCGTAGGAAGTCTCCAGCGCTTTCGTCTTCAGGGAATAGACGAAGAAGAAGAGGCTTTTTTCGAGAATGCTCCGTCAACCCCTGCTTTACCCCCGTCACAATGGGGCAGCGATTCTTTTCAGACCTCCGATGAGGGGTGGGAGGAGTTCCGCTGATGAGCGTTCTGATTCTGCCTGAACTTCTGGACACCAGATATGCGGTCCCGTTTTCAGAACTTCTTAGAAAGGAAAGCGAGGACTTCATTCTAGATGGCAGCCACGTCAGCCGGGTGGGCGGCCTGTGCTTTCAGTTGCTTGCTTCCGCCCAACAGACGGCACGGGTACGGGGTGTCGGCTTTGAAATCAAAAATATTTCTGATGCGATGCGGGAAAACCTTCTGTTGCTGGGCGGAAATTTTCTCCTGGAAACGGGAGCGGGCGCGTGAATATTCTGGTCGTTGATGATTCCCGGACCATGCGTGATCTCGTCAGTCGCGAGTTGCGCAAAGATGGTTATGATGTGGAAACGTCAGAGGATGGCGTTGAGGCGCTTGAAAAAATCGAGCATTTTTCGCCGGCCGTCATCATAACGGATCTGAACATGCCGCGTATGGATGGCCTGCAACTGACCCGGGCTCTGCGTGCACGCCCCGATACAAAATACGTTCCCATAATTTTTCTGACTACGGAATCCGGGGATGACCTGCGTCGAGATGCGCGTGCGGCAGGCGCGACCGGCTGGATTGTCAAGCCGTTCGATGGCCCCAAGCTGCTCGCCGCGGTAAGGCGCGTCAGCGCATGAGCACTGAAGATTTCACCGATGACATGGACGCGATCCGACTGATTTTCTTTGATGAATGCGATGAACAACTCACGCTTCTGGAAGAAGAACTGACAGTTCTTGGGGAAGACCCGGAAAACAGAGAAAAGATTAATACGGTTTTCCGGTGTGTTCACTCCATCAAAGGCGGAGCAGCAGCCTTTGGAATGGAAGATCTGGTAAGATTTTCCCATCTCTTCGAGAGCGTGCTTGACCGTTTCCGCTCGGGGGAAAACGCCGTAAATGCTGATAGCATAGCTGTTTTTCTCAAGTGCAAGGATATGCTATCCGATATTGTTTCCGCCTTCAAAAACGGCGCCAGAACTTATGAGATTGCGCCAGATATTACTGCGGATCTGGAACATTACCTTCATTCTGAAACGTCAAAATCCGAACAGGTGTCTGATGATGTCGACATGGACGATATTTTCGGAATGTCGTTCGCGCCGGTTAAAATTGAAATTGATGCGCCCAGTGAGCAGCAGTTTTCAATTGTTCTGACAATATCATCAGAGTTTTATGAGCGCGGGGACGACGTCCGCAATCTCCTAATGGCATTGGGGCAGCTCGGTCACGTGAGCGTTCAGGTTGATATCGCTGCCATACCTTTCCTGGATGATATTTCACCATGTCAGAGTTATCTGACATGGCAGATAACTCTGACGACAGAAGCATCCCGGGAAAGCATTGAAGAGATTTTCGACTGGTCCGGCTACGATCTTCAGGCGGTGATTACGGCGTTGCCTGAAAATTCCGTGGAAGTCGTGCAACCTTCTGCCCCGCCCGCAAACGAGAAAACCGACCCTCCCGTTACCAAAGGAGCTGAGCGAAAAGATTCTGCGACTGTCCGGGTTGATATCCAGAGGATCGACAAGCTGGTCGATCTGATTGGAGAGCTGGTGATCAATCAGGGGGCCATTCAATCACAAATGCGACGCAACAAGGTCCATGGAGATTCCTTTCTGGGAAACGTGGTGACAGCGCAGGAGCAGCTTATTCATGAGTTGCAGGAGAACGTCATTACGATGCGTGCCTACCCGATCAAGACAGTTTTCCAGAAGCTGGGCCGTGTCGTTCGTGAGACAGCGAGACTGACGGAAAAGCAGGTGCGGCTGGTGCTTGAAGGTGAGGATACAGAGGTCGATCGTTCCATTCTTGAAAAGCTCTCCGATCCTCTGACGCATATGGTCCGCAATGCAATTGATCATGGCATTGAGAGTCCAGAGGTCAGAGCTCAGGAAGGCAAGGATCCGGAAGGTTTGCTCAGACTTCGGGCTTTCCAACGTTCAGGCCGGATTATTGTGGAAATTCAGGATGACGGGGCAGGTCTGGACCCGGACAGGATTTACGATAAGGCTGTCGAAAAAAAGATTATTGAAAAAGGCCAGCGGCTGGATCGGGAAGAAATCTATTCCCTGATTTTTGAACCGGGCTTTTCAACCGTTGCCGAAGTGACGGATGTATCTGGCCGTGGCGTGGGGATGGACGTTGTCAAACAAAGTCTCCAGCAGATCAATGGAAGGATATTCATCAGTTCGGCAAAGGGCAAAGGGACAACGTTTTCGATTTCTCTGCCTTTTACTCTCTCGGTTATCGAAGGAATTATTTTCAAGTCTGAGGGGCAGGACTTTGTTATTCCAATCAATAATCTTTCCGAGACAATAATATTTGACAACAAAAAAGCTTTTCATATTGGCGATGGAAAATATGGCTATCCTTATCGGGACGGCTATCTTTCCGTAGTTTATGCTGCCGATCTGCTGGGTTTTTCTTCAGATAAGAAAAGCCAGAAAATATGCTTCGTTATCGAAAATGAGAACGAAGAAAAAATGGCATTTATTGTTGATAAAATTATAGATCAGTCGCGTTTTGTGGTGAAAAATCTTGAAGACAACTACAGGAAAATCGCCTGTTTTTCTACCGCGACCATTCTAGGCGACGGGAATGTCGCATTTATTCTGGATGTAGAGTTTCTCTTTAGTGAAATTCTGAAGAAAAGAGAAAATTCGTTGGAGGAAAAAGTATGATCAAGGAAAAAGCGCTGGTTTTTTCTTTGGGAAATCAGGAATTTTCCATTCGAATTTCAGCAGTCAAGGAAATTAAAATCTGGACAAAGGCGACGCCTTTTCCGGCGGCTCCCGCATTTGTTGAGGGGGTGGTCAATGTTCGCGGTTCGGTCATTCCCCTCGTGGATATGGCCCGGATGATGGGGATTTCTGAGGAGAGAGGTGAGAAAAAAGCCATTATCTTCCTGAAAAACAATGACAAGGTTATTGGGTTTTCAGTCTCAAGCGTGACGGATATTTCAGATGTGGAGGAGGAAAACTTCAAACCTCTTCCTGAACTTTCCAGCGATGATCTCAAATATTTTTCAAACGGGATCCTTCCTCTTGAAAACCGTCTGATTTTTTCAGTAAATGTCTCTGCCCTGTTTGAAGGAAGCCTGCAATGACAGCGAGTGGAACGCTGGAGCTGCCTGGTATTTCAGATGGGAATTTTCGGATTATCGCCGGAATTGCCAAAAATTATGCCGGAATTTGCCTCTCGGAAAAGAAAAAAAGTCTCGTCTATTCACGCATTTCCCGCCGTGTTCGACAGGAGGGATTTAGTAGTTTTGATGAATATTGTGTTTTCCTGACGAGTGATGCGGGCTCCGGTGAGCGTCAGCATCTTGTTTCGGCGCTCACGACAAATGTAACCAGTTTTTTTCGTGAAAAACATCACTTTACATATCTGGAGCACCTGCTTCTTCAGAAATTATATTCCCGTCTCGAACGGAGAGAAGAGCTCAGGATCTGGTCGGCAGGGTGCTCTAGTGGCGAAGAAGCCTATTCGATCGCCATGACAGTTCTGAAATCCCTGTCTGGCGTTCCAAACTTAAAAGCAAAAATTCTGGCGACGGATATTGATCCCGATATTCTCGGACAGGCGCGTTTGGGAAGTTATGCGTCTGTAGAAGCGGAAGCCCTGTTTGAAGAGGGGGCTCTGCCATTTTGTCGCCTCGAAAGCGGTCGGGTCGTCATGTCTGACAAAATCCGTGACATGATCCGTTTTCGTCATCTCAACCTGATTGAACCCTGGCCATTTTCATCCTGTTTCCATGCCATTTTTTGCCGGAATGTCGCGATATATTTTGATCGCGAAACGCAGGACAGGCTGTGGCGTAATCTTTCCGAACGAATTTTTCAGGGCGGAGAGCTTTATTTGGGACATTCGGAGCGCATCGCTCATCCGGAACGGTTTGGGATGGAGAGCATGGGTTATAATGCCTACCGAAAGGTCTCATCCGGGGGGAAACGCTCTTGAGCGGCTCGAAACCTGTGACCGTGGTTGTGGTGGATGATTCCCTGACCACCCGCGCCTTGATCACGGCGGCTCTCAGGCGCGACCCCAGAGTTAAGATCGTGGGGACCGCCGGAACGCCGTTTGAGGCACGTGACCTCATCGTGAGGCTAAACCCCGATGTGTTGACGCTCGATTTCGAAATGCCGTCCATGAACGGTCTGCAATTTCTCGAAAAAATCATGAGACTGCGTCCCATGCCCGTGGTGATGGTCTCGGGCCATCTTTCCAGCCAGCGGGGACTGGTTGAGCAGTCCCTGAGGATGGGAGCTGCTGAATGGTATTCAAAAATGACTCCCGGGAGCGGAGAAGAGCCTTTTGCAGGGTTGGCAGATGCGATTGTCCGGGCCTCGGCTCTGAAGCAGCAGTCTGCGCCGCCGGTTGATGCTCGTGCAGGAGACAGGGTCGTTCAAAGGACGGGAACGGTCGTTGGGATCGGTGCCTCGACTGGCGGCGTGGAGGCTTTGACAGACGTTCTGGCGCATTTTCCCGCAGCCTGTCCGGCAACGGTCATTGTCCAGCATATGCCGAGGCAGTTCTCCGAGAGTTTCGCGCGTCGTCTCGACCGGATCGTGAAGCCGGATGTCAGGCTGGCCGAAGAGGGTGATGTGCTGAAGCCGGGAACGGTTTACGTCGCTTCCGGTGGAGAGCGTCATCTGCGTGTTCGCGGTGGTGTGCGGCCGGGAGAGTATGTCTGCCAGCTGGTTGCGGCTCCCCCTGTTAACGGACACAGGCCCTCGGTCGACGAGTTGTTCTATTCCCTTGCTGCCACGGTCGGCAAAAATGCCGTGGGGGTTATTTTGACCGGTATGGAGTGCGATGGCGCGCAGGGGCTGCTGGCCATGCGTCATGCTGGCGCCTGTACGATCGGTCAGGACCGGGCGAGTTCCGTCATCTATGGCATGCCGCGGGCAGCCTATGAACTGGGCGCTGTTGAGACACAGCTTCCGCTTTCCGCCATTGGCGCCGCCATTCTCAATCTTTGTGAACGCCGTTCTTTGGAGAAACTTCCATGATTTCAGCCTCCTCCATGTCCGTCCTTCTTGTCGACGACCAGACATCCATCCGTTCGATCCTGCGTAACACTCTCACCCAGATCGGCTTCGTGCAGATTGCGGGTGTCCGTAATGGGGTGGAAGCTTTGGAACACCTCAAAAGCAATTCAGTGCATCTGATTATTTCGGACTTCAACATGCCGGACATGGACGGACTTGAGCTTCTGAAGGCGGTCAGAGGCAACGCCCGGACTGCAAAAACGGGGTTTATCATGCTGACGGGACAGGCCAGCAAGGATCTGGTGCAGCAGGCGATTGCTGAGGGAGTGAACAATTTTCTGGCCAAGCCTTTTACGGCCAGTACGCTCAAATCCCGCATCGAAGCCGTCTTTGGGCCGATTTGCAGTGTCTGACGCTTCCGGCATGCTTTCCCTGCGGCAGGCTCTGGACGGTATGGGCGCTCAACTGGCGTTCAGCCTTCAGGACCTTCGGAGACTGGAAGCTTTCTGTCTCGACATTTGTCCGGCTGAAAACGTCCTGCAACTGCAGGATTTCGATAAAATTGCGCAGGTTCTGGCCCAACTGGCGCAGTGCTGCGACGACCTGCGCGGTGCGGGCAGCGTGAGGGATGTGCGGGTTCAGCGCTCTATCGTGGAGCGCCTGACACTGGAAAAGGTCCGTCAGCGCCTACTTTCCGAGAACGTACAGGTTTCTCCAGCGTCTGGGGATGTAGAATTCTTTTAGGAAAGGTCGTCAGCTTGGCTTGCTGGCATCATCGGGGTTGGAGCGGATCATGGTGCGCTGCTTCTGCAGGCCGCGAATGATCTGCTCCACATCCTGCGGGCCGAAAACGATGCCGACCGGACCATAGGCGGGATGCTGGAAAGCCAGCATGGAGCCTTCAGTCAGGGCATCGATCTGAAGAGCCCAGTTCGTGGTGTAGACAGGCGTGAAACGTGCGCCCGCAATCGGCGAGGGTGCTCGCGTCTCAATCAGGCTTGCATGAGCGAGGCCGAGACTTGTGATCAACTGGGAGAGCTGGATTTCGTCCAGAGTAATGCTGCCGGAGACGCCGCTGCCTTCGAGGAAAGACAGGACGATCGTCTTGTTGTCTTCTGAACGTGTGACCTGCATGCGTGGTGCCGTCATTGTGCCTGCCTCCCTGTCTGGCTGCGTTGTCGTCAGGTGGAAGTGTCAGTGTGGTAAAAACTGCCACCCCATGTCCACCAACCCAGACGTGCGCTCTGTGCATTCAGGACGCTAGCTGCCGCCAGCGCACTGGCAGGGGTGGGGAAAATGCCGAAGCATGTGGCGCCAGAGCCGCTCATGCGGCTGAGCAGGCAGCCGGGCAGACTTGCGATCGATGCCAGAACCGTACCGATGACGGGGCACTGCGACAGGGCCGGGGCCTGAAGATCGTTCGTGGTCGCATTCAGATCGGCCACCATGTCCTGCGCCGTGTTCCAGCGTTCAGGCAGAAATGGCTCGGCACGCTTAATAATGCCGCCTCCTGCCGCGAAGGCCCTGAAAACATCCGGTGTCGAAACACCCACACCGGGATTGACCAGCAGAAGACCCGCCTCCGGAAGGACGGGAGCGGGAGCCAGGATTTCTCCAATGCCCTGCATCCGGGCTGGGCGCTGTGCGACGCAGACGGGAACATCCGCGCCCAGTGTTTCCGCGATCGGAAAAAGTGCCGCCTGATCGACGTTCCATTCCCCGGCCAGCAGGCGCAGCGTCGCAGCGGCATCCGCGGAACCGCCGCCAATCCCGGAGGAGACGGGAAGTTTTTTTTCCAGTTCCAGATGGAAAGATTCGGTCAGGCCCCTGATCGTGGTGCCAGCCTGCGCCTGAAGGGCACGGGCCGCACGGAGCACGAGATTCTGGTCGTCCGCTTCAAGCCCCTGTCCGAACGGCCCGCCAATCGTCAGTGACATGCTGTCGCTGGGACCTGTGAGCGTGACGCGGTCTGCGGCCCCAGCGAACACAGCAAGGCTGTCGAGCAGGTGATAGCCGTCATCGCGGCGGCCGGTGACGTGCAGGAACAGGTTGATTTTGGCATGTGCGCTGGCCTGCATCGCGTCCTGCGCAAAAGTGGCTACTGGGGCGCCGGAATAGGTGGTCGTCTCTGGAAAGGTCATGGTTTCTGTTCGAAAGCTGCGAGATGGGGGCCGCCGTTCTGGAGCGCCTGCATCAGAAGGGCGCGATCCTGCGGCTGGGGGCTGTCGTCCAGGGACTGGTTCCACTGGTCCTGCGCTTCGGTATGCCGCCCGAGATACCAGTAGGCAACGCCCAGATGGTAGCCGATTTCGGCATCGCCAGGCGCATGTTCGGCGGCCTGCACGAGAATGGGAAGCGCGGTCTTGAGGTCGGCCCGGTATTTGAGCAGGGCCCAGGCGTAGCTGTCCTGAATGGAGGCATCTGTCGGCTGAAGATCGACGGCCTTTTTCAGCATGGCAAGAGCCTGCGCCTGATCGGCATCATGCTCGATATTGGCATAGCCCACGAAATTGAGCACTTCGGGCTGGTCCGGCGCAAGCTCCAGCGCATGCTTCATATCGTCCTGAACCATCGGCCAGTTGCCGTTCTCCTCAGCAGCCATCGCCCGGCCAAGCAGGATGGGCCACAGGACCTCCTTGCGGGGGGGCGAGGCCTTGAGGGCGCGGGTATAGAGATCGACAGCCTGCGCATGATGGCCGCGCTGGTCTTCGACCTCGGCAAGCTGGATCAGGAACTCCGGATTATCGGGCCGCAGGACGAGCGCGCGATGCAGGGCGTCGGCTTCCTGCTCCAGATCACCGGAGCGCAGGGCAAGGTTGATGCGTTCCTGCGCGGCCAGAGCCGCGAGGGGATCGGAAGACGCGATGCCGTCCAACTCCGCCAGTCCGCTGGAGATCTGGTTGGCCTCACGGAAGGTGTCGGCCAGGAAGATGCGCGCGATTGTCAGGCCGGGATCAAGAAAAATGGCCTGTTGCAGGGCGATGATGGCCGGGTCGCGCGGGATGCCGTCCTGCTGGATGACATCCGTGATCATGAGCGCAATCTGAAGGTTCAGGATGGCCCCGCCCAGCGCCGGGGAAGGGCTCTTGAGACGGGCGAGATTCTGCTGGATCGGGCCGATGACGAGAGCGGCCAGCGGAGAAGTCACGCCAAGGGCGGCGACGGCGTCACTGGCTTCCTTGTGATGGCCATGGCGTTCGAGCCACCCGCCATAGAGCTGGGCATAGAGGATCTGGAGTGTCAGCGGGTCTCCGGGGGCATTCCCCGTCCGGTGATAAAGCTGGCCTGCCAGTTGCGGGGAAGGAAGCGATTCCGCGATCATGGCTGCGTGCAGGAGATACAGTCTGCGGGTCGCGGGCTGGGCCGCGGCTTCCCCCAGCAGGTTCAGGGCCTTGTCGGGATGTCCCTCTGCCGCAAGGCTCCAGGCCATGAGAGCAGGGGCCGCCACAGCAACCAGCGGACCATGATGGGGGCTGCGGGTGAGGGTCCGGCGCATCGTCGCCCAGTCCTGACGGGCAAAGGCATCCTGCGCGAGAATGAGCGTCCCGATATCGCTTCCGGCATCCTGATCGGGCAGGGCATTGGCGAGTCTGACGGCCTCGGCCTGTTTTCCCGCCATCGCAGCATAACGCAGGGCATCCTGTCGCAACCGCAGATTGTGCGGTGCCAGAGGCAGCGCATGTGAAAGCGCCAGATTGGCGGCGGAAACGTCTCCGCGCTCCATCATGACGGTTGCCGCCATCATCCAGCCGGTCAGAGACTTATCCGGATTCACGGCTGGCATCATGGCGGGCGGAATGGCGGCCGCGGCAGTCCCCGTGAGGCAGCCGCCCAGCGCAAGGGCGGGAAGCGCCAGACGGAGCGGGCGGGAAAAATCCTCGAATGATCTGGGCCAGCCGCGTGTGATCTGCATAATGGATGAAACTCTAGCCCTCTTGAGGCCTCACGCCAACCGCTCTCCCTTCCGGAAGCGGGGGCCTACAGGTCCGGAGGCAACCAGAACGGATAGACCATGACGCCGCAGCCGGTTGTGAGCCGGGCCGAACTTCTGGCCGCGCTCCAGCTTCAGTATGAGTGGGGAGCCGACGAGGCTCTGTGCGAACTGCCCGTGGACCGCCTGTCCGAGGCGCCCCCACGGTTGCCGGATACGGCACAATCGCGCGCAGACGAGGGGCAGTCTGTTGCGGTGCGGCGATCGCCGGAGATGTGGGACGGCACGCGCCCGACGGCCGTGAAGAGCGGCGCAGCATCCGCAGGTGCTCTTTCCCTGCGGGCGGTGCAGGAAGCGCCCGATCTGCCGACCCTGATGCGGCTGACGGAGGCGCCGGACGATCTGTTTCTGGCCCGAACCGCCACGCACCGGCTGGAGCCGGTCTTTGTGGAGGACGCGCCCTTCATGCTGATCGGTGAGGCGCCAGATGCCGATGAGGACCGGTCAGGCATGCTCTTTGCGGGAGAAGCAGGTGCGCTGCTGGAAAAAATGCTGCGTTCGGCCGGTCTTGAGCGCGGACGGATTTCCATGGCGCCAGCCCTGCCTTGGCGTCCGCCGGGCGGCCGGACGCCAAGCGATGCGGAGATGCAGGCCTGTCATCCGCTCCTGCTGCGGACGATTGCGCTGTGTCGGCCACGCTTTCTGGTGACGATGGGGGTGACGCCGCTGAAGATGCTGCTGGGGGCGGATGCGGCTGTCGGGAGGCTGCGCGGAAAGTGGACGGAGCTTTCGGTGCCCGGGCTTGCGACTCCGGTTCCAATTCTGCCGATGCGGCACCCGCTTCAACTGCGGGCCAGTGCCGCTGCACGGCGGAATGCATGGCAGGATCTGCTGATTCTGATGGAGAAACTGGCTCCCGAAGAATGAGGACCAGACGGGTACAAATATTGCTCTCAAAAAACTTCGGGAAAACGTAAAAAAACGCGCGAAGACAGGTGTTTGCCACTGGATTGTTTTAGGGTTGGGTTATATCATTGCCCAGTCCAAGGTTGTGCAGAGCTTAACAAATCCTTGCCAACGACATGCAAAGCGGGTAGCAACCCGCTGCTATGCGAAGGACACCCCCTTTCATTTCTGGCAGTAACGCACGGGCTTTGCTCGTCAGTGTACTGATTCTGGCCGGTGGCTCACTGTCCCCGGCGCGTGCGGAGAGCACACGAAACCTCCCTCCCCAGCCGGAGCCGGTGGGGGATGAGACCGCTTTTGCCGAAGCTCGCCCCTCTTTGGGAGGGGACGGCGTCGTTTCCCTTCCTCACCCGCTGACCGCTACGGTGGCCAACCGGTATCGGCTGATCTTTCAGGCGCAGCGGGAAGGCAATGCACGGGTCATTCAGGACCAGATGCGTCTGCTGACGGATCATGTCCTGTTGTCGGACGTGCTGGCCGAACGCTATCTGGCACCGGGTGCTCATCCGGCTGTCGAACAGCTCCGGGAATGGCTCCATGACTATGCCTTGCAGCCTGACGCTGCGAGCATTCAGGCCCTGCTTCTGAAAATTGCTTTGCCGGGAACGGTGCAGGCGCAGACTTTCATCCGTCCGCTCGCCGCCGATGCGCGGGCTGACGATGTGAAAGGCACCTCTGCCCCGGTCGATCCTCTGATCCACGCCTTTGCCCGCAACCCGCTTCTGGACCGGACGGTTCAGGAACGGGCGCTGTCCGGTGTGCGGGGTGCGGAAAGCGCGCTGCACCTCGTGGACATCACACCGGGCATGACGGCGCCCTATGCCGCCCAGCTTTACGGCGAAATCGCACTCGGCCTCCTGTCGCAGGGAGAAACTCTTCAGGCCCTGCGGCACGGCAGTGCGGGTTTTGGCCGTGGCAACAGCCAGGTCGGTCTGCCGGCTTACGTGGCGGGACTGGCGGCCTGGCGTGAAGGTCATATCGAGGCGGCCTACGACCTGTTCCAGTCCGCGGCCAATGCGCCCGTCACGGCCGTCGAGCTTCGTGCTGCCGCTGCCTTCTGGGCTGCCCGGGCCGAGGGACGGCGCCATGATATGGTCGGCTATGTGAAGTGGCTGCATCGCGCCGCCATTCATCACGAGACGTTCTACGGTATTCTGGCGTCGCAGACGCTTGAGCTTGGGCGGCATGGTCATGCGCGGCTGCCGGACGGCGGCGTGGAAATCACGCTGCATGAGCCGGTGCCCGTTCTGGCGGAAATTGACGTCGAGGCTGTTGGTGCGCTGCCGCAGGGGCGTCAGCTTTTTGCCCTGCTGCAGGTCGGTGAGCGGATGCGGGCTGAAAACCTGATCCGGCGCATGTGGATCGATGTTGCGGCCGACAGTGCGCGGTCGCGGTCGCTTCAGCTCGTGGCTCAGGCCGCGGGTTACGAGGACCTGTCCGAACAGCTCGCATCCCTGATCATGCATCAGGAAGCGCAGGTGACGAAGCCCACGCCGCTGCCACTGCCGTCCCTGAAGCCCAGTCATGGCTTCAGGATGAACCCGGCGCTGGTCTATGCGCTGACAAGGGTTGAATCCAATTTCGATCCCGCAGCGACGTCAGGTGCAGGCGCACACGGTCTCATGCAGATCCGCCCCATGACGGCCAGCTTTGTCACCACATCGCATATGACCTATGACGCCCATGGCGTAGCCGTGATCCCGGTCGCTCCGGACATGGTCAGCCGCCTGCACAACCCGTCCTCCAATCTCGAGATCGGGCAGCTTTACGTGCTGTATCTGGCGAACCAGTCGAGCCGCGTCGCAACGGTGGCTCCGCCCGAAGGCGGAGATCTGGTCCGGGTGCTGGCGTCCTATAATGCGGGGCCGGGGGCGATTGCCCGCTGGGAAGGCGCACAGAAGGCGGATATGCACGATCCGCTGTTCTTTATGGAAACGCTCCCCAATGGCGAGACGCGCGATTATGTCCATCGCGCCCTGACCTATACCTGGCTGTATGCGCATCGCATGGGGCTGCCCTCTCCGTCACTGAAGGCGCTGACACGGTCTGAATGGCCATCTTTCGGGGAAGAGCAGGCCATGGCTCATGAGCGGATGGCATTGAATTGAGGGTTTGGACCTTTACATAAAAAAAGCCCGGCGTAATTGCCGGGCTTTTTTTATCTTCTTTAGCCTTAAAATGACCAGAAGAAGACGGGTTTACTCACGACTGCAAGCGCGGTTGCGAGTAAACCCCGTCAGCTGCTTTTCCTGTCAATTCACGCTCGCAGGGCAGTCTGGTCCTGCGTCATGAACGCTTCAGTAAAATAGCTGCCCGTTGCCAGAATGGTAACGGAGAGAACCCCAAAATGGAGGGGCGCGCGCTCGCCAAGCGGAATAAGGGCGCTACCGGTTGTCCAGCGGCAGCGCGCATTTTCAGGCCCTGACCATCCATCGAGGGGCTTGTTTTCCAGATGATCTTCGATATCCGTGGTGGTGCAGGAGTCAAAGAAAACGATATCCCCGACCAGAACGCCGAGGGTGCGGCGATCATCAAGGAACGGCCCGATCGTGTCGCACGGCCGCGATGCCCGGGACATGAGCCTTACCGAACTGACACCGGGCGGCACCATAAACAGGGTCCGGTCTTTAGTCTGTCGCATCGGGTAGATCACCTGTCCGTCAGAAGTGACGAGATGCAGGTCGGGATCGTCCGTGAGCTCCGATGCGGGAACGTTGCGTGCTTTTGGTTCAAGAAGTTGGCACGCAGTCTGAGTAAGAGCTCGGGCTTCGATCTGACGATAGAGAGGTTCGACGAAGGCCCGGCTGACGTCCAGTGGCGCAGCGGCATCAGCCCAGCTCTTGTGCTGGCCACCAATGGCAAGGATTTTTCCATCCTGCCGGAAGGTATGCCGGTTGCCTGTGTCGAGATAGCTTTCTGTCAGCATGCCATCAGCCATGATGACAGAATGCTCTCTGGTCTCGATATGGAAGTATTCGTAGGAAGTCAGGGACCGGTCGTAGAAGATGGATTTGCCATTGACGAGCATTCGGGCCGGAACAAAATGACCGTCCAGATACAGGCAGTGCTCCGCCGTGATCAGCATGTCCTTGTGAGGGACATTTTCCGAGATAGCGTTGGCAAGGATACGAACGGGATAGCCCGCCTGGTCATCTGGAAGGGACGGATTGGTGGTGGTCTGCCGCCGTCCGGTCCAGATGACCTTGCGGACAACCAGTGTACCCTCGTTCCACGCCAGAATCTCATCGCCCATGCGGAGGTTCTGGATTGGGGTTTCTCCGGAGGGTGTGCGGATCATGGAGTCAGCAAGGAAGCAGACGCCGATATAGGTGTTGCCCTTGGAATAGGTGATCTTAAGCGGATTATTGGTAGCGCTCAGGGCGTTATAGGTGCCCGGTGCGAGCTTGGCGCCGCTTGCGAGGGTTACCGTATAAGTTGCAATCTGCGTGTTGTTGTTACCGCCAAAGAGCGTGATAGTGCGCGCTGTTCCCGTTCCCGAGACCGTATAACCGCTAATCGACGTTACGGTATTCTGTAGTTCGATGGTATCTTTGGCGGGATTGTAGTTGGTAATGCTTGTTCCGCCCAGATTGATGAGCGTTCCGCCGCCGTTCAGGATCAGTGTTCCGCCACCGGCACCGAAGTTGATTGTGGATCCTGTCAGCACACTGGCGAGATTGGAGCCGGAAACATACGTCCCGCCCTCGCTGATATTGATTGTGGATCCCTGAAGTGCGCTGGCAAGGAGGCCGCTGGAAAAGCTCAGCTGCCCACCTACGACGTTCAGCGTCAGTCCCGAGACGGCGCTGATGCCCAGAGAGACTGTCGTATCGCCGCCAATATAGAAATTAACGGAACTCAGGGCATTCAGAAGAATATTGATGTCACCGGTTGACCCCGGAACACTGACATAAGTCCCACCAAGCAGGCTTGCGAGGACGTTCACCGAGCTTGAGTCGGTGATGATGTTCCCTGTAGGAACGTCGGAAAGAGTATAGAGTGTTTTTCCAGAGCTATCTTGGATAGTTACATCACTTGTGAGCCCCAGAAACCCGTTTGTCGTGACCGTATAAGTAGCATCAGCATCGCTATACGAAGTCATGCCAATTCCCCTGCGTTAGGATTTCACTAGCATATTATCCCGCCCCTAAAATCCTTATGTTCAGAATTTAAAAACAGGATGCGGTTACTTCGAACTTTTCTGCGATTCTAATCAACAAAAAATTAACTCAAATATAAGTGAAGTTATAAATATTGTGCATTGAAAGATTTTGATTGTTTTTCGCAAACATATTGTTTCATGGATTATTTCGTTGTTATTTACAGAAATGAATAGACTAATTTTCTGATTAATATCGTTATATTGTCATGCTTAAGGTTTTGATTTTCGGCAATTTTTTGACATACATCTGTTATTAAAAAATTAACGAATTCTGGTTTTTCGTTAACGATCTTTGATTGTTTCAGGACGCGACGCTCCGTCGGGCACTCTGGATCGTCCAGAGATACCCCTTCAGGAGGTCCAAGATGCGAAAATTAAAATAATTTTTACAAAACCTCGATCAACGCGATTCCCACGGTAAAGAGAATCAGGGTGGCCATCAGGACGAGAGCCAGACGCTTTTCGATGAAGTCGCGGATGGGTTCGCCGAAAGTGCGGAGTAGTGCCGCTTCAAGGAAGAAGCGGGCGCCGCGGGTCACGATGCTGGCGGCGATGAAAGGCAGCAGGGAGAAATGGGCGGCCCCGGCGGCCAGGGTGACGAACTTGTAGGGCAGCGGTGTCAGGCCCTTGGCGAGAATAATCCAGACGCCGTAATGTCGGAACATCGCTTCAAGGTTCAGGATGCGTTGATCGGCATGATAGAAATGCGCGATCGGCATGCCGATATGCTCCATGAGGAACGCGCCAAGGATCCAGCCAATCAGGCCGCCTGCGACGCTGGCCAGTGTGCAGACAGAGGCCAGGAACCAGGCCCGCTCTCGGTTGGCGAGGAGCATGGGTACAAGCATCAGGTCCACGGGCAGGGGGAAGACCGAGGCCTCCGCCATTGCGACAATGATCAGCCACCAGACCGCGCGGGGGGAAGCAGCCAGTTCGGTAATGCGCGTGTACAGCAGTGTCAGCATGGCGGTCGGGTGTCCTGTAAGAGCGTGCATGCTGTCCTACCTGCCCGGCGGACGCTTGAAAATCCGTAACCCTGCCCAACATGTGTTCCGGCATAGGAACGGGTTATAGAAGGCGGGACCCCTCTTCCGGAGTGCTGCCGTTTCATGGACAAGACCCTTCCGCCCTTCCAGCGTTATTCCCTTGTGGCCAGAATGTTTCACTGGAGCATGGCGGCAATCATTATCCCCCTGTGGCTTCTCGGGTTTTACGTGGGGCGGATCATGCCGCATGCCGCGACGCCCCAGAAGGCGCTCCTGCTGCTGATCCACAAGGAAATCGGACCGTTCATTATTGTTCTCACGGTTCTTCGGCTTGTCTGGCGTGCGACGCATCGACCGCCTTCCATGTCATCGGATATTCCCGAGGAAGAACGTCTGGCGGTTCAGGTCGGGCATTTCGGGCTGTATGCGATGATGCTGGTCGTGCCGCTGACGGGGTGGGTGCGAAGTTCTGTTCATGGCCTGCCGATCCCGATGATGTGGGTCGTGAACCTGCCGCCTCTGGCACATAAGGCGCCCGTTTTCGTGCCGCTGGTGAATGTGCTTCACCAGTTTTCGTCCTGGATTCTGGGGGTGCTGATCGCCGGGCATGTGATTGCAGCACTGCTGCATCGTTATGGCCGCAAAGACAGCATCATGAACCGGATGCTCTGAAATTTGGCTCTTCATTTCATGAAAAAACCCCTGCACGATGGCTCGTGCAGGGGCTTTTTTTGTGGGCTGAAGTTTATGCTTACTTCGGCGCGGCGGGCTGCTGAGCCGGGAAGGCTTCGGGCTTGAGGTCCGGGCGGGGATGGTCGGCCATGTCCTTGCGCAGCCAGGTGATGGCGGCGTCGAGCTGTTGGTCCTGTCCGTTGAACGTGGCGACCGGCATGTTCTCGACTTCGATATCCGGAGAGACGCCCTTGTTCTCGACCAGCCAGTGGCCGTTCAGATCGAAATAGGGGTTCTCGGCTGTACGGGCATTGCCGTTATCGATCAGGCGGTCCCCGTCAGACAGCCAGACACCGGCACCTGCGGTACGTTCGCCAAGCAGCGGCGCGATATGCAGGGACTTGATGCCCTGCGAGAACGTCTCGCCGTCCGAATAGGTCATTTCATCGGACAGGACGATCAGGCGTCCCTGAAAGGACTGCTGCATGTCCACCGAAGGCGCATTGCCGTAGCGGCTCCAGAACATCCACGGGCGACGCATGAGCTGGGTGAGGACCCAGCTGTCGATATTGCCGCCCGTATTGCCGCGGACGTCCACGATCAGGCCGTCCTTGTCGATATTGGCATAGAACTCGCGGGCAAAGGCTTCCATGTCGTCCCCGACCATGGACTGCAGATGCAGATAGCCGATACGCCCGTGGCTGGCGCGATCGACGACATCCGCACGGCTGACTTCCCAGTCCCGCGCGCGCAGGTCACGCTCCTTCATATAAGGAACGGGTGTCACGATGACCTTGTGTTCCTTCCCGGCGCGCGAAAGCGTCAGGAGAACCTGCTTTCCGGCCTGATCGGCGAGGAGCGCACCCGGATCGGGCTGTCCTGCCGTGGGCTGTCCGTTGACGGCGGTGATCAGGTCCCCGTCACGGGCGTCCACGCCGGGTGCGGCCAGCGGAGACTGCTGGTCCGGGAGGTCGCGGTCGCCCTGATAGATATGGTCGATGCGAAAGCCGTTATCCTCATGCGTCAGATGCGCGCCAAGGCCCGCGATCAGGCTGGAGGCAGGCTGATCGACGGTCGTGGGGGCGTGGAGCTGCGAGTGCATGGCCCCGATTTCTGCGACCATCTGGCCGAGCAGATCATCAAGATCCGCACGGTCGCCCAGACGGTCTACGAAGGGTGCGAAATGCGCGCGCACGGCTTTCCAGTCTACAC
>CALFLO010000114.1 GCA_937880175.1 uncultured Gluconobacter sp.
GAGGCCATCGTGTGGAAAGTACGCTAAACAACGTTTAGCATGAACAGTAGAAGAACGTCTGGGTAGCGTGATCTTGCCTGAGGGCAAGCCGCTGTTTCTTTGTTGAACAACGGCAAGCAGCACGGAAGTTAGCGGATGAAATATCCGCTAACGCGCCAATATGCCTGTTCACGCGAAAGTACGACGGTTTCAACCGCGTTGGGTTTGTTAGCGAAACGCGTCTGGAACTGAATGATCTGATAGTCACCCGCTGGCGCGCCCGGCAGCGTTTTTGTCTGCATCACGCTTTGGAAAGTGCGTGATGACGGGCGTCCCAACGGTTGTCGTACAGACTGGATCGTAGTGGCCCACTGCGCCGGGGTGATCTTTGCCTTGAACAGTGTGCCTGCGGCTTGCCAGCTTGCATCCCACTGCCCTTCATCAAGCAATTCGACCCATTTGCGGGCATCGGCCGATGCCTTTGTTTCGGCAGGACGGGCAATGCTTGTCGAAATATTCTGGGCGGAAACCCGGGCGTCGTCCTGCCCGCTGATGGTCAAAAGCGCTGCGGCCGCAATGATAAGAGACATGATAAGCATTCCTCCGGTAAGCCACGCCAGGCGATGCCCCGACGATCGCGGCGGTGCTGGCTCTTTGGCTCTATCCACCGAAGAAGTTGCTTCGGCACCCCCAATTTCTTTGGGGCCGACATTATTTGGGGTGCCCCCATCCATCTCGGCGAGACGTCGGGCAGCTTCACGGCTGCTCGAAACGCCCAGCTTGCGCCGCGCATCGCGTAGGCGGTCATTTATTGTGTGCACCGACAGACCAAGCGTATTGGCGATGGATTTCGCGTCATGGCCGACCAGAAGCAGACGTAGAGCTTCTTTCTCGCGCGCGCTGAGAACCACTTGATCGTCTGTTGTCATGATACAGCCGATGGTGTCGGCCGCGCGACGCCAAGACGCTTCATCTCGCGATAGACAGTCGATCGCCCGATCCCGAGCTGACGCGCCGCTTCAGTCGGCGACACGCTCGCCGCGATAAGTTTTAGCGCCGCGCTGATCTTGTCGTTGTCGAGCGGCTGCCGCCCCGGCAGCTTGCCCTTTGCTCTCGCCGCTGCAATCCCGTCGCGTGTACGTTCTGAGATCAGTCGCCGCTCAAAATGCGCAATGGCGCCGAAGACGTGGAAGATCAGCTCTCCGGCTGCGGAGGAAGTGTCGATTTTCTCCTCCAGGCTGAGCAACGCTATTCCGCGTGAGCGGAGCATGGTCACCGTTGTCAGCAACTCTCCCAGTGAACGACCGAGGCGGTCGAGCCGCACAACCGCAAGCGTATCGCCCTTGCGTGCGTATTCCAGCAGCTCGTCCAGTCCTGGTCGCTCCATGCTCTTGCCCGACATCACATCGGTGAACACACGGATCGTACCGGCTTCTTCCAATCGCATACGCTGCCCGGCCACATCCTGATCACCGGTACTGACACGCGCGTATCCCAGAATGCCGCCCATGGCACCGTCTCCCAAACGACCGTTCTGTGGACACTGAGTGAATGACCATTCCGGATCGACAATATCCGTCCACATAATGCGTCTCTTTACTCTCCGCTGTCCATAGCCGAGACTGACCTTTTGTGGACGGAATGACAGCGTGACCAGGCTCAAACATCACCTGCTGACAGCCCAGGAACGGGATCAGATGCTCGCCATCCCGACAGACCGGGACAGTCTGGTCCGCCTTTACACTTTCGAGCCATCGGATCTGGATATCATCGGTTCCCGGCGCAGGCGACGCACCCAGATGGGCGTTGCCGTGCAACTGGCGTTACTCAGGCACCCGGGAACAACACTGGCTCAGTTTGTGCAGGACGTCGGATCGACGCCATCCGCGTTGGTCGCCTTCGTGGCAGACCAACTTGAGCTTTCCGGCAGCGACCTCGCCGATTACGCCGCGCGGGAGCAGACGATGACCGATCATGCCCGCGATCTGATGACGATCCTTGGCCTGCGCGCGCCCCAGAGAGCCGATATCCCGTTCATGATCGAGGCTGCGGCAAACGCAGCCTGGGCCACGGACAGCGGCATCGTAATCGTCCGGGCCGTGATGGACGCGCTACGCCATGCCAAAATCGCACTCCCTTCGATTTCAACCATCGAACGCGCCAGCATTGCGGGACGGGCGCGGGCCCGACGGAAGACCGCGCAGGCGTTAACGCAGGGCCTCACAGGCGATCAGGTCACGGCGCTGGATCGGCTTTTCGCCACAACGCCTGAAGGGAGCATCAGCCAACTTGCCTCGCTCAAGACCATACCGGTTGCCGTCAAGCCGGATCACATCAAGCGCATTCTGGAATTGTTGAGACAGGTTCGACAGATCGGCATTGATCCCGTCGTCGCCAAGCGCATTCACATCGACCGTTTTCACCAATACGTCCGGGAAGGCCGGATATCTCCGGCCTCGATGATCGAGCGCTACACGCCATCACGCCGTTACGCCACGCTCGTCGCTTTCCTGATCGATGCTGAGGAACGCCTAACGGACAGCGCCCTGGACATGGCTGACAAGCTGGTCGGCAGCATCTTTACCCGGGCACGGAACACAAAGGCCCGCAGCTTTTCGGCAACGTCGAAGAACGTCGCACGCCTGATGCGCCTGTTTCAGGCGACCATCGATGCCTTGGCCGAGGCGGCCAGCGACGGCAGAGATCCCATGGAAACTCTGGATGCCACGGTCGGATGGGCGACCCTGTTGAAAGCAAGGTCAGAGGTTGGGGCGATCGCCAGGACTGCCGACCTCGATCCTCTGACAGCCGCTGCGGAGCGTTATATTACCCTTCGAAAATTCGCGCCCGATCTGCTGGAAACGCTGGAATTCCAGGCAGGAAGAGGAGGCGCCAAGACCCTGGCTGCGATCACGTTGTTGCGGAACCTCAACAGAGCAGGCAAGCGCGATTTACCTGGCGACGCACCGATGCCGTTTCGCAAGGAATGGCAGAAGATCGTTATCGATCTGGATGACAAGCCCAACCGGCGTCTGTGGGAAATCGCGACGCTCGCGCATTTGCGCAACAAGCTGCGTTCCGGTGATGTGTGGATCGAGCGGTCGGCCAATTATCGTCGCTTCGACAGCTACATGCTCAGTACGGAGCAGGCAAAACCGTTCATTGCCGAACTTGACCTTCCCCTGTCGGCGGATGAATGGCTGGATCAGCGCGCTCGCGAATTGGATAAACGCCTGAAGAAGTTTGCGCAAAGCCTGAAACGCGACGCTTTGCAAGGCGTACGATTCCGAGACGGGCACCTCCAGATATCGCCGATACGCGCAACAACGCCTCCCAAGGCGGAAGACCTGGCGCAACAGCTCAACGCCCTGATGCCGCCAATCCGCATCACGGAGCTGCTGCACGAGGTGGCGCAGGCCACCGGTTTTTTGAACGCCTTTACCAACCTGCGCACGGGCGAAGCCTGCCCCCACGAGAACGCGTTGCTTGCTGCCATTCTGGCGGACGCTACCAATCTGGGGCTGTCACGCATGGCTGCCGCGAGTCACGGCGTTACCCGTGATCAGCTCTTCTGGACCCACGACGCTTACGTCCGCGACGAAAATTACCGCAAGGCGCTGGCTATCCTCATCGACTCTCACCATCGTCTGCCATTTTCCCGCATCTGGGGTGAGGGTTCGAGTTCAAGCTCCGATGGACAGTTCTTTCGCGGGGCCAAGCGCGGTGCCTCAGGCGGAGACGTCAATGCCCGCTATGGCGTCGACCATGGGTTCAGCTTTTACACGCATGTGTCTGATCAGCGCGCCCCATACCATGTGAAGGTCATCTCGGCTGCGACACACGAAGCGCCATACGTGCTCGACGGCCTGACCAATCATGGAACGGGGCTTAAAATCACCGAGCATTATACCGACACGGGTGGTGCCACCGACCATGTCTTCGCGCTCTGCGCCCTGTTGGGTTTTCGCTTTTGCCCACGCCTGCGCGACTTTCCGGATAGACGCCTGGCGTCCATCGCACCGGCCAGTTCCTATCCCTCCATCAGCCCGCTGCTTGGCAAAACCATCCGCACCGACATCATTCGGGAACAATGGGAGGACGTGCTGCGGCTTGTCGGATCAATCAAGGCCGGGCATGTCGCGCCCTCCAGGATGTTGCGCAAGCTTGCTGCCTATGAGCGCCAGAATCGGCTCGACGTCGCACTCCAGGAAATCGGCAAGATCGAGCGCACTCTGTTCATGCTCGACTGGCTCGAAACCCCTGATCTGCGGCAGAGATGTCAGGCAGGGCTCAACAACAGCGAGCAGCGGCATGTGCTGACCCAGGCAATCCATACCTTCCGCCAGGGACGGATCATCGACCGCAGCCATGAAGCCCAGCAATACCGGGCGTCGGGCCTCAATCTCGTCATCGCGGCGATCGTCTACTGGAATACAGTCTATCTGCAAACCGCCGTCACACATCTGCGCTCAACATCGGCGGTCGTCCCGGAGGACCTGCTGGCGCATACTTCCCCGGTGGGATGGGAGCACATCGCCTTTTCCGGAGACTTCCTCTGGGACAAAGCCGCAGCTTCTGCGGGCCGCAAGACGCTCAATCTGTCGAAACAGGCTCGTGCCGCCTGATCGTTCCTTTATTGTTCATGCCAAACGTTGTTTAGCGTACCATCCACACGATGGCCTC
>CALFLO010000115.1 GCA_937880175.1 uncultured Gluconobacter sp.
AGCCGAAATGCTGGCGATCTGCCTGTCCCTGCGACAGGCGGGCGGAAAAATCCTGTACGATCCGGATGTGCTGGACAGATCGGCTGCGGAACCGGAAATCTCTGCGGAACTGCGTGCCCGCAACGAAGCATGGCTGAAACGCCGCTTTGCAGGGATACTTTCAAGACAGCCGCTCTCAGGAACCAGCCTCATGCGTGCCCGCTCCGCATGTGGAGCACCGGCCGTCCTCTTCCTGTGCGAGCGCTTGCCTCATGTGGTGCTGGGAACCCCCGTCCTGCGTCACCGCGACATGATGATCGGGTTGAGAGAGCTGGGATATCAGGTGACCGTGTTCCCGCTGGATGGCAGCCTGCATGACTGCGTGGCCACAGCGCTCGATTTCCCGCCTGAAATCGAGTTGATGGATGACTGCGATCTGTCCGAACTTTCCGACTTTCTACAGGAGCGGACCGGCTGCTTCGACTACATCTGGATCGGCGGCATGAAAACCCTCCAGCGTGTCGCACCGGTTCTGCAACAGTACCCTCAGTCCTTGCCCGGACTGGGACTGGTGGCGGATGTCCACGGCAGTCACGCCAGGGAAACCCATAACCGGCGCCGTGTCGGAACCGTCAATGACCGTGAACTGCTGCTGGATGATCTGGAACAGGATACTGATCAGGTCTGGCTGACACAGGCGGTGGTGGTCGGAACGGAAGCCGAAATGGCGGATCTGGAAGTTCTGGGACTGACAAATTTACGGGGGCTGGGCGCGCCGCCCCTCCCGACGACACTGCCGCCACCCTTTGGCGAGCGCTCAGGCATCCTGCTTGTCCTGCCCGTTCTGGGCAGTGGTGATGCAGTGCATGATGGGCTTCACTGGTTCATTCATGAGGTCCTCGCAAGGCTGGACCGTGGGCTGCCCCGTGATGCCACCATTCTCCTCGCAGGTCACAAGGCCGCAGGGGTCGATCTGTCCGCTTTCACAAGATACCGACGTCTGGAAGCCTTTCCGGAAGAAACCGACCTTGCGGCCCTATACCGATCGCGCCGCATTCTCGTGGAACCCACGCGCGTCCTGCCTGCGATCCCGCGCGAAATTCTGGATGCGGCTGCGGCCGGGTTGCCCGCCGTGCTGTCTGAAACTGTCTGCGAGACACTGGGCTGGGAAGACGGAAAGGAGTGTCTGTCAGGAGGTTTCTGCAATCCGGAACGGTTCGCCCAGGCCGTGATCCGGCTGTATACGGACATGGATCTGTGGAATACGATAAGCCATGGCGCACAGACGCGGATTGAAGAGGACGCGTCCCGTTCCGGCTTTCATGATGGCCTCCGGGAGGTTCTCTCCATTGCGGCTGGAACAACGCCACTCATGGCCCCGACCGTAACGCCACGCGCGCTCAGGTTCTCCGAAACTGCCCAGAATCTCGCTCCTGCGCCGATCCGCCTGCTGCAACCCCGTCGGTTCACGGTCGACGGCGATTGAAAGATCGGCTCTTCCGTGGTGGTGTTGGCCATCAGGGACCCCGAATATGGAAAACAAGATGACTGCCAATTCCGAGAAACTCGATGCCGTTCTCCAGACTGTCGATACGCATCTGGACGCTTCGGTCTCACGCCTTTTCGAGCTTCTTCGCATTCCGAGCATTTCGACCCAGCCCGCACACGCCGCCGATTGCCGGAAGGCCGCCGAGTGGGTTCGACAGGAGCTCGAAAATCTGGGAATGACGGCAGATATCCGTGACGTTCACTGGGCAGCGCCGGGGCACCCGATGGTGGTCGGACATGAACGGGTGTCCGAAAGTACCGACGCCCGGCCCCATGTCCTGTTCTATGGTCATTACGATGTGCAGCCGACGGACCCGGAAGCGCTCTGGAATGCGCCTCCCTTCGAACCACGGCTGGTCGAGAGTGCCTCGGGCCGCAAGGTGATCGTTGCACGCGGGGCGAGTGATGACAAAGGGCAGGTGATGACATTCCTTGAGGCCTGTCGCGCCTGGAGGGAGGTCACGGGTTCACTTCCGGTCAAAGTAAGCGTTCTTCTGGAAGGCGAAGAGGAATGCGGGGGTGCGAACCTGTTCCCGTTCCTCAAGGAAAATGCCGTCGAACTGAAGGCAGATGTGGCGCTTGTCTGTGATACGGGTATGGCGGATCGCAAAACGCCGGGCATCACGACATCCCTTCGCGGCATGATGGCCGAGGAAGTGCTCATCCAGTGCGCCAGCCATGATCTTCATTCCGGCCTGTATGGCAATGCCGCGGCCAATCCGATTGCCGTTCTCTGTCAGGCTCTGTCCACGCTTCGGAATGAAGACGGGGGCGTCACGCTGCCAGGCTTTTATGACGGCATCCAGGAACCAGATCCTGCCACGCGAGCGCAGTGGAGCAGGCTTTTCCCCGATGACCGCTCCCTGCTGGAAGAAGCCAGTCTCTCTGTCGCAGCAGGCGAGAAGTCCTACAGTGCAATCGAACAGACTTGGTGCCGCCCGAGCTGCGAAATCAACGGCATTTCCGGCGGGTATGAAGGCGAGGGGTTCAAGACCGTTCTTCCCGCCAAAGCCATGGCCAAGGTCTCGTTCCGTCTGGTTCCCGGCCAGGACCCTGACCATATCCGCGAGGCTTTCCGCGCCCATATCCGCGCAGCCCTGCCTTCGGACGCCCATGTGACGTTCACGGCCCATGGCGGATCTCCGGGCTTCGAAGTTTCCCGTGACAGCCGTTTTCTGGCGCCTGCCCTCAAAGCCCTGAGCGATGAGTGGGGTGTGCCCGCTGCGACCGTCGGCTCCGGCGGATCCATCCCCGTTGCAGGTGAAGTCCGCGATGCGCTGGGGCTGGATGCTCTCATGATCGGCTTTGCGCAGAATGACGACCGGATCCATTCTCCGAACGAACAGTACGGGCTGGATTCCTTTCACAAGGGCATCCGCTCCTGGGTGCGCGTTCTTGCCGCACTGGCAGACGCGGGCTGACCGATGACACGCCCGACGCCGCTTGCACTGACGCTGGGGGATCCGGCGGGGATCGGGCCTCAGCTTGCTGTAGAGGCGTGGCGGACACTGGCATGCGGGGGAAGGCGTATTCTTCTGGCTGGGTGATCCCCGGCTGGTTGAAGGCGCAGTGCCGGTCACCCGGATCGAAACACCGGAAGAGGCGGCGGCTGTCTTTGAGGACAGTCTGCCGGTTCTGCCGGTGACGTGTGACGTGGGTGTCATTCCCGGCCAGCCCGATCCCCGCAATGCCGCCGCGACGATCAGCAGCATCCGTCAGGCCGTTGAATTTGCTCTGGCGGGCCGGGCAGGTGGGGTCGTGACGAACCCGATTGCCAAGCATGTTCTGGCCGCAGCTGGTTTCCCTTACCCGGGTCATACGGAGTTTCTGGCAGCTCTTTGTAACATGCCGGGGGAAGAGATCATGATGCTGGCATCCCCCCGGCTCAGGGTCGTGCCGGTGACGGTTCATGTCTCGCTCCGGACTGCCTTGAATACGCTGACAACCGGTCGCATCGTGCAGGTAGCGGAGATCGCCCATGCCGCGCTCAAACGTGACTTCGGGATCGTGGCGCCGCGTCTCGCGATAGCGGGTCTGAACCCTCATGCCGGTGAGCATGGTATGATGGGCGACGAGGAAGTTACGACCATCCAGCCCGCCATCGACAGGCTGCGGGCGCAGGGGATCGACTGTCAAGGGCCGTTGCCGCCGGATACGATGTTCAGCGCCAAAGCCCGGCCCCATTATGATGTTGCCATCTGCATGTATCACGATCAGGCGCTCATCCCGCTGAAAACGCTGGATATGGAAGAGGGCGTGAACGTGACGCTGGGGCTGCCGATCATCCGCACCTCGCCAGATCATGGCACGGCTTTTGATATCGCAGGACCTGTAACGGAGACCTGCCGCGCCGATGTGTCCAGCCTTCTGGCTGCCATCCGGCTGGCGGGCGAAATGAGCGCTTATCGGGAAGGAAAAAGATCATGATCCGTCTTGGAGTGAACATCGATCACGTCGCCACGCTGCGCAACGCCAGAGGCGGCACGTTCCCGGATCCGGTGGTGGCGGCTGAACTGGCCATTGCCTCGGGCGCTGACGGGATCACGGCGCATCTGCGGGAAGATCGCCGTCATATCCGTGATGACGACATGCCGCGCCTCAGGGCGCTTTCCGTACCCCTGAATTTCGAGATGGCCGCGACGGACGAGATGGTCCGGATCGCCTGCGACCTTCGGCCCCATGCGTGCTGTCTGGTCCCGGAAAAGCGGCAGGAAGTCACAACCGAGGGTGGTCTGAATGTCGTGGGGCAGAGCGAGGCGCTGAAGCCAAAAATCGCGCGACTGCGGGATGCCGGCATCCGGGTGTCACTCTTCATCGATCCCGATGCACGACAGATTGAGACGGCAGCGGCTTTGGGAGCGCCCGTTGTGGAGCTTCATACCGGAGCTTATGCCCTTGGCGGCGCGAATGAACTGGAACGTCTCCGGGCAGCTGCGGAAACGGTTGCGGCCTGTGGGCTTGAACTGCACGCCGGGCATGGTCTGACCTACGACAATGTCGGTCCGATTGCGGCCCTGACCGGCCTTGCCGAGCTGAATATCGGCCATTTCCTGATCGGGCAGGCCATTTTTGATGGCCTGGGACCGAGCGTCCGGAAAATGAAGAGCCTCATCAACTCCTGAAAGGAAAAGGGCTGGATGCTGCCATCCCGCCCTGTCTGGTGACTTACTTGACCGGCTGAATGACCGGCTGGGTGTCGTCCTTCGTGAAGTTCGGAACATATTTCCCGGATTGGTCGGAATATGTCGCCGAACCGCTCTGGGCCGGGGTGCGAGGCGGATGGAAGCCGGAGACGGGACCGAACGGGCCGGCATTCACGCGACGCATCGTGGATTCACGCTGACGGGCACAACCACGGGTGATGATGGAGCAGATACCGTCAGTGCCAATATACTCGTCGTCATTGCCGGTATAATGGACTTCAGAAACCCGGTCGTGGTCCATACGGACAAGCATGCGACATGCCGTACCACCGCCGCCCAATGCGGACTGATAGATGCTGATGGCGGACTGGACGGGAATGAAACCTGAATCGGCAGGCATGGTCGGAAGTGCCATGGTTCCATCATACTGCCAGAGTTCGGTCGTATCGTTCAGTTTCTTCGTGCTGCCCGGAATGCCGGCACAGGCCTGAAGATCATAGCTGGTCATTCCGACCATTTCGAACTGGGCCTTGTGGGCGCTGCGGGAATCAAAATAACCACATCCCGACAGGGCGGCGGTAGCCGTCAGGGCAACGAACATGCGTGTAAAAACGGGGCGCATCATGTCTCCTTGGCGCATAAGGGGAATCAGACTGCAAACCCGGAACGATTCATGACGAACAGGTCACAATCACATGTGAAGTGCCCTGTTTCTACAACAGCATCCCTGACGGGGATAGAGGAAGCGGGTTCCTTTGTGCCGGATGATGGGTTAGAGGGCATTTCCCTTGCATCACAGGAATGCCACCAATGGCCGATATGACCCCATCAGAAGTGACACGCCTCCAGACCACGCTTCAGCGCCTGCTGGGCTCCCCGAAGCTGACGGTCAACAAGCCCAGCCGCAAGGGCATGAGCGTTGAACTGGCCGTTGCCGGAGAAGTCATCGGAACGGTTCATCGCGACGAAGATGAAGGCGAAATCTCATACGCCATTCACATCACGGTTCTGGAAGAAGACCTTCCGGCGGCCTGAGACTTCAGGCCGCGTGCGCCGGGGCAGGCATTTCGAATCGCGTGATTTTCCAGCCCCAGTGCTCGAACTTCATATGCAGGACGAACGGTGTCTGTCCCGGCTGATCCAGGCTGGCTTCGAACTTTCCAGCGCTCACGAAATGGGCATGCATGGAATGCCACATCCCGAGCCAGCCTGACGTTGACGCGCTGTGCGGCATCACCTGATGAGCCGTCGTCATCAATGTCGCAGGCGTCAGATGCGTATCGATCGCGTTGGACACGACCTGTCCGGCAAAGGAACTTCCAAATCCAGGCAGATCGTCATCGGCAGGCGCGGCGGGAGTGAACTGCTCCTTGAGGCAGTGCGTCAGTGACGCCCAGTCGACATGAGGCGCCAGACGCGAGGGGTTGTTGCCGCTCATGGCCCGGTCGATATCCCACAGCGCGAGATAAGGTGAGACAGCGTAAGCTGCCAGAACGGCGCCTGCGCTGACACCAAGTCCCTGCCATGCGCGCGGCATGGCTCTGCGAAAACCGTTTTTCATGATGACTTCTCTGCTCGGGTCCTGCGAGACACCAGGACAGTGTTGGACGATAATCACGCTAACGTCTTTCAAGAGAGAAAGTCAGCAATTATCATCATTTCATGGACATGAATTTTTCCGACCACGAGCTGGAGCGGTATTCCCGCCATATTCTGCTGCCTCAGGTCGGAGCAACAGGGCAGGCGCGGCTTCGCGCGGCCTCTGTTCTGGTCATTGGCGCGGGCGGCCTGGGGGCTCCGTTGCTTCAGCAACTCGCAGCGTCCGGAATCGGGCATATCGGGATCATGGACTATGACCGGGTGGATCTCAGCAATCTCCAGCGACAGGTCCTGTACGGCACGGACGATATCGGTCAGTTCAAAGCTGAAGCTGCGGCCATGCGTCTCCGGTCGCTAAACCCTCTGGTAAACGTCAGTCCCTACGCGGTTCATGCAACTGCCGAGACACTCGATACTCTTGTGCCGCATTATGATCTGGTCTGCGACGGAACTGACAATCCTGCCACGCGGCTGGCCGTGTCTGATGCGTGCGTACGCCACGGACGGTCGCTGGTCTCCGGCGCGGTACAGGGATTTTCCGGGCAGCTTGCCGTATTCAGACCGCAGATGGGTGGTCCCTGCTATCGATGCCTGTTTCCTGAGGCCTCCGAAACAGAGGCCCCGAACTGTGGGATGTCTGGTGTGCTCGGGGCGGCAACGGGGGTCATGGGAAGCCTGATGGCGGTGGAAGTCATGCGGGAAGTCATCGGGCTTGATGGTACGGACCAGACACGGGTAAGCCTGTGGGATGCCCTGTCGGGCAAGATGGACAGCTTCGTGCTCAAGCGCGATCCGAACTGTCCGATGCATTCTCATGATCGTGTCAGCGCATGAAAGCTCCCATGTTCCTGACCTTGGCCGATGATTCCTGGCAGCGTGCCCATTATGCCTTTGTCGTTGCCGCGGGAGGCCTGTCCCTAGGGCGCGAGGTTACAATTTTTGCCGGGGGACGGAGCGTTCTGGCCCTGACATCCGACTGGGAGGGCCTTCAGGGTATCATTGCGGACCATGAACTTGAGGCCTGTGGAATTGTGGGCTTTGGTGAGCTTCGAGAGGCTGTGCTTGATCTTGGAGCGCTAGTCATGGCCTGTGAGGCGGGCCTGAAGATGGCGGGTGTGTGCGCAGAGGACCTGCTGGGCGGGGTTAAGGTACGGGGAATTGTCAGCTTTCTCGAACTGGCGGGAGACAATCCCGTCCTTGCGCTGGAAGTTTTTGCGAAAGCCACGATGTTCAGATGT
>CALFLO010000116.1 GCA_937880175.1 uncultured Gluconobacter sp.
TTCCATTGCTGGAACCGCTGGGGGCATGGCCTCATCAACATGCGCGAAGGCCTGAAATATTCCTGCGACGTCTATTTCTATGAAGTGGCGCGCCGGTGCGGCATGGACCCGATCCAGGCCGTCGGTAATGCGATGGGACTGGGCGTGAAGCTGGGGATCGAACTTCCGCATGTCCGTTCTGGCGTCATTCCCACGCCGGAATGGCGGCAGAGACACGGCTTCCACTGGAACGGTGGTGATACGGTCAATGCAGGCATTGGTCAGGGCTTCGTGCAGGTGACGCCGCTCGCACTGGCGACCTATGTGTCGCGGATTGCATCGGGGCGGGACGTTCAGCCCCATCTGTTGCGGGCGACTAACGATCAGCTTTCGGCAATGGCCTCCGTGGACGATGTGGCCAAGGTTGATCTGCCGCCAGAATATCTGGACGTGGTGCGTGGCGGGATGTTCGCCGTCGTCAATGATCCGCATGGGACGGCCCCCAAGGCGCGGCTGGACCTTCCCGGCATCCAGATGGCGGGCAAGACCGGTTCGGCGCAGGTGCGGCGCGTGTCGCGCGCGCTGCGTGAGTCCGGGCACTTCAATTCCATGAACCTGCCGTGGGAATACCGCCCCCACGCGCTGTTCATCTGCTTTGCGCCGTACGACAATCCGAAATACGCGGTCTCGGTCGTCGTGGAGCATGGAAATGCGGGGGCGGACGAGGCGGCCCCGCTGGCCAAGCTCATCATGACCGACACCCTGCTGCGTGATCCCGCCAGTGACGTTCGGCCTCCTGCGCCAAGCGTTATGCCGACGCCGTCACCCGTCGCAGAGGGAACGACGCCCGCGCCGACAGCTCCTGTTCCGGACGCACCTCCGGAACAGACGGCCCCGGGAGCAGCGCAATGAGACGGAACGGCATGAACACGTTCGGCTTTCTCAAATCCGACCGCCGCCTCCTTCGGGCTGAACCCGATTTCCGACCGATGGCGCGCCTGCTTCAGGTCAACTGGCTTTATGTCCTGCTGGTCTGCCTGCTGGCGGGCGTGGGTTATATCGCGCTGTATTCGGCTGGTGGTGGCTCGGCCAAGCCCTTTGCCGCGCCGCAGATGGTACGCTTCGGCTTTGGTCTGGTGATGATGATTGCCGTCTCGCTCGTCAGCCCGCGTCTTCTGCGCATGGCGGCGGTGCCGGTTTATCTGCTCTCGGTCACGTTGCTCGCGCTCGTGCTGCGCATGGGGCACGTGGGGAAGGGCGCGGAACGCTGGATCAATCTGGCGGGGATGCAGTTCCAGCCGTCCGAATTCGCCAAGATCGGCCTCGTGCTGATGCTGGCAACCTGGTTTCACCGCATCGGCAACGAGCGGATGGGCAATCCGCTGCGCCTGATCCCCCCCGCGCTTCTGACGTTGTTGCCGGTTCTGCTGGTGCTGAAAGAGCCCAATCTCGGGACTGCGACGATCATCGGTGTCATCGGGGCAACGCTGTTCTTCGCGGCCGGAATGCGGCTGTGGCAGATCGTGCTGCTCGTGGCGCCGCTGCCTTTCATGGGCAAGCTGATCTACAGCCATCTGCACGACTATCAGAAGGCCCGGATTGATACCTTCCTGCATCCCGAGCATGATCCTCTGGGCGCGGGCTACAACATCATCCAGTCCAAGATCGCGCTTGGCTCTGGTGGGATGTGGGGCGAGGGATACCTGCATGGCAGTCAGGGGCAGCTGAACTTCCTGCCGGAAAAACAGACGGACTTCATCTTCACCATGATCGGGGAAGAGTGGGGCTTCGTCGGCGGCATTGCCGTCATTGCGCTGCTCGGAACGCTTGTCATGGGCGGCATGCTCATCGCCATCCGCAGTCGTAACCAGTTCGGGCGGTTGCTCGGCCTGGGCATTGCGATGGATTTTTTCCTGTATTGCGCGGTGAACCTGTCGATGGTCATGGGCGCCATCCCGGTTGGTGGTGTGCCTCTGCCGCTCATTTCCTATGGCGGTTCGGCCATGCTGACGATGATGTTCGGCTTTGGCCTGCTCATGTCCGCCTGGGTGCATCGCAATGAACGCGATCCGGGTCTGGATGAAGACGAGGACGACTGATCCTTTCCACGCCGTCTCCATAAAGCCGTTATCTTTTTTCTTGAACCCTTTAGGCGTGTTCCGTAGGGCACTGCTCTGAGGATCGGCGGGCATTGGTCTGTCGCAGGCAGCGGAGAAGTCACAGGTGTCGCATTGCAGGCAGGTTCCGGCAGGATCGCCCCTCAGACTGACGAAGCGCCTGTCCGACTTTGTGTTCCCGGAGGGCAGGATCTCCGCGTCCCGGCTGGCATTCTGGGGGCTGGTTTTCGCGGTCGGCCTGTTTTTGCGACATCCCGGTGCCCTGCTGATGGCCCAGTTCTGGGGAGAAGACGCATGGGTCTGGTATCCGCAGGCCTATGAACAGGGCCTGACAAGTCTGCTCAATCCGGAAACGGGGTATTTTCAGACATTTCCGCGCCTGATCGGGCTTGTCGCGCAGGTTCTGCCCTTTCATCTGGCGCCGACCCTCTTCGCAGCCGTCGCGTTCCTGGTTGAGATCGCGCCCCCCCTGTTCCTGCTCTCCGAGCGTCTGGACCGGGTATGGCCCGACAGACTGTCACGCCTGCTGTTTGGCCTGTTCTATATTGCGCTCCCCAATTCCTATGAGGTGCAGGTCAATCTCACCAACTCACAGTGGCATCTCGCGATCCTTGCGTTTCTGGTTCTCCAGAGCACACCGGCACGGGGATGGCGTGGCCGCGCGTTCGACTGTGCCGCCCTGCTGCTGTCAGGGCTGACGGGACCTTTCTGCGTTTTTCTGTTCCCTGTGGCCCTGCTGCGGTTTTTCGTGCTGCGGGACCAGGTGCGGCTGATGCGCCTTGCGCTCGTCAGCATCTGCGTTGCCTTTCAGGCCATCATCTATCTGCAGGCGGCGCATCAACGGGTCGGGACCGAACTCGGGGCATCCGTCATGACCGGGATGCGCATTATTGCCCTGAACATCGGGATCGGCCTTCTTTTCGGACAGCACGCCGCTGCTGATGTCGTGGGGTCTCAGCTCTGGTGGCTGCATCGTAGCCCGGCCGTGCTGATCTGCGTGCTGCTCGCCGCCGTGCTGGTCTATGCCTGCCGTCGCGGACCCTCGATGTTTCGGGAAGCATTGCTTGCTTCGGGGCTGACATTCGCCGCGGCCCTGGCCCATCCCCAGGTCTCGGTCGATCAGCCGCAGTGGCATATCATGCAGTATTCCGGCTGGAGCGACCGATATTACATCTTTGCGATGCTCACCCTGCTGGGGGCGTTTTTTATTCTTGCGAATGCCACGCGACGGCCTGTGAGGGCTGTGGGCGTGGCAGCGCTCGTATTCGTGATGGGAGCCTGTGTCCGGGACTGGCACTTCCCGTTCTTTCCGATGTCAGATTTCTATACGAAAGCGGCTGAGTTTGAACATGCTCCGGCTGGAACAGTCATCACCTACGGCATCCAGCCTTCGCCAATGACAGCACAGATCCACAAGCGCTGAGAACCGACGAGCCCCTCGCGTAAATCACAAGCGGGATGCTCTGCGACCCAGGTCTGGAATACGACGAAGATTAACCGCTCAGCAGATCCGCCAGATCGTTCTGCACGGTAAAAGGCGAGGCAGTAGCAGCGACAGCCTCCAGAAGTGGTACGCCGCATGCCATTAGAAAATCCGCGATCCGGTCCAGTGTTTCGGGATCGCGTGTCGGATCATCTGCATTGCCCTGCGGCACCCAGATCAGGGTCTCGTACCGGGCCCGTGTCAGCAGGACGCGATAGGTGTTCAGCCGCCATAGCGCCGTTTCCCCAGATTTCACATTGGCCCATTTCGTGCCCGAGAAACGACGTGGCTGCCAGCGATCGCCTGAAGGCGCGCGGATCAGGTCTCCGTCCCAGCACAGCCCCACGAAATCCAGTTCCAGCCCCTGGATGGCAAACTCCGTCGCGCAGGTCTCCAGCGCGTCAGACGCCCGGATATCCCTATCCGGGACCCAGCGGTTCAGAAACCACTGCGAGACGGCCTTGTCGTCCATATGCGGAACTTCACAGCCAAGCCCCTCGGCACGAAGGCGTTTCGCTTTGGAGCTTGCGACCAGCCCGCACCGGTACGTCCGGCGGGAGCGATAACGCAGCCCGGTCCGCAGATCATCCAGACTGCGTGTGAGCCGAAACGGCAGATCTGTTTGCCCGGCCAGACTTCGCGCTGTCTCGACGTCTCCATCCAATACGGCATTGACCCATCGGGGTGCTTTTTCTTCGCGCAGGGAGCGGATTGCCACCCCGAGATGCAAAAAGGGCTGTCGGCCTGCCGCAAGTATGGATGGAAGATGGGTCAGATCCCCGGTCCCGATCACGTCCGGAGCGGCCTCCACCAACCATGCCGGGCGGCTTAAAAGTGCCTCGCCCCAGCAGGCCAGACCGCCTTCACCATCATTGATTTCCTGTCCATGCCCGATCAGGCACAGAATGGCCGCAAACCCCTCATGCCGTCCCATAATATCCAGCAGATGCGCAGGCTCGGACTCCGTCAGCTTCACATGGCGCTGCTGGCTTTTGCGTACGGCCTGAGCCTGCGTCCAGCAGCGCTGGGCCTCGTCAATGACCATGATCTGCTCCGGCGGACATTCCGCCAGACGCCCTACATAGTGATCGCGGAACTTCGTCAGGGACTGGATTGTGGACTCCATCCGCTGCTCCACGAGGGGACGCTTCTGTCCCCGGCTGACCGTATCGCGCGTCAGGGCTTCCCGCAGTACCGAAACAAGAGTGGGGTTGCCGGTCAGGAACGTCGCACCCGTCCCGTCACCCCCATCCGCAAAGGCTGCTTTCAGACCACACAACGTCTTGCCCGCGCCCGGAATACCCGAGACGAACACGATGACCTTACGCTCTTCCGTCCGGGCCTTTTCCAGAATGCTGGCGATGCAGTACGAGGTCTGCGTCAGGTTTGTCGCATCGGCACGAGCGGTGTGGATATCGGCAACGCTGTGCGTCGCGTAAATCTGCCGTGCCGCTTCCACAATGCTCGGGACCGGATCGTAAGGGGCATGTTCCCACTGCGCAGGGATCAGCGGATTTGCGGCATGAGCCGTCTGCGCTGCCAGCGTGGTCAGGAGCGTTTTCAGCCCGGTCGCATTAACGCGCTGAACTTCTGTGACGCCCAGTGGAAGCAGAAGCGGCGTTGTCTGGGCGCGGGGCAGCGCATCCGTGGCGACCAGAACGGGAATGAGCGGGTGTGTCCGGCTGGCGGCATGAAAATCCAGCAGGTCGAGCGCATAGCCTTCCGTCTGGGAGAGGGCTGACGCATCGAAACTGGATGAGCCGATCTTGAATTCCAGCACGTAAATCGCGCCGGGCGACACCAGAACCGTGTCGATCCGTCCGCCAAGCCGCGGGATCGGGAACTCGAACAGAACCTGCCAGTCCTGTGCGTTGGGAATTGTCGGGAGAATATCGCGCAGAAGATCGATCTGCGCGTCCCAGGCATGGACCTGCTGCGGCTCACCCTGGAAACGGTTCTGCACCACCTGATGGGCCAAAGCGGCGCAGAGTTGGTCTGGGGGAGTGTGAAGGAACGTGGTGACGGATCCGGACCACCACGCTCCCATGGCTTCAGCCCTCGATCTGGCCGAAATCGGCGATCAGGGCCGTCGTCGCGCGGAAGCGGGACAACAGTCTGAGGCGATTGGCCCGCACCTCCGGTTCCGGCGCATTGACCGTCACGGCTTCGAAGAACCGATCCAGCGTCGGACGCAGGGCCGCAATGGCCTGCATCGCATCGGTGAAACGCTCTTCCTTCAGGGCCGTCTCGATTGCGGGGACGGCCTGATCCAGACCGGCGGCCAGAGCGCGTTCCTCGTCCTGCGTATAGAGGGTCGGATCGGGCGCGCCGGTATGCGGGCCGTCCTTCTTGTCCTCGATGCGCAGAATGTTGGCGGCACGCTTGGCGGCGGCGAGCAGGTTGCGTCCGTCTTCCGTCTGGATCATCTCTGACAGCGCCGAGGTCCGGGCCAGAAGCCGGACCAGATCGCCATCCAGACCATCGGTCAGCATGGCGGCAAGCACGTCATGTCGCTCGCCTTCGCTGCGAAGCTGCACGCGCAGACGCTCGGCAATAAAGTCCGGCAGCTTGGCCAGTTCACCGCCCGTCCGGCCATTCGCGGCCTGTGCGAACAGTGTCGTCAGATCCAGACGCAGCCCGTTGTCACGGATGGTGCGGATGATGCCGAGTGCCGCACGACGCAGCGCATACGGATCCCCCGAACCGCTCGGCAGCTCGCCAATGGCAAAGAAACCGGCCAGCAGGTCCAGCCGGTCCGCGAGTGCTACTGCCACCGAAACCGCGGCTTTTGCGGTCTCATCGGACTGACCGCGCGGCAGGTAATGCTCGGCCACGGCGCGGGAGACGGGCTCGTCTTCACCATCATGTGCTGCGTAATAGCCGCCCATGACGCCCTGAAGTTCCGGAAACTCGCCAACCATACCGGTCGTCAGATCGGCCTTGGCCAGTAGACCTGCGCGTACTGCTTGATGAATTTGCAAGCTATCGAGTCCCATGGCTTCCGCCACGCAGCCCGACAACATCTCTATCCGCTCGGCGCGCTCGGCCTGCGTGCCCAGCTTGGCATGGAACGTCACCGCCGCCAGCGCCGGAACGCGGTCAGCCAGTTTGGTCTTGCGGTCCAGGTCCCAGAAATGCCGGGCATCGGCAAACCGGGCGCGGAGCACGCGCTCATTGCCCGCCGTGGTCAGCTTGCCGCCATCCTTGAACGGCAGATTGCCGATGAAGGCGAAATACGGTGCAGCCTTGCCGTCTGGATTGCGCAGCGCGAAATAGCGCTGGTTGATCCGCATGGAGACCTGCATCACTTCGGCCGGAAGATCCATGAACGCAGCGTCGATTTGACCCAGAAGCGGGACCGGATATTCGACCAGCCCGCAGACCTCATCAACCAGCCCGTCATCCTGCACAACCGTAATGCCATGCTGGTCCGCCAGACGTGCCACACCCGTGCGCACCATGTCGCGGCGGCTGTCCATGTCCACGATGACCGAGCGGGTTTCAAGCTCGTCCTGCCACTGTTGGCCCGACAGGATCTCGAACGCGCCCGGAGCAAGGAAGCGATGGCCTTCGGAGAGGTTGGACGCCTTCAGTCCGTGCGCGTCATCCCCGTCGCGGGCGAGGGCGAATGGCACGACATGCCCGTCCAGCAGACAGGCGATCCGGCGGAGCGGGCGCACCCAGGTGAAGTTCGAACCCGCACCCCAGCGCATGGATTTGGGCCAGGGGAACTTCCACAGCAACTCGGGCACGGCCTCGGCCACGCGGCTTTCCGCGCTCACCGGGTCGAGCGACTTGTTCAGAACCCAGAAGCCGTTTTCCAGCGTCAGATCCGCCGGTGTGACGCCATGCTTGCGGGTGAAGCCTTCCAGCGCCTTTTCCGGTGCACCTTCACGCGGGCCGCGTTCGGACACGCTGCGTGCCGGGATTTCGGCATCGACATTCAGGATCGCTGCAATACGGCGGGCGCCGAAAAACGTGCGCAGATCACGCGGGTTCAGGCCGTCGAGCGCCTTGGTCAGCAGCGAACCCAGATCGTTTGCCGCCCGCGCCTGCATGCCGGAGGGGATTTCCTCGCTGAACAGTTCTATAAAAAGTTCAGCCATGGGACGTCTCCTCCTCACCGGCGAGCCAGGCTTCGCAGGCGGCTTTGGCAAGCGCTCGGACGCGCCCGATATAGGATGCGCGCTCGGACACGGAAATCACGCCCCGCGCATCCAGAAGATTGAACAGATGCGAGGCCTTGAGGCACTGGTCATAGGCGGGCTGCGCCACGCCGGCCTCGGACAGACGCATGGACTCACGCTCGGCATCGTTGAAATGGGTCAGCAGCATCTGCGTGTCGGCGAGCTCGAAATTATGGCGCGAATAGTCCTGCTCGGCACGCAGGAACACATCGCCATAGGTCAGGCCACGGCCGTTGAAGTCGAGGTCATAGACATTCTCGACGCCCTGCACATACATCGCCAGACGCTCGAGCCCGTAGGTCAGCTCCGTGGACGGCAGGACGGTCGGAATGCCACCCACCTGCTGGAAATAGGTGAACTGCGAGACTTCCATCCCGTCACACCAGACTTCCCAGCCCAGTCCCCAGGCGCCGATGGTCGGGTTTTCCCAGTCATCTTCGACGAATCGGATATCGTGCAACTCGGGGTCGATCCCGATGGCGCGATAGCTGTCGAGCAGAAGCTGCTGGCTGTCTTCCGGCGTCGGCTTGAGCAGCACCTGATACTGGTAATAGTGCTGAAGACGGTTGGGGTTTTCGCCGTAACGGCCATCCGACGGACGGCGGCAGGGCTGCACATAGGCCGCAGCCCATGGCTTGGGGCCGAGCGCGCGGAGCGTGGTGTGAGGGGAGAGCGTGCCTGCTCCGAGTTCGGTATCGTAGGGCTGCAAAATGGCGCAGCCCTTCTCGGACCAGAATTGATGAAGGCGCAGGATCAGGTCCTGAAAGCAGAGCGGCCGGGTCGCAGACAATTCGATAGGCTCCGGTTGGCAGAAATCGGGCG
>CALFLO010000117.1 GCA_937880175.1 uncultured Gluconobacter sp.
GACATGATCCGCCATCATATCCTTGAAGGCTTTGCCGAGCGTTTCGCCTCCAACGGCTTCCGGGCCACCTCTTTCGTCGCGAGTTACGGCATGGCCGAGGCAACTCTCGCCATCAGCTTCGCCCCGCTCGACACCGGCATCCAGACCGACACCATCGACCTGCGTCGCCTTGAGAAAGACGGCATTGCCGAGCCTTCCAACGATCCGTCCCATCCGCTGCGGACCTTTGTCCTGTGCGGCGAGGCCCTTCCCGATCACCAGATCGAGGTCCGCGACGCCGCAGGCCATGATCTGGCGGACCGGCAGGTCGGCACCGTCTATGTGCGCGGCCCGAGTCTCATGTGCGGCTATTTCCGCCGCCCTGACGAGACCGGAGAAGTCCTCGATGCGGATGGCTGGCTGAACACGGGCGATCTTGGCTATCACCTTAATGGTCAGATCGTCGTCACCGGCCGCGCCAAGGACCTCATCATCATCAACGGCCGCAACATCTGGCCGCAGGATCTGGAATGGTCCGCCGAAAGCGAGATCCCGACCCTGCGTTCGCGTGACGTGGCCGTGTTCTCCGTGGATGGGGACGAAGGCGAGAAGATCGTAGCGCTGGTCCAGTGCCGCGCGACCGAAGACGAGAGCCGCAACCAGCTCCGGGACGAGGTCACGAGTCTGTTCCGCCGCCAGCATGGCGTGGACGTTGACGTCATTCTGGTGCCGCCCCGCACACTGCCCCAGACGTCTTCCGGCAAGCTGACCCGCGCCAAGGCCAAGACCATGCTGCTCTCCGGCCAGTTCGAACAGCAGCCCGAAACCACGTCTTCGGTCGCCTGATACTCCTCCGGCCCCGGCTGCCCCGTCGCCTTAAAAGGCAAAGGGGTGGCGAACGGGGCCGGTTTGGAGCATAAGGCTTGCCCAAGATTGCACAGACACCGAGAGTTGAAGTCCATGACTGACAGCGTCGCCGGCATTTCCGGAATGATCATTGAGAAACTGCTTGCCAATCCGAAAGTTCCCCGGGACATCGATGGCAACAGCAAGATTGTCGAAGACCTTGCCTTTGACAGCCTGGCCGTCATGAACTTCGTCATGGAAATCGAAGACGAGCTCGACGTCTCCGTTCCCCTCGACAAGCTCGCGGATATCCGCACCATCAACGATCTTGCCGGCTGCCTGCACACGCTGAAGGTCGCTCACGCGTGACGGATATTTTCGCCAAGCACCAGGGGCTGCGCGAAGCCTATGAGGGCCTGACCGCGGCGTCCCCCCGCAACCCGTTCGAGGTCGTGATCGAACGTCCGATCTCCGCCAGTGTCGGGATCATCGAAGGCCGCGAAACGCTGCTGTTCGGGACCAACAACTATCTCGGTCTCAGCCAGTCGAAAAAGGCCATCGAAGCCGCCGTGGAAACGGCCGAGACGATGGGCGTCGGCACGACGGGCTCGCGCATTGCAAACGGCACGTTCGGTCTGCACCGCAAGCTGGAAGCCCAGCTCGCCGATTTCTTCCACCGCAAATACTGCATGGTGTTCTCCACCGGGTATCAGGCCAATCTGGGCACGATCTCGGCGCTGGTGAACAAGGACGATGTCCTCCTACTCGATGCGGACAGCCATGCCAGCATCTATGACGGCGCCAAGCTGTCCGGCGCACAGGTCATCCGCTTCCGTCACAACGATCCCGTCGATCTGGAAAAGCGTCTCGCACGCCTGAAGGACCACACGGGCGCCAAGCTCATCATCGCCGAGGGCATTTACTCCATGACGGGGAATGTCGCCCCGCTGGACAAATTCGTCGATATCAAAACGCGCCACGGTGCGTATCTGATGGCTGACGAAGCCCATTCGTTCGGCGTTCTCGGCGCGCATGGCCGCGGCGTTGCGGAAATGCAGGGCTGCGAGGACGGGATCGACTTCGTGGTCGGCACCTTCTCCAAGTCCCTCGGGACCGTAGGCGGCTACTGCGTCACGAACCACGACGGCGTGGACCTGATGCGCCTGTGCTCGCGCCCCTACATGTTCACGGCGTCCCTGCCCCCCGAAATCATCGCAGCCACCATGGCGGCGCTTGAAGACATGCAGGCCCGTCCGGAACTGCGGACGAAGCTTCAGGAAAACGCAGCCCGTCTGCATTCCGGACTTCAGAAGGCCGGCCTGAAAACGGGCGAACATGTCTCCCCGGTCGTTGCCGTAACGCTCGAGACCGTGGATCAGGCTGTGGGCTTCTGGAACGCGCTGCTGGAAAACGGGGTTTATGTGAACCTCTCACTCCCGCCCGCAACACCTGACAACCGCCCCCTACTGCGCTGCTCGGTCATGGCGGCACATTCGCCTGAGGAGATCGACCGCGCTGTGGCCGTCTTCGGTGAAGTCGCCCGGCACTTCGGATTGTAATCCATAAAAAAGGGGGATCCATCGGATCCCCCTTTTTTATTCAGACTTTCGGGCGCTTCAGGAGCCTGCGGGCCCGCCACAGAAGCCATGGCAGCATCACAAGCGGATGCCGGCTCTCAAAGGGCGACAATTCCATATCAAAGCCCGTATGGCGCTGGATCTTCCACGCCAGATAGGGCGCACCGTTTTCAAATGTGAAAGCGGCTTTCAGCAGTCTCGCCACATTGCGTGGACGCCCGGATGTCTGGATCAGCGCCCAGCGACGGGCCGCTTTCCGGCGCAGCGCGGCGTCAAAGACAGGTTCGAGCATGTCACCACGAGCCGAGAACCGAAGCCGCCCCCGCGCCCATCCGAGAGGCAGCAGGGCAGCGTAACGAGCCTCCTGCCCTTCCAGAATACTGTTGCCCCGGCCTTTTTTCTCGACCCGAAGCTCGGAGGCGTAGGTATGGGCGAAAAGGGTCTGCCAGAACCCCAGCGCCGTCATGGACGCCTCCCCCAGAAGGGCCGACCAGCACGATGCCGTGGTCACGCAGCCCGCGATCAGCGACAGAATGGCATCCGCACTTTCCGGATCACGCACCCAGACCAGCCGCACCGGCTGGCAGAACCGTGCCCAGATTGTCGTATCGAGTGCGCCGAGGCTGGTCCGGGCCTCGAACTGCGGACGTGACAGAACCGCGATTTTTGCTCTCAGTACACGGCCGCCATGATGGAACTCGGAATAGCGGACATTGGGCGGCAGAACGAGATTGCCAGTCCGGGCGACCAGACCGCCCGAAAAACCTTCGGCGTTTTCAGTAACGATATAGAAGTCCAGAATACCGTCCGGATCAGCTTTCCGGAGCAGTGAGCCGTAAAACAGCACACCCAGCGGCAGGACAGGACACGCATGGGCCAGCGCATCGGCGAAGGCAACCACACCGGGATCAACCAGGGTCGTCAGTTCACCAATCAGGCGCTGTTCGAGCGCGTCAGGCATGCAGGAACCGGAAACCGGGGGCACGCTCCAGACGCAGGACACCATCCGGCGCCGCAGTAAAGACTTCACCGTCCAGCACGAAATCGCTCTCCGTCACCAGCGTCATGTCATCCGTACGACCGCTGACATAGTCCGGATGACGGCGCAGCCAGCGGGGCGCACGACCGAACAGCAGGGCCGCCGTAGCGCGCAAGAGGCTATCAGGACGGGCGCTGACATCCAGATAGCGCAGGCCCTCAACATTGGGCTCGGCGTCCCAGAATGGCCAGATCCCGCGCGACAGGCAGGACAGACCCGTGACGAGGAACATGAAGCTCTGCCCGTCATAGGCATGGCCACCCGTTTCGATCCGAAGCGGATCACCCTTGAGCCACTCTTCGCGGCTTTTGCGGAACATGAGGCTGACGAACGTAGTCAAAAGAGTAATGCCGACCGCCAGATCATGCGGCGCAAAACGCAGGACCGTCGGGGAATGGGCAATCCGTACGGCACGCGCAAATCCGGCACAGCCACCAAAGAGGCCAAGCACCGGCATGCGATCCGTTCCCGGCCAGGACAGGCGGATTGGCGTGCGAATGCTGGAGCGCAGTGCGCCCTGACGCAGACGATGGATCGCCTCCATGCCCCGCAGGCCAAAACCCACATCGCTGGCAATGAGGTTCGTGTTGCCCGACGCCAGAACCACGATATCGGGAAGTTTATCGGCAGGATACGCGCGCGCGATAGCCGTCAGGGCAGTGCTGACCGTCCCGTCTCCACCGTCGATGAGAATGGTGTCGACCCCACGCTCATAAAGCTGGCGGACGTGATCGGTGGTCCCTTCCCGGCTGTCGGAAGGCACAAAATCCTTCCCCAGAAGGGCCTGGGCCTCAGCAGCAAAACTGGAACCGTTCCGGCGGTTTTTGCGGCTACGGGCATTATGGATCAGGGCTATGCGCACTAGGTAAGGCAATCTTCGTCTGGCGTTCGGCTATGCGGGCGGGTCTAGCACGGCTATGATGGAACTGCCAGAACGGGCCTCCCGGCGTATCCGGATGCCTGTTTTTGGCGTGGATACTGACAAGGCCCTTTTCTGATCATGACCCCTGACCTGCCCGCAGATCCCCTCTCGTCGCGGCAAACGTCCCCTGTCATTACGTCCGCTGTCACACTGGCCCATATTTCGGACCCGCACCTTCCCCCGCCTCCGGTCCACTGGCGTGAGGCGCTCAACAAGCGCGCCCTGAGCCTTCTGTCATGGAAGAAGAACCGCCAGTACGTCCATCTCGAACAGACCTGCGCGGCTCTGGTGAAGGATATCCGCCGCTCGGACGTGGACACCATTCTCGTCAGCGGGGATCTGACCAATTTCGGAACGCCGGACGAATTTGCCGAGGCCGCACGCTGGCTCGATGCCCGTGGGCCCCCCCCCCGGACCCCACACCCCCAGCACAAAAAGAAGGTGACAAAACACGCCCCCCCACGGCCGCG